>JAICXY010000005.1 GCA_025934495.1 Candidatus Nitrosocosmicus sp.
TAGCAATCCAGATCCAGAGATTCTACCCTCTGATGCAATGGAAGCAGGAGCAAGAATTGTAGCTACTGGAAGATCAGACTTTGTAAATCAGATCAATAATGCAGTAGTATTTCCATCAATATTACGTGCACTACTTGATCTTAGAATCAATACTTTGAGTGAAGATATGCTTGTATCTGTTGCATCTGCGATTGCTAGTATAATTGATGATAATCAATTGAAAGATGATTATATCATACCTAAAATAGATGATCCTCGCATTATTCAAATAGTTACTGATACATTAAAGAATGCAATTCAAAGACACGCCAATAAGAAAAAATAGGTAAATAAAAAAGGAGAATCTTGTTATATATTAATCATTTAACTTTGGAAGGGGGTTAAAAATATACTTTTTATGGCTATAGGAAGGAAAGTTAAATTAATTATTACCACGGGAACTTCATATTGATTACTACTACAAATACAAATTCTGTATCTATGCACTCTTGTGATGTACTTATTATAGGAGGTGGTTCTGCAGGCCTTCGAGCAGCAATTGAAGCTCATGATAATGGTGCAAATGTTCTTTTAATTAGCAAGAATAGAGAAGGAGATCCACATACTGTACTTGCAAGAGGAGGTATCAATGCAGCGCTTGGGACTATGGATCCAGAAGATAATTGGATGATACATGCTACTGATACACTTCGTGAGGGAGAGTTTTTAGCAGATTATCAAAGAGTTGAATTACTTTGCAAAAGTGCACCTGACGCTGTAAACGAATTAGTTAACTGGGGTGCTAGATTCCATAGGGAAAAAGATGGCAGATTAACACAACGATTTTTTGGAGCTCATACATACAGAAGAACAGTATTTTATGAAGATTGGACTGGTCAAGAAATAGTTCGTGTATTAATTGAGCAGGTCAAACAGCGAAAAATCAAGGTAATGGATGACATATACATTACAAAATTGTTAAAATCAGAAATCGCAAATGATGAAAAAGAAGCGAAAGTAGACAAAATTACAGGAGCATTAGGCATAGATATTAAAAAGAAAGAAATAATCACATTTCAATGCAAATCTCTAATTCTTGCTGCTGGTGGATATACACGAGTATATGAAATTAGTAGTTCTAGAATGTTTGAAAATCATGGAGAAGGTATGACTCTTGCATATGAAGCCGGTGCAAATTTAGTAGATATGGAAATGGTACAATTTCATCCTACAGGAATGGTGTGGCCAGAGAAAGCACGTGGTACCTTAGCTACTGAAGCAATACGTGGAGAAGGGGGTATTTTACTAAATTCAAAAAATGAGCGATTTATGAAAAAATATTGTCCGGAGAAAATGGAGCTAGGACCACGTGATGTAGTTGCTCGTGCAGCTTATAATGAAATACTAGAAGGTAGAGGAACAGAACATGGTGGAGTTTGGCTAGATGTAACCCATCTACCAAAGGAGAAAATTATGGATAGGCTAACCTCAATGTATAAACAGTTCAAAGATCTCAATGGGATTGACATATCCAAAGATAAAATGGAAGTAGGACCTACTGCCCATTATTCAATGGGAGGCGTGGTAGTAGATATAAATTGCAGAACAAAAATAAGGGGATTATTTGCGGTTGGAGAAGTAATTAGTCAAATTCATGGTGCTAATCGTTTAGGTGGGAATTCTCTACTTGATACGCAAGTTTTTGGAAAAATTGCTGGTAGTGAAGCAGCTATTCTAGCAAAAGGTGTAACAGAAGAAGGAGGAGAAAGAGAAGGAGGGCAAAACAAAAATGATCAAAAAGAAATACCAGATAATGCAATCTTTGTAGTTAAAGAACCACTTTCCTTTCTCAAAGAAATACAAGAAGTAATGAAAGAGAACGCCGGAATAATAAGAGATGAGAAAAAGCTCCAAAATGGATTGAAAAGAATTTTGGAAATAAGAGAGAAATTTTATTCTAAAGATAATATATTAAAAGAATTTGAAATTAATGATGAAAGAGTGGTATTAACTTTCGAGGTAAAGTCTTCCCTTATTGTTTGCGAGGCCATAATAAAGAGTGCCATTATGAGACAGGAAAGTAGAGGAGCTCATTATAGGTCTGATTATCCAGATCTAGATGATGAAAAATGGAAAGTGAACATATATTGCAAGAAGAAAGAGAGGCAAGAAGAAAGAGAGGATGGAAAAGGAGAGCAGGAGACAATAATATTGTTTAAAGAACCTGTTAAAGAAATAAAGGGGCCATTGCTAGATTTAATTAAATCTCATAAAAAAGCAGAACATCATCGGGAATTTGAATAACCTCTATAAAATTCTTGAATACAAACAAAAAACATATCAAAAATAAATAACGCCTGCTACACATACATTTTTTTATTTTATATCTATCATTATCTAGTCTTCAATATTTAATCAAATGAATTTGGTTTTACAGACCATTATACAAATAATTTTAACAAAATGAACATAATTTTATAATGCAAATCGAATTTTTGGAGCGTCAAAATTAAACATTTACAGAAAGAATATCTTTTGTCTTATCTTTATGGGACATATTAAATAACATATTTTATTATATTATATAAAAGATAAAATCATCCCACAATAAACAATCAGTTATACAAATGCTCTACATGGAAGAACATTGTATTGTGATGCTTCAATAATGCATTTTCCACAAACAAATAAAATAAAAAAATTTTCCTAATTGCTACAAAAATATTTCTTTATATTCCTAAGATCGAACGTTTTTTTATCCATTGCACTCATGCTGTAACTTTATATTTTCTTGATGCAATTAAAAGTCGAAGCCAATTAAATATCTTGTTAGAAGTTTTCTTTGTTTGCATTTTATATAATATTTCCAATATCTACTATATCAAGAATTTTATACATTGTTAAATATGTGATTGAACTTTTAGAATATAGATTTTAAAAAGCAGCCATCATATAAGTAATATATACAATATATGTAATATCAATTAAAGGAAGTAGTAGTTCTTAAAGAAACCTATTTCTTTTATGTCCCATCTGGATGTATAGTTCTTTCCAATAACAATAAATTTCTATGTGATTTTGATATGGGGATATGTATATATTTTTAGATTAATTGGCAATGTAAAGAAAATGGTACGGGCAATTATCCGATGGATTTTTGGATATAAACTACATCTTACATGTACCGTAGCAATATGGGATCTTGTATTACCTTTAACTGCAGACGTTACTACTGCTAATGCTCCGGACAATAAGATGTATGTCCCTTTATCATCATCTTCTTCGATATTCTCTTTATCATCTGTATTTTATACAATAGCTGACCCGGGATACGATGCTAAGAAACTCTGATTATAGCAAAAATACATTGGGAGCAGACCTGATTTGTCCTATTGAAAGATATGGAATATTCCAAAAATAGGTTTGAGCTTGTATGCTTTTATGAATCTGAAATAGGGCATTTACCTGTAGTCGTAGAAGGATATCCATCGAACCGCTGATAGAAAATAAAATCAGTTTTTAGGATAGACCAATTACCGGTATATCGATTTCAGTCTGTATCTGAAATTGTACTATTATCTATTTTACTAGATCAGATAATGATATACTATAACTGTAAAACCGAACAATCAATCAAGTTAATAAAGGATATACTTGGAACTTTCACATGATACAGAGGAAAGAAAAGTAAATTAGAGATAAAAATAGATGTATATGTAAACAGATTCTATACCATCATAGAAGGACAAAAAGATGCAGTAACCGAATATCTTGATAGAAGATTTGGAAAATGGAATAACGACATTTTTGATGACACTTGACTTATAATGATGCCATCATCAATGATAGACTTGCAAAAACGATAAAATCAATGTCACAAATAGGATATGATTCTTTAATGAATCTAACAAAAAGAACATGCATATATTAAATAGGATAACATTCTTTAATCATAAAATTAAACATAATAAAGTATGGCAACTTCGCAAAAAGAATATCAAATACATAATATACATAACAATAAGCTACAACATCAGTATGAAACCATTCTTGTAAACCAAGGTGGAGGCTCTCTTGGTGCTTATGAATGTGGAGTTTGCAAAGTTCTAGCTAAATATGATATAAAATTTGACATTATAGCAGGTACATCTATCGGAGGTATTAATGCTGCAATACTAGCATCCGGTTATTCTAAGAAATATGGAATTAGAGATTCAGTAAAAACACTTGAGAATTTTTGGATGGATTTAGCTGAAAAACATCCACCATTAGTGTTTTGCTCGGATAAACAAAGATCTGAATTAGCAGCTCTGAATGCACTTTTATGGGGAATTCCTAAAGCATTTACTCCTATATGGATAGAACGCGGTGGATCTCCTTTTTACTATTTTTTTAATTCTCCTTACCTTTATGATATTACTCGTTTTAAAAATACAATAAGTAAATATGTTGATTTTACAAAACTTCAAAGAAGAACAGGACAACAACAATCAGAAGAAGGCATCAGTAGCGGTAGTAAAAGACAACAACAAAATTACTACAAAGATAACAAACATGATGATGCCGGAGATGATGGAGACTATTTGCCTTCTAGGCTTATTCTAACAGCTACAAATATACAAACAGGCGAACCTACAACATTTGATAGCAATAATATGGATATTACTATAGATCATGTTATGGCTTCTGCAGGTTATGCTGTATATGGTTTACCCTGGACTAAAATAAATAATAATTATTTTTGGGATGGCTCATTTATACACAATACTCCACTAAAATCTGTAATAAAAGCATCGCCTAGATATAAAAAAATAGCATATATCTCTGATGTATTTCCCCTTAAACAAGAAAAACTTGCAAGTAATATGCCTGAAACATATCACAGAGTAAGAGATATGCTATTTCATGATACATCTATCCGATTAGCTGAAGAAACATCAGATATTGTAAAAAAACATATATCGCTTATAGAAAAAATGCATGAGATAATATTTGAAGGCAATAAAGAGAATAGTCCCAATTATCACCATAAAAATGCAAAGACAAAATCACAATTAGATGAGATAAAAAAAGAATATAATGACCTTGTCTCCAATGGCCTAGGAGTAATACTGGAAAAATTAATACATATAGAGCGAAAAGAAAGCAAAGGTCATCGCTATATATTTGAAGATGCCGATTTTTCTATTGCTACAATAAATAAACTAATACAAGATGGTGAGAAAGACGCAGAAGATGCTCTTATAAGAAATAAAATTATATCCAAATAAGATCAGACTCTGTAAAGTTAATATATCCAATTTCTTGTTATAAGGTAGGTAAGGTAAATAGATTAAACCATTTTTAAAATTGTTTTGGTTTACAGTTCTTTTTTCTAGATGGAAAATAGTCAAAGCGCTCTGTTCTACTTTGTTGCATGATTCCCAATAATACATTTAGCTAACCCTCTTTAAGAAATAATATGAAATGGTCTGCCTACAATCAATCTCTAGTTAGAGAAGGTAAAATCTTGCTAGGCTTTGATGTTATTGATAACTGAAATATGGGAAAGGGATGAACCAGGACAAGTTGGATTAAGAGCCCTTTCATTATCTTTACCTTTTTCTTTTACTTGTATATGTCAAAATATACTTTCATCTTCCGTATAGACCAACCAAAGAAGTTATTTCTCAATGGCATACTAAAGGAAAAATTACCTTCTATTCCCGACTATACCACAATAAGAAGAAGAATAAATCTTTTGGATATCAAGATTAAAGGTGTGGATAATAAAGAAGGATTTTGAAGACGATATAATGTCATTGGTGTTATAAAATCAGATGGCATGATAACCGAAGTAATAGACAAACTATTCTGTGATGGAGTTTATGATAGTAATGCGATTTTAATGTATCCATAAGACAACGAAATTTTGTCATGTATTAAAGTGAGAAAGAATTCTAGAGTTAGAGAGATAGAAAACAGAGAACATCCTTAGAAATATATCAGGTTTAGCTCAAAGAAATGATTTACAAAAGTGAAAGATAGTAAAAGATATGGGCAAAGATGGATTGTTTGTAGAAACGATATTCTCTTCAATAGAAAGAAGATTTGGTGAATATGTATACTCGGAGGTTAGATTAAAGAACTTGATACAAGAAATGATGTTGAAAGCACCATTGTGCAACAAAATGATAACTATTTAGAAAGATCAAATAGTAAAATCAGATTTAAATAATCATGTAACAAAGCATATTCTAAAATATTTTTCAGTATATGTTTTGTTTAATATTTATTTTTGAAAGTATATGGTTTATTCTAATGGATAATCCAATACATTAAAGAATTATTATATGGATTGATCTCAATTCAAACATCATTTAAAGATTAGATATTGACATGATCATTTGACATTAAATTTAATAAGTTATCAATTATACGTATAGGATAATTATATATTGAATATCCTGTTATTTTCTCTTTTGCAGTTAACTATGTTGCAACAGCTAAAAGTATGTATTTATCTTTTTCTAAATGAATTTAAAAAAAATCACTAGTATTATTTTCTACTGTACTTAATACCTTGATTGATTTGCCGTTGCAATCTAGGCGGTTATCTCTATGTTAGGTAATGGAAGATCTGATGGAATATTTTTTATTATAGGCCCGATATAAGAATCATCTATTAGATTTATATTATTTTTTAATGTAAGATTGAATTTTACTTTTTCTAATGGTATTTGGAGTTGGGAAAAGGTCAAACCTTCTCTAAATTTAGAGTCGACTAACTCCACTGAATACTTTTCCATTATATATCAATAGAGTGGAAGGATGCAATACTGTAGATGTATATGTCATATATCGAAGAAATGATTTAGTATATAAGAAAATCAATAAATATAAAAATCATTATTAAAGATTCTTAGTGATGGCATATAAAATAATTTTCCCATTAATAGTATCTTTAGCACTTTTTACAGCAAGTATTATCACTACGACAAATATATATGCTCAAAGTACTAATAAAGTCAATCAAACAAAAGCCGGAGCGGGTGCTACCGCAATGAATAAAACAAGCCAAACTTCATCTAACAATGGAACCCAAGGCGCAGGCGCTGCTTTGCAAAATCAGACAAGCAAAGGTCTTTCTAATGCTGCTGGAAGTGTTATGCAAGGAATTAAAGGTCTGTTTGGAGGTAACGGGCAAAAACAATGATATTTTTTATAATCAAGTATTTGACTTAAATTTTATTTGATTTATATTTTATATTGCTTTGTTACATGGTTTTAAAAATAGTTAAAGATATAACGTAATACCTTTAGTAAACTGCAATAGATCATAATATGTTACTTCAGAAATACTAATAAAAACTAATAGGGAAATCTATTCAGAATTAAATTAAAAGAAAATAATAACTATACGATTTATTATCAAGATTTTAACCAATACAAGATTAAGCCACCTGTTAAAGAATGAAATAAGAAATATACGGTTTGTGTTTTTTACTATACTAATTAACATAAATATACAAACTATGAATTTCTAAAATAAACAGAAAAATTTTCGATAAGGTTTGAATACATAATCTAAATGGTATACCAATTATAATTTTAAAGTGTGCACATATATTCCCACTCGAATTTATTATATACATACACAAATTTACCAATATCAAGATTTTACAAATTTCATTTTGTAGCCACTATTTGTCCTCTAATCTCGCCATTTGGATTATTTTTAGTATGAACATTAACATATGTATTACCATTCTTCATTGCAGATATCAAGTCAGATACCTGTTTTCCCTTCAATGGTCCTAATAGACTACTTGATGTGAGCACACCTTTTTCTATAACTTTGCTTTGTGGCGATTTAAAATCAAATAACGTTGCTATAATATCACCATTTTGGCCTGCCTTTCCAAGATGAATGTGGCCTGCCATAACACCGTTAATAGCATTAATGACAATAGTATATTTTATACTATTATCCATTGTCGTAAATTCTGCCATACCTGCAGCCTTTGAATGACCAGGGGGTACTTCATTTGAACTTAATAAATTAGCAATGAATTTACTGTTTTGTGCAAATGTTGATTGATGTAAACTAAAAGAGGTTATACCAACAATTGTTGTAATTGTTACAATGATTACAAAAATAAAAGATAGTGATGGACTTGGTTTTGTTTTCATATTATACAATAGTATAAATGTACTATTTAATTAGATCCATTGATGATTATTGACCATTACCAAATCTTGTAATCATAGTTATTATAAAAGTTTTTATTTTAATTTGAATATTATATTTAAGATCATTTACTTTTTTTCATAGTTTGAGATATATTTTTTCTAATTAAAAGTAACGGGATAATCAATAGAATAAAGCTTACAATAATAAAAAAAGGCTGAATTCCAGTAATAATACTATTAGGTACAATTGCTCCACCTGCTGTTAAATTGGATCCAATCAAATACACGATCAAATTTCCTGCACAAGCAGGACATTCTACAAATAATCCTACTAGAGATCCTATACCTAGAAAAGTTGAATTTTTTCTGTTAGCGATATTGCAATATGGCGTTTGTTCTCTTTTAATTTTTTTGCGATTATTTTGTATTTTATAGACAAAAAGTAGCACATTTGCTCCAACGAGTAAAGAGAGAAAAGATGATAAGATCAGGTTTAATGGGATTAATAAAAGACCAAAATGGTTTGTAAAATAAACTGTTAAAACGGGATAGGCTCCAGGTGTTCCACAGCATCCGATGATATGCCAAGATGGAATAGCAGCATTGTATAATTGCGAAAATGATGAAAAAGGTCTATAAATTATAGTACTAGAAAATAAAGATATTATTAAAAAATAGCAAATAGATGAAAGCAAAAAAATTTTTTTTGATAAATGTTTTTGTATTTTTGAGTATACACTATCTCTTTGGATTTGTTTTGTTATCCAAATAGTAATTGAATATTCATTAAACCAGTTTAAAAGAACTAGTCCAGAACCTATGATAGTAAAGATTAAACCAAGAAGAAAAATAATTAATGTAGGCAAAGCAATATCGTTTAAGGATTTAATTTGTTCCTCATTTATGGAAATTCTATAGACAATATTATCACTATGGGTAACTGACAGTGATCCGATGGAAACATATTGAGTTATTAAAATAACTAATAATATAGTTAGTCCGCATGCTATAATAATAACACCTTTGCGCTCTTGTTCATACCATTGTTTGAAGTTTTTTTCAGAATTTTCAATAGAATCCATAAGTTTGACCTAGATTTTCAAATGGATACTTTTAACCTTTGTGTATTTATTCTCATCAAATTATTATACTCTATTTGATTTAATCTTTGGAAATATATAAAAAAAGGGGGAAAAATATATTCGATTATTTATCTCTGCTACCAATTTGCTTTCAATTTATTTTTGTTACTTTCCATATTGAACCTGTAGTTGGAATGGACCAAGGTATAGTAAAAGGCAATTGGACTCCATTTGGAGTTATTAATCTTGCCTCATCTTTTCCAACACTAGATATGTAGAGAGTTTTTCCATCGGGTCCAAATTGTATTCCAAAGGGTCTGAAAGCTCCGTTAGCTGTATTTATGCCTATGAATTTATCGAGTGCGAATGTTTTTGGATCTAAAATTTGTATATCTTGTCCGATTGTTTGCCCCATAACCCCGCCAATATACATCTGAAATGGTGAATCTGCAGAAAGGTGTGTTTGAGGGGCAAGTGTTCCATATTCTGCTAACAGTATTTTGCCATCAAATCCAAATTTGCTACTCTCATTTATTAATCTCTCTTCTCCAACAGCCGCCCCGACCTTGAGTATAAGAGAAGGAATCACTACCGGTGGATGCTTTTGCATTAAAAATACGATTGTATTATTATTTTTAGGAATCTCAAAAGCACTTTTAAACTCGGGATTAGTTACCGGTTCACCATAATTAATATAATCAGGCCACCCATACCATTTACCCCAGTTACTATGATTAGTAACATCGATGCTATATATTTTATCTGTATCATGAGCTATAGGTCTACTACCTCTTTCATCCATCCCATTCATGGATACTATCAAATTCTTATCACTATTGTTAAATGTAAAACCAATTAAATGTCTAAATCCCCATCCAACAAGATGGATATCAGAACCATCATCTTTTGTACTTAGAAGAGATCCAGAGCATCCATATCCTGGCCAAACACCTTCATATGGTTTAATTCCACCTTTTACTATTTCTCCTTTATACGTTGTAGTATTAAATGGTACATATGCACCAGTTATTGCAGATTTGTTCTTTTCTTGAGGCTCAAAATAATAATCTGTAATATGATTATTACCTGTTAAAGTAATATCTTTGCATGGTACATCGTAGAATTTAGGATATGTTTTTGCCCAGGGATTATCTCGCCCCATATTCACTATTCCAGTATTTGTAGCAACTCCCACTCCAAAGTACATTCTTTTATCAGTTCCAAATGCAGTGCCATCGACCCAATGGTCTCCTAAAGCAGGTAATCCAGATACTATGTTAGTTATAATTCCATTCATATCAATAGTAGAAATTTTTCCACCATTTGTTGCATATAATTTCCCATTGTGAAAATCGATATGTAATAATGGTCTGGATAAACCTCTATCAACAAAAATAGATAGATTTCCGGTTTTATGATCAATTTTTAGTATTTGTGGAGGTGTAAATAAACCTCCATAATTAAGACCTGATTCGGCTATGTACATATTTTCTTTATTGTCAAATGCCACTGAAACAGGTAGTTCCAAATGCCATAACACTGGTTGTATTTTATACCCATTTTTTATGCTGATTTGATTTGTTGGGAGAGGAGGATTGCCTGAATTTATTGTAACATTAAAATCTTTTGGGGATAGTATTATTTTTTGTTTTTGTACTGAGGCTGGTAGTATTGCTGTTGTTGATGAGGATGAGGAATTTTTTGTGACTTTCCAAATTATTCCTGTGTGTTGATAAACCCATGTTTGAGGAATGGGCAATGATACACCGCTTGGTAAAGTATTTCTTACTTCTTGTTTTCCTATACTTGCAATATACATGGCATTTCCATCGTTACTAAATGCTACACCGGTTGGTCTAAAAGTAGGATCAGGTTTTTTTAATGATATAAAGTTGTCAATTTTTCCAGTCTTTGTATCAAGCATGACAATTTTTTGTCCTATAGTATCATTTGTTCCCGGGATTACCTGGCCTATTATAGTATTATTATCTCCAAAAACAGAGGTCATCTGCCCTTTACTTGATGAGGTTTTTGTAATAGGGGCATAAGATCCTCTTTCAGCAAAGAATATTTTTCCATCAAATCCGAATTTATTATTAGATATGTTGCTATCGCTATTACTGGTACTAGTATTATTTGTACTGGTATTGTTCGATAGAACAGCTTGAGTTACTATACTTCCCCATCCAGCATCTGCAAATACTTTTTTCTCAACTGGTGGTGGATTTTTTAATAATAAATTAAGTGGTTGATTATCTTTATTTGAATGAAATATAGGATTAGTTACAGGCATCGTCTCATTTTCTTTACCACCTGCAAATGCATAATCAGGCCATCCATAGAATTTTCCTAATTCAGTTGCATTGCTTACATCTATTTTGTATATTCTATCATGATCATTTGCGATGGGTCTGCTTCCTCGTTCATCATCACCTTGTACTGTAACCACAAGTTTACCATCTTTGTCAAATGCCAATCCTTCAGGATCTCTTATTCCCCATGCAACTACTTTTAGATCAGTACCATCAGGCTTTGTGCTTAGAATACAAGCATTGCAAAATATATCTCCTTTAATTTTTTCGCCCTTGACTGTACTGTTACCAAAAGATTGGAAAGCGCCTGTTGTAACATTAGCCAAATAATTACTGCCATTCTTGCCAACGGAATTTGATTTTGAGGTAATACTGCTAACTTTGACTTTAAAGTTTCCATTCAAATATCCAGTCGAGCTTATATTCTTAGGACCGGGTGCTATAATATTAGGTGTTGTAAAGTTTTTTCCAGTTAATGTTATACTTTTAGCAGGAACATCATGTATTTGTGGAGCATCAGCAAGCCATCCTAAATCCGGCAAATCATTATCTATACCTACTATACCGCTATTAGTTGCAGAACCTTGACTAAAATACAATCTACCATCTTTTGGTCCAAATGCAATTTGATTTGTCTTGTGATCTCCACCAGCAGGCAATCCTGCAACAATGTCTTGGACTGTGCCCTTTATAGGATCAACAACAGAAATCTTACCTGCATTTGATACGTACAATTGCCCTTGATAAAATTTTATATCCTGAATTGGAGGCGCTAATGATCTATCAGCTAATATTGTCAAATTTCCCGTTTGATGATCTAATTTTAATATACGGGGATGAGTCGTTAATCCACCGACTGTAGCCCCTGATTCTCCAATATACATATTTCCTTTATTATCAAAAGTAACTGTACCTGCTAAATCTAAATTCCACAAAATAGGTTCAATTTTGTAGCCTTTTGGAATATTAAAATTATTTATTTGCGGAGGATTGCCTTGATTAATTTTTATCGTCAATCCGCTAGATAAGGTCATATTTTTAAAAGGCAATCCTAAAGATGATACTGATAATGTTTTATTATTCTCCTGTTTCTGCTTAATCATTACTAAAGGGTTTACTTTTACTGCTACTTCAAAGGAATTTTTCAATGGTAAAAGATTGTTAAATGATGTGAATATCGAAAAAATCAGTATTACAAATATAATTTTTCCAAAAATTGTTTTATTGATTTTTTTTAATCCATTCGGTTTTCTAAATGGCAACTATTTTACACTAAGTTCATATGAATAATAACTTTTTCTGTAGATTTCTATTTTCTTTGTTGCATGATTCGAAAATAGTTTTAACTATACTAAATTATCAACAGATTATATTAAATTACGGTTATTTACTTTATAAGTACAATCTAAGCGGGTAACAACAGACGTACCATTAGAATCAAACAATATATTATCTTAATCATCGCATACGACTAGGATCCTCTATTAAGATAATGTAATAAATATGGATGCTTTGAATTATAGCCAAACATTATTTAATGCAAAATGATCAGATTGTTGAAACAAAAAACTTCTACTTTTTAAATATGTAAAATAAATCCAAAGATTCTGTACAGTTAATGATTAGAATAGATTATTCCAATCAAATATGTTGTTTTGTTATTTTAAACATATACAATAATTTTATAAATTCTAATACAAATTTGAATAAAAAAGACCAAATTAAGAGCACATATAAAATTCGATAGGATTATAGCTCTTCTTTTTTTGATAAACTGTGGCCTTCATCCAGAAGAATGAGAAAAATTGAACAATCTAACAAACTCAATATTCATGATGAAATATGGAATGAGATTAAGAGTATTTTCCCAAAGGAAAACCTCCCCTCAAGACACAGTTAGTCTGCCAATTATTTCATACAGATAAGTGGTTGATGGAATTATCTATGTACTGAGAATATTAGGATATGAGTGGAAAATGCTACTCAAATAATACTGGTCGTGTTCTATATACCTGTCATCGTAGATTTCATAAGTGGAATGGCCTTGATATATTTAAAAAGTCAGGATAGATCAGATTACTGAAAATCTATGATGACTGTATTGTTATTAATTGGACCTGGTAATCCATCGATAGCACATCCATAAAGTCACCTTTAGGGGGTGATGACCTGACATAATCCTACTGATAGAAGAAGCAAATTAGGCTAAACAAAAAGACATATTTTTAACAGATAAAAAAGGAATCTATCTATCTGCACTCATTTCTTCTTCAGCCAGTACACATGATATCAAACGTAACAGATGTAGTTGATAATATAGTTATCAAACGACCACCAGCATATAAAACTAAAACAGGAGAAAGAGGAGGAAGAAAACTTCAATATCTATGTTTAGATAAGACATCCAATTCCGAACAAGAAGAACAAGAACTAATCAAATGAGGATATGTACTACATATTCCCAATAAAAGAAAAAGAGGAGGAGGAGGAGGTCAATGTTATAATACAACATTGCTCAAATCGTAAAAAGCATCCTGCAAAAAGATGGATTGTAGAGAGAACAAATTCATGATGGCACAAAAGGTTCAGGAAACTGTTCACCATGTATGAGAAGAAGGTAAAAGAGAATTATCTTGGATTGGTACAGTTTCCTCTGCTGTATGATCATATATAGAAAGATAATTTTGGGATTGGCGAAGTTGTTAAAATTTAAAATTGAGGGCTTCTTTCCTTTACGAGATCATTTCAAATCAATTGCTTTTACTTAGGAATTTTTTGCTAATTCTTTTGAATTTATATTGGTATTACTTTAATTGAATTTATTTGGGTTAATGTTTCTCATTGTTTTAAATATTTTAATAATGAACTTCAGAGATCCTTTTTTATATAAACAATGAGACAAAATAATTTTAAACAAATTTCTTTTTTTAATTTTAAATCAAGTTCTCTACTTAAAACTATCTCTAGAAGTTGGTTTTAGCCATCGGGATTATTCAAATTGGTTCCTTCACCAATATTTTTATTGAGATATTTTATTCAGAAATCCATTGAATCCATCTTTATTATCCTCATTTTTATAGGTTATAAAACAAAAATGCTATCTATTGCCTTTACTTCTTAAATCTGAATATATTAATTAATTAATTTTCATAATTTTGACATTATGGAATTATGCTCTAATGGTCTCCACTATGCATTTGACGGACATTTGACGGACATTTGACGGACATTTGACGGACATTTTGTCACTAATTGATAACCATAATTTTGGTTTTTATCAACAACATCTTTACTTTACTATAAGGGTTTATTTAAATAATTGTTAATTCAAAATTAAGTAAAAAACAGACAAAAGATTTGTTGATAAACTCCATAAATATAATATTCATTTTGTTACAAAAAAATAACATATTCACCATAACAGGAAGATAAGATAAAGAATACTGAGATACATAGATCATCTTCACCTGATGTTCAAAGTTAAATATTCTGTAAAAAAATTATGCTTTTGGATAATACAACAAGATTATGTTTTTGCTTTTGCATAAGATAATGTTTTTTTTATTGTATATAGGGGTAACCCTATAATTAAAAGTACAAGGCTAACAACTACCATGCATGTTCCTGCATAATTATGACTACTTATAGAATAGACATCAAATATGGAAGTATCCAATACTGAAAATATTAATCCGATAAAACCCATCATACCTGCCAAGATCAATAGTAAAAATATTTTATAGGATTCCCCTAGTGCTCTTAAAGATAGAAATCCAGTCATACCTACAATAATAAAAGAGATATGCTGCAGTATGTGTATATCTGCATGCAATTCAGAATAATCAAATATTGAAGGAATATGCCAAAAAGCCAATATAAAAATTGATATAATTACCCATACAAAACCCATTTCTTTGGTTTTGAAAATTTTCCTTAATAATTTACTCCAAAATATAGTAAATTTTAAAATCATATTTTTCTTATTATAAATATTTGAATTTTTGGAATCATTATTTCCTTGTTTTTTGGAATATATTACTAATGCTTTTAGAAATAATTCAGCAATTTTTATTGATGTAGCACCCAAAAGAAAAAATATGCTATGTTCTACTATCATATGATATGCCAGTTCTTTTTCGAGTGGTATTAATATGAAAGTTTGAAGTGAAATAATAATTAACCCGATAAAACCAATTATTAACAAATATGTAGATTTATTTTTAATCGTCGTTGCCAAAAATAATTGCTATTCTATTACGTATTGTTATCATTAATAAAGATTATATGATTTTTTAAACTATTTCATTTACTTGCTTGTCATCTATCTTTCGGTACCGAAATATTTTTCAATTTTTTGGTCCTCATAGCAATACTAATTTGATCATGCAATATTCGATATATCCATAGTTTACAAATAAATAAATTACATTTTATTTCTCTTATTCTATGATTTATGGCATTTTGCTAATCATTCTCTTTAATATAATAACTCATTCATTAAATGATTCAAGTTAATTATGACTTTGAATTACATAAAGAATATTATTTTATTCTTTTTTGTTAGTGTTTTTCAATTTCTCGGATATCAAAATTATATACAGAATAAGCCAAGGTAATTATTCCGCCTGCGACAAGTCCATAAATTAAATATGAGATTAATCCCCAAATTAGTAAACTCTCAGTAGGTATGTGATTGGGCAGCAGATTCAGATTCATAGTTTCGAATCCTCTGGTAGATAAAAAAGAAGAAGAAGAAATTATAGATAGAGATTTAGAAAAAAGATTTTGATATATTGTTGAAATGTACACCATTGGAAAATATAAAATTATAAATGAAATTAAACCTGTTACCAATCCAAGTATTACACCCTTTTTTTTGTTTGAAGGATTGAGTATTTTTATTTTTGATACTATGATGCCAAAAATTATTCCAATTATTATCCCTTGAGCAAGTATTATTGCTAATGCAGCTAAACCAATTGAAACAATATCATTACTAAGACCAACAATTGATATTCCCAATGCATCTAGAAATGCTCCTTCTGGATAATTGAATAGTAAAGACAAAAATAAAATAAAACCTGTAAAAGCAATTGATGCAACAAATCCGCCCATTGCTCCAAATACTATACCTTTTTTTAAACCATAGGATTTATATTTTTTAAACGAATGAGACTTTAGATCATCATTGCTTTCAACCATAACATCTAATAAATATATAGATTATTATATAATAATTTCTGGGATATTAAATTGAGAATTCCAATTTATCGATAAAATAGTATGTATCTATGATATAGAAAATTTGAAGATTTATCTTCAAATCTGTAAATAAAAAAACCAAATAAAATTTTCTATATTCAGATTTTCTTTCTCTTTTTATTTTTAATACTCAATATGGTTAATCGTTTTTGTTTATTAATGAAGAACCCCCTGCAGATGTAAAACTATTTCCCATTGGATTCTTATGCAATACCTCATATTCTTTTATTTCCTCTTCTGTTGTTTTTCGTCTCATTGTTTTTGCAAAATTATATACAAAAATTAATTGAGCTATACCAACACATAATGCAAAAAACAATAATAATGGCATTGCCCAATCAAATGGACCTGGCATCACAGCCTCTCTGCGAATAGCCCCTTCTGCCCCAATTATATTGAAAAGAATTGCAAAACCAAAGCCTCCAAAAAGTGTCATCCAAAAATGAATTTCTCCAAGTGTTTTGCTCATATGCTTTTTGCAAAGGTCAGGTAATATTGCATATATAACACCAAATGCCATAAGCAGAGGTCCCATTAACAATATCAAATGAATATGAGATGGCATTGCCATTGTGTTATGCTGGTATATATCCGCACCCCATAATCCAAATTCAGCTCCATTGAATCCTCCAAAAGCCCATCCTAGAATACCAGCTATGAAAAAACGAGATGTTATGTTCCAAACCACTTTGGAGCGCCACATGAACATTAAAAATGTGAATATGGTAAGAGCCGATGGAAATACAATCCCTAATGAAGCAGTTTGTGCCACCATTTGAAGCCATACAGGATTAGGCATATCCATGAATACATGATGAGAGAATACAAGTACTGAAAACATAGCATAAAAAGGCCATGTACGGTAATTCCATTTATTGTAACGAATGCTTTCATCTCCGGCCCTTGATCCAAAGAAATACCAAGCGCTAAGAAATAACAGTAATGGAAAATAAACTATTGGATGAGCAAAGAACCACCATGCATCTTTTGTCAACAACCAATTAGTTGCAGTAGTGGGATTTGATATAGACATAAATCCTTGTGCCAATTGTAAAAATAAACCAGGGTTTCCAATTAATTGAACTATGGCTGTAACAAATGCACCAACTAAAATTATAGGAACAGCAGGTGTCACTTCTCTCCACTTTTTAGGAAACCACGAACTTATTCCAAGCAGTGAAACCCATCTAACACCCGCAGGAAGATTTTCCATATGAGTATGTTCTAAATCTGGTTTTTCTTCTGATTCATTTTTTGATTTTTCTGAAGAATATTCTTGCTCATCATGTCTTGCTCCAAACTTTTGGCTTCCTATAGGTATTTTTCCTTTTAATATTGTAGTAATTATTATAATACAAAATATTGTAAGTGATATCCCAACGAGAACATCTGCAGTTAGAAAAGTAGCAGAGGCTAGTGGCCCCCAGCTTAACAATGGCCTGCCGGGCATAAAAGTTAGTGGCATTAGATTGTACCATCCTGCGCCAAAACCAGAAAGACCCGATATTAAAATGAGTATTACAGCTGATTCCATTATCCAAAAGGATATTTTTGCCCATTTCATTCCTAATAGTGGTTTTCTTCCCCACTTGCTTGTAGCATAATATCCAAACCACATTGTATTAAGTGAAACAACCCCAAAGAACATAACCTGACCATGAGCAGTTAAAAGCGCATAAAAAAGTACATTTTGGGGCATCCAATCAAATTTTAGTATAGAAACATCCGTTTGCAAAATACGCATTCCTAACGCCAAAGCACCAGCTACCAGAAAATTGATCAGCATTGCGCCAATCATAACAAGTGCTAATTTTTTGAGAGAAGGTGATACATCATATTCAGGAAGAGGTGGTGGTTGGTGAGGATAACGATCTTTATACTCGATTTGCATACTATCCAAAGTCCTAATGCATATAGATTTATAAATATATATATAGAAAGAAAATGCAATACAAATAAAACAAATTATTTGATAACTAAAACTTTATCTAATATCTTTAGATAGGATCTCAATTATAAATGATTATCTATTTAAGAACGTTATCTGATGCCGACTGCTATTAATACGCTTTAAAAAAATGATTAATGCTATTTTATATATAAATGGAAGAAAGAATGAATAACTATAATGAGATATTTATTTATATATTTTTTTAATAAAAATAAAGGATCAATTTGCGAAATGCAGACAATAAAAAAGTTATTTTTGAAATTATATATGATTAGCTTATTTACATAGATGATTGGAAGATATAGGATTTTCTTAATGCCTTTTTAAAAAATTGCTTTAAAATTTTTCTCCAATTGAAACCTAAATTTGTGCTGATGGGTTAAATAAGGTAGTATTAGTAGGGTTGTTTTTTATAGAGTTTTGTTGTTGAAGTGTAGGAGAAATAACTTTTATTTCAGATGTCATGTAAGGGTGAGCCATCCCACAATATTCTAAGCATCTTATAAAGTATGTTCCAGGATGTTTGAACGTATAGTAAAAGACATTTTCCACCTTGGGAATTACTTGCATTTGTAATAATATGGGTGCACCATCATTTGAGCCAGCAAATATTCCAAAGCCATGATTTACATCTATTGAATGAGCGACAAATTTAACTGGCTGATTTGCTACGACTGTTACTCGTGGAGTATCGCCTGGATGAATTCCTTGGGGTTGCTGATCTACTCTATTCATGAGCCAAAACCATTGACCCGCAGTAACATCTACTACTTGAATAGGTACTGATTTAGTTATAGATGATGATGCCACAGGTGGCATCCAAGGATAACTGATAACCCATAACCATATTAGAATTGCAGTAACTCCAATAGCCCAGAAAGCTTCTGGATGATATTTGGATTTTGATATAAAACTTTGTTTATTTTTGGATTTTGTTGTAGCCATGACAATAAAAAAACCGATTGTAGTTACAATTACAGTTATTATAAATATAATAAGTAATGTATGCGGTCCCCAACCATAATCCGCAGCAAGATTAATCACCGTCATTTATATTCCAACTTTCTCCGCTAAAATTAGAGGTTCCTATATTATTAACATTATGTTATAAATTGGATTAAAGTCAAAGAGAACATATTCTTTACAAGTATAAGTTTTAAAATAAGAGCATATAGATAGTCATACTTTTCACCATTTGTTTTAATCTTTCATTATGGGATAATTCCAGAGATTATCTATTTGTAAATCATTATAATTCTGGAAAAAATATATCTATTGTATCCCAATTAGTATCATCTATTTATTAATATTGATATTAAGATTTTTTGAAGTGTAGTTACCATTCAACCCGAGTACTTTTAAAAATGCCTTTTTATATTAATTTATCAATTTATGTACAATGCCTCAAAATGAATTAGAACATAATAAATGTTGAAAAGGCAGTTTTTCAAAACAGAAAAATTTGTTTGGTCTTACAAAGCCATATTACTAGTATTCATATTTGTGGTAGAGCCAGTGCTCTCTCTTACAATCAAATCACCAATCATTCCTAACCATAAATGGCCTCTAACCATGCAATAATATTTGAAATGACCTGCTTTATCAGCTACGAATGTAGTAACTTGTTGAGTACCTGGTTCCATAAAGAGGTTTATATGTCCGCTTTTAAATACATCTTGGCAACCAGGACAGGGCATAGCAGCCATCATATCATAAGGAATATAGTTCATTCTCTGATCCAATGGAATATTATTTTCTTTATTAATTAAATTTAAAATTCGGCTAGGTAATATGCCTATTCCTAAATTATGGGCCATATGACCTCTATTGATAACAATTAATTGCACTAGATCACCTTTATCAACTATAATGGGAGGACCACCATTAGTTCCATTCCATCCAAAATCTTGCTGAATTAAAATTATTCTTTTATTAATTTTTTGAGATGAAATCGGCAAGGTTGAAGAAAAAGATGAAGACGATATAGCAGTTGCTTGGGATTTATGAGGATTAGAATTAAATGATGAAGCCAGAAGCGACGGCATAACTGAATTAATTGATAAATGAATTTGAGGAGATTGAGAATACATGGCCATAAATATTGTAGTTATTGCAGATATTACCATTATGATTCCAATACCTACTACCACTTTTCCATTAAAAGAATACGATTTTGGTTCAAAATATTTTTTATTAGATCCAATGGAATCATTTTTTTTCTCACTTTTATCTTCACCTTTATCCTTAATCGGACTTCCTATAGCCATATTAAAATTATTAACTGATGTATTTATAAATTAAAAAGGCTTTCTATATCTCAATGATTTATTCTCTAAACAACAGATTTGTAATAAAAATTTAATCAATAACATTTTTCAACATAAATCAATTTGAGATATTGTATGTTAATTTTTAAATTATATTTATATCGATTATAATGTAGTCAACAGATAACAAAATATTAAAATTATTAAATAAAGTAATTTGATATGGAAATTCAGATTATCTATTACTATACTTACAAATTGACAATTTAATGAAAATGCCATCCATATTAGGAAAGATACATATATTCAAAGAAAAAGTCTATAGTTTATCTTTTCTTCAACTGTAAAAAGATAAAGATGTATAAATGCCCGCTTTTTGTAGGTTTATAAAACCTATTTAAAACCTTTTAAAATATGTTTTATTTTTATTCTTTTATCCTTAAATAGAAAGCCCTCTCCAAAATATAAAATATTTTTTTAATGGCTTATATTTAATTTCTTATCTATTTTGACTATATGTTGTAGTGGAAGAAACTGTATTGTCCTGATTATCTTGATGATGCATATCTTCACATACTCTTGCATTTCTTTTACCAATTTCTGCTAATTGTTTAAAGTGTTCTTTTGTGGTATTAGCTAAATTTTTAAATGAATCAACATTTGCAAAAGCAAGGTCATTGAACATTCTGTTAGCTGCCATAGTATTTTCTGCATAATTGCTAACTACTTTTGAATACATTTCTGGAAGTTTCTTACCAATGTAATCTTGGTTATTCCATGCATTGTTATTCATATTTTCAATATATGGAGTAAATATAGATTGAAAAGAGTTTAATGCTTGTTTTTGATATTCAATATAGCTATCTGCTATTTCTTTTGTTGCTTGGATTGCATGCTCCTGTGCATCACTAATAGATTGAGTGTAACGTGGAATTTGACCTCTAGCTTCATCCAAATTTTTTTGGATATTTCTTTTGGTTTCATCTAAAGATCGATTGAGCGATTGTTTATTCTCTTCAGCAGATCCCCGATTATAGTTATCAGTATTTGGAAAAGAATATGATGATGATGATGTTGCTTCTCTTTTATCTTGTTTTGACATTATCAACAAGTATTAAAAAGAGCATATAAGTATTCCGCTATATGGTTTTTTATGGAAAAAAAAACCATAAATTGATTTTTTTTACTAAAGATAGTGTTAAAGATACAACTACGATATGAAGTATATCAATATATTGTAATACATTTTAATATAGATTAATTTCTTTTACAGCACAAAAAATAATTCATTTAAAAGAATGAAAATACTTTCAATTAGATAATACAAAAATAAACATTCGTATAAATAATCCGAATTACTCTCATTACAAATTCGCAAATACAATTACAAATAACAATAATTATTCCTAGTTATGAGTATAAAATAGTATTTTACATTTAAAAAAAATGAGACATATTGCATTGTAGCAAGCATTATATTGGCTAAATTCTAATTCGGTACCGAAAGAATTTTGCTGTATTGGCTACATGTGGTCTATAGATATTTACATTTGTTAAAATATTACTAGTACCTTTTACCTAGTTATTATATTAACCAACGAATATGAAAAATAAAATATATTTAATACGTATTATTTTACTATTATTTTTCCTACCATCGTAGGATGTATTTGGCAAAAGTAATTGTAAATCCCAGGTTTCATAAATTTATGCGTATAACTACCACCTAATAATCCTGAATCAAATTCCTGGCCTCTATTAGGTGAATTGAAACTAGAACCCGATGTTACTGTATGAACCACATCATCCATATTTTTCCAAATTACAGAATCTTGAGCATGTATTATTATTGGATTTGGACTATAGGCTTTATCTCTTAAAAGAGCCGCACCTTTAACAATCAATACAGTTTTTGCAGAAGGTAATGAGGATGCTGTATGGTTTCCAATCGAAGTTGTTTGTAAAGAGATTTTAGGCAAAGATGT
This sequence comes from Candidatus Nitrosocosmicus sp., assembly GCA_025934495.1. GTDB lineage: Archaea > Thermoproteota > Nitrososphaeria > Nitrososphaerales > Nitrososphaeraceae > Nitrosocosmicus. Next base: position 23,011 of record JAICXY010000005.1, read on the forward strand.
ATTTTTATCTGATCCATTACTTTTTTCATGTTGCGATAATAAAGTTGCTTTATTTGTAATATTTGCAATGTTACCACCATTATTGATTTTATTTGAATCATTACTATGTGATTTATTTATTGCATTCATGTCATTATTTTTGTCTATTGCAATATAATTATACGAGTTTTTAGTTACTACTTCTTTAGCAAATGCCACTGCTTTTGATTGGAATCCTACAAAAGGTAACATCATTATCAAAATCCCAATGATAGATATCTCAACAAATATTGTTGTAGTACACATTTTATTCAACATACACATATTTATAAAAAGTCATTTAAGAGTTTTTTATGTTACTTGATAAAAAAAAATAAAATTTTGAAATATATTATTGTAGTAATACTACTCTACTATTGATAAGTAATTACTTTCTCATTGAGAGATTTTCTGCGCAAAAGCCGGAGATGGAGGATCTACCGTAATTATGGCTTGCATCCATGGATGAATTCTGCAGAAATATGTAATAGTTCCCTGTCTTTCATCAAGAATAAATGTTTTTGATTGTCCCGGTTGCAAAGTCGAGGTATCAAATGTTCCATCTGTAGCAGTAGCAGTATGCGCAACATAATCTCGATTAGTAAATGTTATTTGACTCCCAAAAGGAACATGCGCGCCAGATGGAATAAACATAGGTCCATAATTAGTATCATAAGCAGCATTTTGAGGTATTTCAATTTTTACGTCCATAATATTATTGCCACCTGGACTATTACTAGATATTTCCCTCTGAGTTTCTTGAGTATCTACATATACTATACCGCCCATATATGGATGAATTTGACAGAAATATACGTATACACCAGGAATAGCAAATGTGTGACTATATGTTGAAGGTCCTTCAGTAGATCCAGTCGGCCAAATTAATCCGGAATTAAAGGCCATAGCAGTAACAGTATGACTAACAGTATCCTTGTTTATCCATTTTACTGTATCACCAGCATGAATATGGAGAGTAGTTGGAGTAAAATAGGTTGTTCTGATTCCTGGTGCACCATCGCCAAATGGAATTACAATATCAAATTCACTATGATTTTTCAATGACTTTATATTATTCGCTGCTGATTCCGGATTAGATGATTGCGATGTGGAAATAGATGATATTTGAGTTGTATTTGACAATTGTATATTAGTGATAGCATCGTTTCGATTCATTATTGTTTTAGAGGCATAAACAATAGCAATGATAGAAACGATTATAAAAAATAATCCAATTATTTGCAAACCCTTGTTAAATCTCAATTAGTATCCAGTGATAATAATAATTAATATATTAAGATTATTACATAATTCATTTTCGGTTGTTCAAATATTATATTAAATGCAAACTTATACAACTTAAATTTTAGTAAAATGATATCAGTAAAATGCATGATATTTTTATAAAAAAAAGTAAATCGTAATTTAATAAAAATTTAAAATATTGTTTTTTTCAAACAAATTTTGCCATCGCATTAAAATTGTGAATGTCCTCTACCACGTTATTTGTTCCTTCTTCTTAAATCATTATTTAAATATAATAATAATAAACAATATGGAAAAATAAAAAAAGAAAATTATTCAAAATCCTTCTACTTATTGTCTACCTCTACTTCTGGAAAATCATATTCATTCATATGCTGTACCATCATATGCCTTTGCATCTTTGCCATATCATCAAACTGTTGTCCACATATGCTACAATTTGGCTTATCCGAATCAGATTCAGATTGTGATCCATTATGGATATAATTATTATTTTCTGAATTCATCTATTTTCACTTTCCTTTTAATATGCATTAACAAATAATTATCTATATATTAATATTATTCCTTGTAGCAAAAAAATATTTACTAATTTAACATATTATTATTAAATTCATATAAATCCATAAGTATAACTTATTTTTTTTAGATATAGTATATGTCGCCAAATACTAATATGAACACCAATATCAATGATAGTAATAATAATAGTGATGTTTATGGAGAACAGAAACAAAAAGCTCAAACTCAACAGCATCTTCAATCAGTAGAGGAATCCTTTGATAAAAAAGCAAAACAATTTATTCAAAGAACCGAAGACCATGCATTACAGGGGTTAAATCCTGGCGGAATTTATCAAGCCATTTGGTGCAGAGATGCCTCATTTATTTTGAAAAGTTGGTTTCATTCTGGAAATATACAAGGATTACTTCAGCAGATATCGACTGTGTGGACACATCAGATTGAAGCGGGAAAAGAAAAAATTGTATATGGCAGAGGATCACCTGAAATGAAATACAAGCCAACTAAGGCCACAAAAGAAATACAAAAAAAATTTGAAGGAGCACTTCCTACTACCATATATCAAGCAGGTTATTCCGAAGTATATGGTTTGAATCCGGATCTTGATTCCACAGCTTTGATGATAAGTACTTCTTCCTGGGTATTAACAAAAATTTTAAAAAACCAAATCAATACTAGTAATTCAAATATCAAAAACCAAGGGATATCAACTCTGCCATCAACACCACCACCAAATCCATCATCACAGCTCTCTAAATACTCGCAATCACAAACAAACACAAATAGTAAAAAAGTTATTGATTACGTTGTACCACGGATGATAAATGCAGTTAGATATCTCCAAAATAGAGATATAGATAATGATGGAATTCTAGAACAAAGTCATAATGAGGATTGGATGGATACAGGGTTAAGAGCAGGAAAAGTTGTATATAGCCAGGCTTGCTTTATACTTGCCCTAAATAATCTATCGTATCTTTTAGCAGAAATTGGTCAAGATGATGAATCCAAAAAAATGATGGATATTTCTAACAGAACTATAAATGCTGTAGAAAAAATCCTGTGGTTAGAAGATAAAGGTGCCTATATTGATATTTTAAAATCTGATTATATTGGCGGTCCACATAGAGTACTTACACAGGATGTTTCTTTGTATTCAGTTGCCATTAGCGAAAATACGAATAGCGATAGTCTTAGAATCCATCAAAATAATAATAATAACAATAACAATAATAGTGATATATCTAATCAAGAAAGTAATATAAATAAAGATAACAGTATATCTATAAAAGGTAATGATGATAATAATGAGCACCCATTAAAACAAAAATCGGGAAAGCACTATAATCAACAGCAGGACAAAGAAGAAAACCAACAGCGATTTGAATATGACAATAATAGCAATAATCTTGATTTGATGTTGCAGAGATCAAACAGAACGTTAGATTCAATAAAAGAAAGGGTGTGGCTCGACAAATGGCCTACTAATATAGAAACACTATTGAAAGAATCAGGTCCATTGCATTTGAAACCTTATTTTTACCATAATAGAACCTTTTGGCCATGGATAACAGGAATCGAAATGATGGCTAGAAGCCGATTCGACAGATTTGATGAATGCGATATCCTTCTTTCCAAACTCGCATCAAAAGAGGATATTCATATTTCCACTTTTTATGAATGGGTGAATCCCAAAACAGGAAAAGGAGGCGGAGCTTTTCCTTTTAGAACTGGAGTGTGTACTGTTAGAACTGCCATAGATCATATTATTAAAGGATTAGATAATAAAAAAAGAAAAGATATTCATAAATAACCATTTTTTTGCTTCATACAAGATTGCTGTTACTAAAATAAATATTTAAATCATACATGTATTCTCCATTTTGAGAGGGTTTATTTCCATTATAGTTTACTATCTTAAATACAAAAATCAAAATAAAATTAAATTTATTGGAATGTAAAGAATATACTTATTTTTGGTTATGTGAAGAAGGTGAAGGTGAAGGTGAAGATAATCCAAAGCTCGGATATAATGTCATACCGCCATCAACATAAATAGTTGTTCCTGTAATATAGCTGGATTTGTCTGATGCTAAAAACTCTACAGCATTGGCAACTTCTTCTGGGCTTCCTATTCTATCTACAGGTATTTGTTGTAATACTCTTTGGCGCTCTTCCTTATTTTCTCTTAATACTTTATTCATGTCTGTATCTATAGCACCTGGTGCAACTACATTTACTCTAATATTTTTTTTAGCTAATTCCAATGCCATAGTTTTTGTCATCATTTCAATGCCAGCTTTTGATGTTGCATAAGGTACATAATGTGGTTTAGGTATTGCCTGATGAACAGACGATATATTTATTATACTATAACCTCCTGCAGGAGGAGGATTTTGTTGCTTTTCCATATGTTTTACTGCTTCTCTGCTACAAACAAATGGTCCTGTTAAATCTACCGCAATAATCTTGTGCCAATCATCCAAAGTTGTTTCTTCAATTGGTATATTTTTTTGTATCCCTGCATTATTTACCAAAACATCTAATCTGCCAAAATGCTCTATGGTCTGTTCTACAAGTTTTATACATTCGCTTTCTCTAGAAATATCGGCTTGAATAGCAATTGTATCTAAATTGAGACCAGAATTGACAGCGTTATCCTTTATTTCACTAGCTGTTTGTTGAGCTTCGTCTATTTTTCGAGAATTTATGACTAATCCATCATATTCACCTGATTTTGCAAATGCCACTGCTATTGATTTACCTATTCCCTCACTTGATCCAGTTATAATTGCAACCTTCTTTTTTTTATTGCTATTGATATCATCAATATTTTTTAAATTTGTTTGCGAAATCATATTTATTTATTAATAGATTTGAATAACTAATCTATAAAGGTGACATCAATATTAAAAGAAGATACAACCGATCAATATGAAAATTAATTTTGCATTTATAATTAATAAAATCAATACAATATAAAAACAGTATGAACTGTAATTTAAAATAGTAACTATTTCTCATTATAAGTAACAAATTATCTTTTGGAAAAAAATCTCCTGACATTTGGCCTATAAAGATAGTATATAATAATTAAATTTATAATAAGGCCTATAATTGAAATACGTTGCCCATTTACTATATTTAGTAAATAACCAGCAGCACCAAACCCTGATAATACTAAAAGCAATGTCCATGACCAGCCATTTCCTCTATACAATCCTATTGAAACAATGATTGAAGCAATACCCAGTATGAATAAAAATCCAGAGCCCATTAGTGCAACTGGACCAATTGGGAGAGAAATAATGAATGAAAAAAAAGACATTGTTAACAAAATTAATCCACTTATTACAGTCAAAATAGTAATGATTACAATACCCAAAGGTTTTTTTTTCCTAATTTCTACCATCTGCAAATTAATTAGTAGAAAGAATATATCTTTTTAAATAAAATACATATTATTATCTATAAAAATATTTGAAATATTTTCGTAATTTAGAACAATAATTATTGGTACCTATCTATTTGTTCTTATTGTTTTGTTGCATGATTCCTATAATCTTGGATTTTACTAACCGTCTTCTCTAAATAAATATCAACTTATTATACAACGATACCTAAATGACTCTTCGACTTTATCGCGGTTCATCTCTTTTAATTCGGTATCCCGGTTGTAATCATATCAAAATCCGGTAAGATTTCATCGCCTCTTCTGACTAGAGATTGATTATAGATGGACCAATTCGCATGTTTTGTTGGTTAATATTATCTAAATGTATTTAGAAATAGAGAATCGTGCAACAAGGCATGTTTTTATATCTTAATAGATGAAAATCATCAATATCAATCGAATCCATATCGTTATCTTAAGTATTAATGCATGGAAATACTTATCCAATTCCAACGTAACAAATGAGTAATTTTTAAATAATAAGAGGATCTAAAATTTTCGTGATAGTTTTAAAAAAAACAACCATTTTTTATTCTCTCTTGTTTGTAGTTACGAGTTTTGTTACATTAACTCCTTCAATTCATGCTCAAAATATTCTATTACCTGACAATAATCCAACAGTTTCTGTTATAGGGGAAGCAGAAAAACAAATTTCATCCGATCAGTCAAAGATATCACTTGCTGTTGAAAATTCTGCAACTGATTCAAATATTGCACGTAAGGATAATGCAGAAAAAATGGACAAAATTATTTCTGCTTTAAACACAAAGGGGTTAACAAGCAAAAATATATCAACTTCAAATTTTGAAATAACTCCAAACTATGATAATCAAAATAACAATTATGGAAAAATTATTTCCTATACTGCATTAAATAGAATTACACTGACCGTATCAGCAAATGTAAATATATCATCATTTATTGATTTGGCAGTTAATAATGGAGTTAATCGGGTAGAAAGCATAGAATTTACAACATCTAAAAAAGTCATAGATGAAAACTATAATGAATTGTTAAAGGAAGCATTCATTAATGCAAAACAAAAAGCTGAAATACTATCTGGTGAAGGTGGATTTTTAATAAATGGTGTAAAAAGGATTGACATATCACAAGATAATGGTAACCAACCGTCTCTCCCTCCTTTGCCTTATGCATTTAACTCCAACTCGCTCTCTGCATCACAAAAAACTTTATCATCACCAACGCAAATACTTCCGCAAGGAAATAAATTGATTGTGGATTTACCAGTAACATTTTATATCAAAAACAAAATTCAATAGATCTTCTCCAACAGACACTAGGTACAAATTTTTACTATCTTTTTGTTCAATAAGTAGAAGCCTCGGAATTTAGAATCTTTTAAATAAGAAATCTGTATCTAAATATAATTTTAAAACTGATTTTTAAATGAGAATTCCAAAAGCAAAAAAAAGGGTTAGTGATTTTGATAATAGTTTTTTGCCAAGCTATTACCCACGTTGTTATTTGGATTACTTACTGGTTTATTTTTTGTAAAAAATTGTGAATTATTGCCATTTAGTTGATTAAATGTTTTGACAGTCTCGGTACCATTTGGAAATATTTTTGATTGATTAAACGGGGTATTAATACTTGGATTGGAATGAGGTCCTGGTGAATAGGGTGTTAATGGTCCAGCAGCCTTTGATGCGGATGATTGATTTCCAGAGGATGATGCGGATGATTGATTTCCAGAGGATGATGGTTGAGCAAATACTTCAGCATATCCTACATAAGTTATAATTGCTGCGGCTAGAATAAAAATTGCCACTACCAATGTTTTTTGATAAAAGGAAATATTGTTCATTACTTTGAAAAGATTACTATAATATAAAAATATACTGCAATAAAGAATAGAAATATTACAAATGCGAAATATCATCCTTTAACCAAGATAAATATAAAATAATAATGCTTTGGCTACAATGCTAAACAAATTAATAAAATAGTTTTATTGAGAATTCAGTTCCATGCAAGGCGCGCCATTAGTTAACTGTCTATGCGAATCATCAAAGATAAATAACATTATTATCACAAAAACAAAAAAAATCTCTATTGTAAAAATATTATGATTATTCATGTATTTCTCATATTTTTGATATATTAATAGATATTTTTTAATATTTTATTATTGTATTTAATTTATATATCATTAAAAAAAGTAATACAGTTAAATAGCAAATAAAAATATAGAGATTTAGCAAACTATTTTTGAAATTTCTTTTATAATTTCTATAAAACATTTTGTGGCTTTATTTAAAAGATCAATATTTGTAAATTCATTAGGTGAATGCATTTTATTAGGTAGAATAGTACTTCCGATACAAATTGAATCAACTGACAATAATTTATTAAAGATATACATTGGTCCTGATCCGGGTGAAGAAATATTTAATATAACATCATTGAATATTTTTTTTGCTCCATCTATAACTATATTTACATATTCATTGTTAAGAGGAGTCCGGTATGCAGGCTCTCCGCTCCAAAAAGTAATTTTTAATTCATCTTCCGAATGGCCTTTTGCTCTCAGAAAGGAAACTAACTTATTAAATTGAGATTTTGGATCCATAAATGGCACTAACCTAAAATCGAGTTTGGCCGTTGCACTCGAAGGAATAATAGTTTTTACTCCCTGATTGGTATATCCAGAACAAAAACCGGTTATATTACAAGTAGGTTCTAAGGCAAGGCGCTTCTTTATATCAGAACCTGATGCGTTATTGATAAATTGACGTATACCATATTCTTTTTTAAAAGAATCCTCATCAAAATATTCTTTCTCTATTTGTTGTAATTCTCCTTCTGTAAGGTGTTCGATATCGTCGTACCAACCATCTATCAATATTTTACCATTATTATCATATAACGACGTTAAGATTTCAATAAGCTTCCAAGCAGGATTTTCGATGGCAACTGCCAGGCTAGAATGAACATCATGAGAAGGGCCTTGAACATTTAATTCAACATTTAGGATACCCTTTTGCCCAAGTGATATTATAGCTCGTCCTTTATTATCGATATAACCACTTTCCCAAATTATCAAATCACAATGAAATTTATCAATGTATTCTAACAAATATTTATTTAAGTTCGGACTTCCAATTTCTTCTTCGCCTTCAATTAAAAACTTTATGTTGCAAGGAACATCTCCAGTTTGTTTTAAAAAGAACTCTACTGCTTTTATACGAGTTATTAATTCCCCTTTATCATCAGAGGAGCCTCTACCGAAAATAACATTTCCATCAACCTTGCCGCTGAAAGGATCATCATCCCATTTTTCAATTGGATCAATAGGTTGAACATCGTAATGATTATAGAACAAAATTGTTTTTCCCAAAGGATTAGATTTTGATTTTACCTCGCCAAAAACTATTGGAGGTATGGTTAAATGTTTTTCAAGGTCATTATTATCTTTTGATTTAAGATTTTTAGGTTTACTCAAATATAATAATTCTGTTCTTATTCCGGCTGTATTCATCATTTTAGCTAAAAGCAATGCACATTCTTCTAGTCCTTGATTTAGTGCAGAGACACTCGGTTGCCTAATTAAAACTTGTAGATCTGCTATCAAATCATCCATTCTTTCATCAACAAGAGAAGGAGACAATAGAAAGGTATCATTCATATTCTTTTCCATGACCAAAAACTTTTCTTTATATAAAATTAAACACCCCCATTCAATAAGATACTTTATTCACTCGTGAACATACCAAATAAGAGTTTTTTTAATTATTTAAATAAGTTCATTCTTTATAATAAATAGAGTATAAACATATATAAAAAAATTATAAATTAATCTTTTATAACAATGGAGAATTATTTTTTGTTTTATTCCAAATATGTTGAATAATTTCAGAAACAGTTTGATTGATATTTCCATTGTATCTTGACTCCCATAATCTTGCTACATATAGCCCAGGAGATGTTTTATTATTCAATCTTGACTCCAAAATACCTATAAATTCTGAACCTAATCCTAAATCCATTAAACCTTGTTTTGCAATATGTAAATGTGATCTTGTAGTTTCAGTAATGTCAAAATGAGTTTTTGCATTATATCCTGAATGAATAACAGCATTTCGTTCTTCTCGTATAGATGATAGAGGTCTTAATGTTTTACTGGCTAGGATGGATTTATAAAGAAATCCTATAAAAAACTCTATCATTGCCACCATTTCTTTAGGTGTTGGTTGCACAGACATTATTCTAGTCTCAACCCTATAATATTCAGAATTTAATCTAATACGTAGATCATCATGTCTATCTTTTTCTAATCCAAAATAATCTTTTGAGGGAACATGAGTCCTAGATGTAATATAATCGATATAATCTTCCAGTTTATCCAAATATCTTGGGATTGCAGGAAAACCAGAATTATGTTGTTCAGAATGATCGTACAAGTAAATTCTTGGCGAATATAGTGAAAATAATTTACCTGCAAATAACCTACTATTACAACCAAGTAAAATAGCCGAGGGAATTAAATTAAGAATATAGTTAAACATATTTGCAGTATGTATTGGATTTTTTCCTTGAAGATGTAAATGAAAACCTTGTATCGCTGTTGCAATATTTCGAGCTTTATATTTCTGTCCCTCAAGTTCTACATCAGGTATTTTCATCGAACTATTGTAAAGATTCAGATATCTTTCTTTTCTTGTAATAAATTTTCTTTTAAATATATCTGGAGACGGATTCCCGCCTAAAAAAACAGGTATTACATCTCTGTTTTTATAAACTTTTTTTATAGAAGAGGCGAGAAAGTCTAGAAATTCTTCAAAGAAAGAATTAATATTTGAAAGGTTATGCATTGATATTGGATCTGTTATAATCTCAAATTGACATTTGCCATATTCGGTATCAACTTTATATTTAGAACACAATTCTTTAATTAATGGATAAGCATTAACAGGCAAAGCTTTATCATCAAGTAAACAAGCTTCTACCTCAACTCCGACCCTATATATTTCATCGATTCGCTGGTCGTCCTCCTGAACTCTTTTTTTTAGTCCAAGTGATTGATCCACTAAAACGTTATTCAATTTAATTGATACTTTCCTCACTAAATATACTATAAATTTGCTTATAAAGATATATGTATATTGTGATATAGGCTATTGATTTATATTATTACAGTTATTATTACCTTTTCTATATAGTTCAATTATTTATAACAGATCTATTAGCAATAACATTAAAAAAAATAATATTTAACCTTGATCATTCAACATAGATCCTTTTTGCTTTTTATGGTTTATTGTTACTTCTTTATGACATTTATAACACAAAGTCCTCAAATTATCTTTATTGTGATGAAATTCCAGTATTGTTTTGATTTTATTTTCAAGTGTATCAAAACGATAACCAAAATTGTAATAATAGGATTTAGGAATTATATGATCACACTCAAGCCAATTTTTCTTTACTTTGTTATACCGTTTTTTCTTGTGTAATTTAATTTCACAAATTTGACATGTGAAATTGTCTCTCTTTAAAACGCTATTTCGTACCTTACTCCAGTAAAAATTTGAATTATACCATTTTGAAAAATCTTTATTACATCTTTTTGAACAGTATTTTCTAAAGGGTTTACAAACTCGATTTGTACAATTAATGTTTCTGCATATAGGTTCACTATTCTCATCATATTTATCAAACTCATTTATATAAACAATAAATTTTTCATTTTTACCTTCTGTGTTGTTCATAAAACTTGAATAATATTTGTAAAGTAATGTTTTAAATAAATTATTATGTTCTCTCCAGATTTAGCAATATATCAAAAATTATACATCCTATTGGGCCTTTTCTATATTGTTTTTAATAAAACATTATATTTAGAAATTTGAGAGTTTTCATATTCAAACATAACAAATCCCATAATTATACTACTATCTTAATCCTATAATAATCAAAATAAAATACATATAGAACCCCAAAAAGAATAATCCCATAAATTGCTATTACATATCTGAGCATAGTAAATAATCGCCAAAATATATGATAAATTATTTACTGCAATTATAAACATAAAAAACATTTAAAATATGCAATGAAACAATTCAGTTTATTTAAATTGAAAAATAGCAAACAGGTTAAATTCCCTAGCTCATCTATTTTTACTACAATATTTGTAATTCTTGGTTTAATTTATTCAGTAATGTTACTAGGTGTCTATCTTACTTCGAGTCACCAAGGATTATCATGTTTAACTTGGCCTTTATGTCCTAATGGTTTTGATTTCCCACCGCCAAAATATTTTTATGAGCATATACATAGGTTTTTAGTTTTAGTTCTTTCTATAGCGCTATTTTCTTTTACAGTTTTTGCATATAAAAAAATTCCGGATAAGAAAATCAGAGTAAAATTATTAATTGCATCAATACTATTAACTGCTCAAATACTATTAGGATGGCTTGTTATTTTTACAAGGTTAAATCCATTTGTTGTTGCAAGTCATCTCTCTAATGCAGTAGCACTTTTTGGAATTATTCTAATTACATTACTATCAATTCATAACGAAATAAAGAAGGAAAAGATGAAAATATGATATCAAATTTTTGTTAATTTTAACATATTTAACATTTTAATTTCCATACCATATCTATTTTCTTGAGTCTTCATATGGGTATAAATTTTAATCAAGTCTACAAAATTTTTTAAAATACTAAATTTATTAGATATTTTCATTTTAATAAAATTATAAACTAGAGTATATATTTTAAAATAATTCAATACTTCGATGTAATAATTAGATAAGCTATACATATTTTTTATAAAAATATCGGCACAAATAGTAGATGGTATTATACCTTCTCCTAGCAACGGGTATACTGTCCCTATTGATTCACCTACCCCAATTGTTTTTTTTCCATCACTAAATGGTATACATTTTGAGGGGGGAGTTATTCGGACCGGTCTGCCTACTTTTTTAATTATAGTACAATTGTATTTTTTCAAAAAAGATTCAAGAAAATCATTTGTGTGTTTGCGTCTAAAATCTCCTGAACCTATATGGGCATAACCATTTCCTAATGGAAAATACCAGAAATAACCAGAGAGTGAAGGAAAAGCCTTTAGATAAAAATCATCAAAAGGAATACTACTATCGTATTTTACCTTATATTGTATACAAGGAATCCATAGCTCGTCTTTTAATTTTGGTAAATAATGTCTATGAAAACCAGTTGAATCAATAATTAAATCGAAATCTTGTTCTAGAGTTTTTTTTTCCGGAACTTTATTATAATTGATGTTTGTTCCTTTAATCATATCTTGAATAAGTTTTAATTTGTCATAACTTATCATACCTTTCAAGTTTATATCCATACTTTTATCACTTTCAAAACCACTTCCAATATCAACTGTCATTTTTTTTCCATCATGTAATACATAATTTTCAAAATCAAGACCACATTTTTTTGCATAATCTTTCATAACATTTTCACATGTCGCCCATGCACAAACAGCATCATGAGTTTTTTCTTCCATCCTTTCATAACCCACAACATGAACATCATGATGATCATTTAGCTGATTCATTAAATATGCACCCGCCACACCTATTCCTACAACGGCAACCTTCATTGTCAATATAAAATTGAACCAAGACAAATAAATTGATTTCATCCAGAATTTAAGAATATTAATAACACCAAGCTGAATAAATAAATGAGGAAAAAGAAAAATACCAAGGTTCCAACTCCTGTTCGGACAGGAATCACCCTCCTTATTATAGGTGCAATTATAGTTGGTGTTGGAACGTCTTTAAATAAAGATGCCTTATCTTTGTATGGATTTATTATCGTGGTCTGTGGATTTTTTTTATATTTCGTATCATCAATCTATCTGAAAAGACAAGAAAAGAAAGGCAAAATAAAGTAATTATTCTAAAAAGATAGCTGGTTTAAATGGTCTTGAAAATTTTGCTTTTTTATTAGGATCCATTATTTCTTTTTGATTTTCTCCATATATATAAAAATTTTCAGCTGGAATTTTAAGCTCATCAGATAATAAAGTAATTGAATCCAACAGTGGTTTAAATTCATCAAATTTTCCTATATTATACCTTCTCTCTCTTTCAGCAGGAGACAAAGAGAGTATATCATCGATAGTTTTTTTAATAAATACCGTATTTTTCTTTATAATGCTTTTAATTTTATCATCTTGATTCGATTCAGATAGCAATGTTTTCATTATCTCACCAAAGTTTTTATTTTTATTTTGATTATTTACAAATAGCCTTAATATTTCCCAATACAAATAGTTTTTTTCTTCTGAAGATAAATAAAGAAATACTTTACTGATAGATGTATTTTTTGTTATCTTTAATATTTTATTCAAGTCATTTAAAATATTAGATATATATTGTTCATTTTCTTCGTTAAGACTATCCTGTATTTGATTTTTATCTATCGATGGCCATGTATTTGTAAAAATAGAATTATTGTTACCAAATAAATGCCATAATTCTTCTGAAAGAAAAGGACAAAATGGAGATAGAACTTTTATTCTTTTTGTCAAAAATGTATAAATGATAAATACATCTTTTTTAGTTTGATATAAATGTCCATATTTAGAAAATTTTCTTCTCTTATACCATTCAAAATCTTTATCCATCAGATATAAAGCGGTATTAAGTGCTTCTCTTATCTTTAATTTTTCAAAAGAAAAAGTAATAGTTGAAATATTATTATTTAATCTAGTTAACAACCATTTATCTTCCATATTTAAATTTTCATTCTCAAGTAATAATTTTTCTTCAGAACTATTAAAAATATTTAAAAGACTCTCTATGATGGAATTATTATTTTTATAAAAGGACATGTAAAAATTATATATCTCTTTTAATTTTGTATAAATTCCTTTAAGTATTGAAAACGAAAAGTCAACGTCCTGTAATAGTTCGCCCAATACCAGCATTGCAACCCTTATGGAATCAGCACCGTATTGTTGTATAGCTTTTCGCAATGGTATAATATTTCCCATAGATTTTGACATCTTTTTTCCATCCATCAATACTGAACCATTAACAACAATTTGTCTAGGCCAAAGATTTTGTGGAAATAATATTGCATGATTAAAAATAAAAAATGAAAGGTGATTTGGAATAAGATCTCTTCCCGAATGTCTAGAATCTAGTGGATAATAATATTCAAATTCTTTTTTTATTTCAAAGGACAAATTTAAAAAACTTTTCAAGTAATTCATATCAAAAACTTTATTATCATTATCAATAGTCTTGGAGGAGGAGCCCTCTTCTTCCAGAATAAAACTTCCATCGTCTTTTAATTTTGTAAAACTTTTATTTTTTTTTCCATATATTATATAATCAAAAAAAGATTCATCTATCAAATTGACGTAATTTTCCAGATTATTTGTATTTACATATTTTGCTATAATATAATAGACCATATAAATTACCGAGTCTGATAAGCTTTCAATTATCCAATCTTTATCCCAAGGAAGTAATGTACCAAGACCAGTCTTTCTTGCACATGCCCTTTCCTTTAGCCAATCAAAAACATTTTCAAATTCTCCAATTATTTCACTTGGAATTATATCCATTTGCCTTAAACATTTTAATGCTAATTCTTTCCATTTTTCATTACCATAATTTAGAAACCATTGATTATTAAGAATTTTAACAAAACAAAGAGCACCGCATCTACAATAAACAGGTTTATTTGTTAATTCATAAAAAATTATAGAATTTTTAGACTTTAAAAGCATTTGTTTAACTTCTTCTCGGACTTTTGAAATAGGCATATCCGAATATGGAGTCCTACTATTCATTACTCCTTCATAAAATTCCAAAGTATACAGTTCTGATGTTGCCTTTTCCAAATTAGGATCGTTCTGATCTATTATAAAATATTTTTTAAGGAAAATTGATGAAGGTATTATTTGTTGATTGGCATCTAGCATATCTGTGTCGCTAAATTCAAATTTTAATTTATCCAAATTAGAATTTATAATAGTTATTGGTTGAAGTTCATTAGGATTAATTGCTTTAAAAAAATGATTTCCAAGTTTTTTAATATCGATTAATGCCTGCATATCAAATGGTGCGTGGGCAGGAACTGACATAACTATTCCACTTCCATCATCCATTGTAACAAATGATGCAGGCAAAATAGGTATCAATAAATTAGTTATAGGGTTTTCTACAAAACTTTCAACAAATTCAGAACCATTAACTTCGGAAATAATTTTTATATCGTGATTTTGAAATTCCAATTTTTTTGCTGCAGATTTGCTTATGATCCAAGTTTCATTATTGTTTACTATGACCTTCAAATAATTTTCATTACTGTTTATCCATAAATTAGTAACACCAAAAATTGTTTCAGGTCGCAATGTAGCTACCGGAATAAAAACATGTTCATTTTTTAGTTTAAATTTTATCAAGACATATTCTGTGAATGATGGTTCAATATCGCCTAAAGTATCATGCTGACTTACAGGGTTACCATCATTTGGACACCACCCAACAGGATGGGAACCTTGTTCAATAACACCTAACTCAAACAAAGTTTTAAATTGCCATGAAATAAATTTTTTATAAATAGAATCAATTGTAGTAAATTCTCGCCTCCAATCAATAGAATACCCCATTTCAATCATACCTGATTTAATTTCATTATGAAAATATTTTGCAATATTCAATGGCTCTACAAAAGAATCAATAATACTTTGATCAATTAAAAAAATATTTTTAAAATTATCTATCAAATCTTTATCTTTGCCTTGAACTCTTTTTGACATTCCCAGTATGGGTGTACCTGTATAATGGAATCCCATAGGGAAGAGAACATTGAATCCTTTTAATTTATAATATCTAGCGTGTACATCTGCCAAAGTATAAGTTCTTCCATGACCAATGTGTTGTGGCGAATTCGGATAAGGATATGCTACGGTAATAAAAAACTTTTTCTTTGAATAATCAATATCAGAATTATTTATTTTATTTTTATCCCAGTAATCCAACCATTTTTTTTCTATTAAATCCCATTTTATTTCACTACTTTTATTAAAAGTATTATATTTATCAGGATCAGTAGAAAAATTTGCAAACATTAACGTGAAACAATAAATTAGTGGTATTATTTAATTTATCCATTGCCATAATAACATATTATTTTTTTAAACATAAAGACCATAAGTCAAATTGATTGATAACAAATAAAAAATGTTATCTAGTAGCTATATCTTATTTCCACATTTTTATCCAATATATAATTGGATTTTGCCAACTCTAACAATTTAGCAATAGACTTTTTTCCTTCTGATTTCATCTCAATCGTAAAGTCATTGACATACATTTGAATAAATTCCCTAATAATATTTTTAGGTGTATTTCTTCCATATTTCCTTGAAAAATTTACAGCCTCATCTAAATGATCAATACTATATTTAATGGAGTGTTGTAAGATATTATCAAATTCAACTATCTGCTTGCGGTTAAGGTGTCGAGAGCTAGCAACGTTAATTCCCAATGGAACAGGCAATCCATCAGTCTTCTTATACCACCAATTTCCAAGGTCAAAGATTTTTGTCAAGTTCATATCCGAATATGTAATTTGGGATTCATGAATGATCAGACCATAATCAACATCTTCATTTTTTACAGCATTTGGAATTTCACTAAAAAGCATTTCTTTATAATTTAGTTTACCAAATGCTATTGACATCAAAAGATATGCAGAGGTCATAATGCCGGGAATACCAATTACACCTCCCTCTTGTATTTTATCAACAGAATGATTTTTAGATATTATTATTGGTCCATAATTTATACCAAAACTTCCGCCACTATTTAAGATTACATAATCAGATAAATAAGCATAGGCATGAGCGGAGATGGCAGTAATGTCCAATTCATGATTTAACGCTCTTTTATTTAGTTTTTCTATATCTTCAACTATATGCTCAATTTCAAATTCGCCGGTAGAAATCAATCCAGATTCCATAGCATAAAACATGAACGCATCATCAGCATCAGGAGTGTGGCCTACATTTATTTTTAAAACCATAATATTAACAATTATGTAGTATATTCAAGTGGATTATAAAAGTTAAATAAAGCACTTGAAAACTATTTTGGTATAGTAAAATCAGTAAAATAGATAATACTTGGAAAAATAATATAAATTATTTGGAAATAATTTTTCAAGGAACGTTTAATAATCCTAAAAAAACTTTTTTGAATTATACCATGCCGAAATTTAAATCAACTCAAGATATTATTAGAATTATTGGAAATAGAGACCAGATCAGAAATTTTGGTGTGATTGCTCATGTAGACCATGGAAAAACTACCATGAGTGATAGTTTGTTAGCAGCATCAGGAATTATCTCTCCATCTGTTGCAGGGCAAGCTCTTGCACTTGATTCTATGAAACTTGAACAAAACCGACAGATGACAATTAGGGGAGCAAATGTAACATTGTTTTACGAGAATGAGGAGGGCAAAGAATATGTTATAAATATGATAGATACTCCAGGACACATTGATTTTACAGGAAGAGTAACAAGAGCTCTAAGAGCAATTGATGGAGTAGTTGTTGTTTCTGATTCAGTTGAAGGAATTATGACCCAGACTGAAACTGTTACACGCCAAGCACTAGAAGAACGAGTTAGACCCGTTTTATATATTAACAAAATTGATAGGTTAGTAAAAGAATTAAGGTTGGATCCAACAGCTATGCAAAAATGGTTGGCAAATATCATTGCTGAATTTAATAGACTCGTTGATTTGTATGCAGAACCTGAGATAAAGGAAAAATGGAAGGTTAGTATACAAGGAAATACTGTTGCTTTTGGCTCGGCTAAGGATAGATGGGGATTCAATTTTAATGTTGCTCAGAAAAAAGGAATAAGTTTTAAAGATGTTTACGATGCATATACATCATCTGACCCAGGGGCAATAAAGAAACTATCTGAAAGAGCTCCTTTACATGATGCTGTTTTAGGAATGGTAGTCCAACATCATCCTCCTCCTCATGTAGCCCAAAAATACAGAATACCAAAGATATGGCCAGGAGATTTGGATTCAGAAATAGGAAAGTCTCTTCTGAATTGTGATGAAAAAGGTCCTGCACTTATGATGGTAACCACAATAAATGTTGATCCTCAAGCAGGCAGGGTTGCAACTGGTAGACTTTTTTCAGGTACAATCAAAGATGGTGATGAAGTATATCTAATAGATTCCAAAAGAACAGGAAAGGTTCAATCAGTTAATATCTACATGGGAAACACTCGCGAAGTTGTAAATGTAATTCCTTGTGGAAATATTCCTGCTTTATTGGGTTTGGATTATGCTGTGGCTGGTGAAACAATTTCTACTATAAAAAATGTTAACCCATTTGAATCTATTAAATATGTTTCTGAACCGGTTGTTACAATTGCAGTAGAACCTAAACATCCAAAAGATTTACCTAAACTGGTAGAAGCTCTTCGAAGAATTACTGTCGAGGATCCAAATCTCATTATAAAGATAAATGAAGAATCAGGCGAGACACTCATGGCTGGCATGGGAGTATTGCACCTTGAGATAGCTTCTTCATTGCTACAAGAAGCAGGTTTGGATATTAAAACCACCCAACCCCTGATTAACTACAGAGAAACAGTGAAAAGTAAAACAGGAGTAATAATGAGTAAATCGCCAAACAAACATAATAAAATTTTCATGAGAGCAGAGCCATTAAGTGAGGAAGTTATTGAAATGATTAAAACTGGCAAATTGCATGAAGATATGGATAAAAAAGAATTATCAAGGTTGTTAAGAGAAAAAGGATGGAGTACCGATGAAGCAAGAAGTGTAGTTACGGTTGATCGAAGCGGTAACATGTTATCAGATGAAACAAAAGGTGTTCAATTTATTCAAGAGTCAATGGATTCGATCAAATCCGGATTTGATGATGTTATCCATTCTGGACCCATAGCACAAGAATCAGTTAGAGGTCTACGATTTGTATTGCACCACTTTGTACCTCACGAGGATCCTGCTCATAGAGGTCTTGCACAATTATTACCAGCTACAAGAAGAGCAATGCTCGGTTCCATGTTAATAGCTGATCCTGTACTTTTAGAGCCAATATTAGGCATAGAGGTAAAATGCCCTCAGGAGCAAATTGGAACTGTGGCTGGAATACTTTCTAGTAAAAGAGGCAAGTTGTTAAATGTGGATCAGAAAGGAATTATTGCAATTATTTTAGGTGAAGTGCCTGCTTCAGAAACATTTGATTTGTCAGAATTGATGAGAGGTGGTACAGCTGGAAAAGCTATGTGGAGTACTTATTTTAAAACATGGCAACCAGTACCTCAATCAGTAATAAAGAATATAGTTGCAGATATCAGAAAAAGAAAAGGATTAAATCCCGAGCCTCCATCAGCAGATGAATTCATAGATAAAGAATAATATTTTATTTTATTTTATTTTATTTTGCATGACTTCAAATATCGACTCTGTAATAATTTTGCCATAATTACCATATTTAAAATCAATAATGGTATACTAATTAAAATAAACAATATTTGATATGTACTTAAATAAGAAAATGTAATTAATGAACTAAAACCCGCTATAGAATAAAAAAAACTTCCAGCACAAGTGGGACAACCAACAAATAATCCTGAAGAGATACCAACAAAACCCAAGAAATTTCGTTTGGATAATTTCATCGATTTAAGATGTTTCAAAAGGTAAATATTAAATGTCATATTAAATCCAACTAATAGAGAGATAACTAACCCTAAAAAAAAATTGAGAGGAATTAAAAGAAAAGAAAAATTACTGTTGATAGAAAGTATTACCATTGGTATATAACCTATAGAGTTGCAGCAAATTATCAAATTATATCTAGGATAATTATTTTTTGAGGTCATGTCCATGCTATTATTTTTTGAGGTCATGTTCATACTATTATTTTTTGAGGTCATGTCCATGCTATCATGATTATGATTAGGAAATAAAGAAAAAACTGTTCCATCATTATTAAAAATTACAAAAAAATTTGATAGAAACCCAAAAAAAACAAAATAAATAGTGGTAATTAATAAAAATAATAATTTATATTTTTGAAATTTAAGGGAAGTTTGAATATGAAATATTAATCTCAAAGGATCGGATTCGTAATACTCTTTAGAAAAAAAAGCTCTCTTTATGCCAATAAATACAAAAAAAATACATATAAAAAATACAAGGAGAACCAGTTCCGCAAACAAATAAAGAGAATGGTTAATAAAAATATCATTGCCAGGAGAGGTATCTCTTGAATACAAATAAAGAATAAAGAATAAAGATAACCCGCTAAATATCGAAAGATATATTCCTTTTTTGTAATTTAAAGAAAAAGATTCATCAATTTTATTTATCAATTAGATATAATTATCAAATGTAAAATATGAGTTTTTAATAATTAAAATTTTTAAATTAAATCCATTATTAAAAAAAATATATTAAATATAATAAATTTTTTTTATTTTTTTTATAAATTATCCTATAATGTTAAAGAAAGTATCTCGTCGAACTGGATTTCTGCCGATTTCTTTGATTAAAAATTTTAATTCTTGAACAGAAGTTTGATTTGATTTGCCTGCAGCTTTAAAAATTTCCTCTGAAAATGCCGTTCCAACTAAGTCACTACCACCATAACAAAGGGCTACCTGAGCTAATTTCTTTCCCAATGCAACCCAATAAACTGATATATTCTTTAATGCGGTATAAAATAATAGTCTTGAAACAGCAATAATTCTTAGATCATAAGTAGAAGGACTCTCGGAAATTAATGTGTGTTGTTTTTCTAGTTCAGTATTTTCCAAACTAAATTTTAAAGGAATAAATGTTGTAAAACCATTAGTTTTTTTATTTAGGTCTCTTAATTTTATTATATGATCTACAATGTCTTCAGGTTTTTCAATATGACCAAATAACATTGTACAATTGCCTTTTAAACCAAGATTATGGGCTTGGAATACAGTATCAAGCCATTCATCTCCAGAACACTTACCTATAACTATTTTGTCACGAGTTTGTTTATTGAAAATTTCTGCACCCCCACCCGGTAAAGCATCAAGTCCAGATTCTTTTAATCGTACAAGTACCTCTTTTACCGAATTTCGCGTTACTTTAGAAATAAAGAATATTTCTGCTGGAGTTAGTGCTTTGATTACAATTTTTGGAAACTTTAATTTTATTAACTTAAACATATTCTCATAATATTCAAGTCCGAGTTTTGCATTAAATCCTCCTACAATATGAAGCTCTGTAGCACCTAAATCATTAACAGCTATTTCAGCTCTTTTAACAATCTGCTCTGGACTTAATGTATATGAATCCAAATCTTTTTCTTTTCGATAAAAAGCACATAACTGGCAACTGGCTACACAGATATTTGTATAGTTAAGATAGTACGATGATACAAAACTAACATTATTTCCAATCAATTCTTTTCTTAATTTATCTGCAGCTGCACCCAATAAGAAGAGATTTTCATCTTTCATCAATTCTAACCCATCATTAAAATCCAATTCTTCACCAGAAAGTACCTTTTCAAGTGATGAAGTTGGTTTGATAATAGTTTTAGACAATCAATAGATATTAATATTTTAAAAATATAAGTCTTTTAAACAAATAAAAAATAGGGTCAAGTTAAAATTATTATATCAAAGATTAAATTAAAGCAAGGATAAATTAATTTGTTCTTGCAAAATATCCAATTTTTTGAAAACTCTTTAAAAAATTCCGATATTGACAATATAATAAATAATATGGTTAATAATAACGATATACGTTTAAATGATATAGTTACCCTTTTAGAAACAAAAGACATCCAACATCTGGGAATAGTAGGTAATTATCTTAGAGAACATTTATATGGAAAAACTGTTACTTTTATAAATAATTTAATTCTTAATTATACAAACGTTTGTATCACATATTGTAAATTCTGTGCTTTTTATAGACCTCCAAATCATTATGAATCATATACCGTATCAAAGGAGGAAGTATTGAATAGAATTATTTTTGCAAAATCAAACTTTAACATAAAACAAGTATTATTTCAAGGAGGGCATAATCCAAAATTAAACATCGAATACTATGAGGAAATATTCAAAACGATAACGGATAAATGCCCTGATGTTGCAATTCATGGATTATCAGCATCTGAAATAGATATGATTTCAAAGGTTAACCGATCAAGTACAGTGGAAGTTCTACAGAGATTAAAAGAATCTGGCTTGACTACACTTCCCGGTGCAGGAGCAGAGATTCTCGACGACGAGGTAAAAAAGGCAATTAGTCCACTCAAAATATCGTCTGATACATGGTTGCGAATAATGGAAGAAGCACATAAGCAGGATATAAAATCATCTGCTACAATGATGTATGGAACCGTTGAGACGGTGGAACAAAGGGCACGTCATTTATTGAAGATATTGGAACTGCAAAGAAAAACTAATGGATTTATGGCATTTATACCATGGAGTTTTGAGCCAAACAAAACTGAAATACAGGACAAAGGCGTAGTTAATTATCCGCTAGGTGGTTTTGAATTATTAAAAATGATATCCGTATCAAGAATAATTTTTAACGGTTTAATAGATCATCTACAATCCTCGTGGCTTACAAATGGTGTGGGAATGGCACAATTAGCTATATTTCATGGTTCGGATGATTTTGGTGGTACACTTATAGGAGAAGAGGTAGTTAGTGCTACTGGTGCCCGATCTACAGAGTTGTTAGCCTCAAATATCATAAATTCAATTAAATCGATGAATTTTATTCCAGCTGAAAGAAATAATAAATATGAGATAATAAAACGATATTAATTTATCAAAATTTGTAATATTTATAGAGTACACGTATAGTTTCATAAGGTAAGGTAGAATGTTTGCCATATTAATTTTAATCAAGGTTTAATCATTTATTATAATAAGTCAAAAATCCCAATATTCATCCCATTTCACCATCCATCAAAATTATTCGATAAAATATAAGAAAATGTTCTTTATATTTTTGTGAAGTTAGCATTATCATTGTAGATATTTATAACTTATATAGAGTTTAGGTTTTATAAATAAAGTTAATTTATTTATAATTTTATAAAACCAAAAATATTACAAATTAAAGTCCGAAATTTATAAATAGATTTATAAATGTATTTTGGTTGAATCCATAACTGTGCCAGTAGGTATAGATGACTTGGCCATCTATGTTCCGAAACTCTATATTGATTACAAAGACTTTGCTGAAGCAAGAGGGATAGATCCTCAAAAACTTGAATATGGAATTGGAATCAAAAAGATGGCCTTGGCTGACGCTAATCAAGACCCTGCATGTATGGCTGCAAATGCATGTTTGAGAGTTATGAAAAAAAATGATTTAAATCCCAAAGACATTGGTAGAATTTATGTAGCAACCGAGTCATCATTGGACGAATCGAAAGCAATGAATTCATTTGTAATCGGAATGCTAGAACAAGTTTATGGTGAGGATTCATTAGAGCATGCAGGAGGTATAGAATGCAAATTTGCATGTGTTAGTGGTTCTTATGCACTTTACGATAACGCAAACTGGATAAGGGCAGGGGAGAACAATGATAAATATGCAATAGTTATTGTAAGTGATATAGCTAAATATGATATTGGTTCGGCTGGTGAATATACTCAAGGAGCCGGTGCCGTGGCCTTACTTATTAAGGATAATCCAAGATTATTGGCATTTGATGAAAAAGTCACATCAACAATTATAAAAAATGAATACGATTTCTACAGACCATTTGGAAAAGTAACACCTTTGGTAAATGGGATTTATTCAAATTTGCTTTATCTAATTCAAGTAAGAAAGGCATTAGAAGCTTTTAAAGAAAAGGCTATCAAATTAGGTTTCATAAAACTCAAAGACGATGAATCTATTACCGATCATATTGATTACATAAATGTGCATTTACCATACAGAAGAATGGGCGAAAAAGCGTTGGCATATTTGTTAAGACATGAATGGAGACACTTGCCAAGGTGGAAAGATATAATATCGCAAGTAAAATTAAATGAACCAGTTCCCAAAGATCCGCGAGGTACAATTGAATCATTAATAGCTGATACAGAATTTATGAAAGCGGATGAAAAATTCAGGAGAGAATTTATGAAAACCATTTATTATAGAGAAATTTTTGATAAAAAAATGTCTTCATCTTTGGAAGCATCATCACTTATTGGAAATCTTTACACAGCGTCAATGTATATGGGTTTACGCAGTTTGGTAGAATTTGAAAACAAAAAAGGATTAGATATCTATAACAAAAGAGTTGGATTTGGATCATATGGAAGCGGATGCAGTGCAATGGTTTTCTCAGGTGTATTTCAGGAAAATTACAAAGAAATAGCAAACAAAATGGATTTAGATAGAGAAATAGGTCAAAGAACAAAGATCTCTATCAACGATTATGAAAAATTGCACAATAATACTAAAAAATTTAGCGAATCCTTCCTAAATGGGGAAAATGAATTCATTCTCATAAGTATAGGTGGAATAACGGCCGATAGAGCCGGTTTCAGAGAATATTGCTTTGCATCCTAGAACCCTTTATTGCGCACATAATCCATTATTTTAAAATAAAGATTTGCTTTTTAGTTCTCCTCTATGTTTTAATTTTCATTCAATAATTTTAAAATTAATATTCTGATTTTTAAATAATTCAATTAATGTATTTGATTGATCTCTATTTTCAAACTCCAAACTAAGGTAAACACCGGCAGTTCCGACTGGAATATTTGAACTAAGTCTATCATGAACAACTTCTACTATATTTACATGGGCTTTTGAAATTTCATCTACAATATTTTTCAAGGCTCCCGGTTTATCAGGTAGTTCTACAAATATTTTTAATAATCGACCTGTCTGCATTAATCCTTTTGCAACAACCTGTCCTAAAAGATACATATCAACATTCCCTCCAGAAATTATGGAAACAATATTTTTATTTCGAGATTTACACTTTTCATCAGTTATGAGATATGCTAATGAAGCAGCTCCGGCCGGTTCTGCTACTATTTTTGATCTTTCCATTAGCAAAAACATTGTTTTTACAATCGAAAGATCATCTATTAAAACAATTTCATCTACATATTTTTTTACCATTTCAAATGTCAGATTTCCCGGAGTTTTAACAGATATTCCATCGGCAATGGTGTATCCTGTTTGAAGTTTAGTTATTTTATTTTCTTGTAAAGATTTTTTCATTGTAGGAAAAGCTGTAGATTCTACCCCAATAATTTTTACATCCGGTTTAAGAGATTTAAAAACTAATGCAATACCAGCAATTAAACCCCCTCCCCCAACTGGAATATAGATTTCGTCAATTTGCTTTAACTCGTGAATTATTTCTAAACCAATAGTACCTTGCCCTGCAATAACATATGGATCTTCAAAAGCAGGAATTATGGTTTTGTTTTCTCGTTCTGCAATTTCTTTTATAAATGATGATGATTCATCATAATCTTTTCCATATAATATCACTTTTGCCCCATAAGATTTGGTAGCAGATATTTTTGCAGGGGATGCATTTTGTGGCATAACTATTGTACATGGTATTTTACCTCTAGAAGAAGCATAAGCTACTCCTTGAGCATGATTGCCCGCTGAAGCAGCTATTACCCCATTTCTCTTTAAATCTTCAGCCAAGCTATTTATTTTTGTAATCGCACCTCTTACCTTAAAAGATCCGGTTTTTTGCAGACATTCAAGTTTTAAATAAACATTATTTCCACATATATCGGAAAATGTATTTGACCTTATTATGTCAATTTTTCTAATATTCGACTGTGACAATATTTTTTGAGCTTCTTTTATATTTTCTAAATCTATAACGGAAATTTTTTTTCCCAATTAAGAAAAGATTTTAGGTTTATTTAAATATAGAGGTTAACAGTATCGGCAGAGTATTCTGTAGAGAACAGTCGAGGTCTGTTTGCCAATACAAACTAATGATAAGTGGATCTTTAAATAAAAAACCGGATATAATGTATTTAGGGCTATAAATATTACAAATAATAATCTTCTTTAAGTGTTTTTTTTAAAAAGTTCAATAATAGAAGAAAACTCTTGTTCTATTCTTATAAATTCTGTTTTTTTAATTTTTTCAAAATCGATTACCGAAGTCTTTTGATGAGTTTTTTTATTTATTATAAACTCCATATCCATATTGAATGCTATTCCTTCTTCGCCGATCATCAATTTATTAGAGTCAATTGATGCCAGATTTATTTGATATAGCTCAATCATAAGATTTTCAAGGTCCTTTTTTAAAGTTTCTAATAATTGAAAATTTTGTCTTAATTGGGGATAATTATCTTCCAAATTAGATGCTTTTTCAGAAAGATCTTCCGATAGATTTTGTTTGGTAAAAAGTTCTTCAAATAACTCAGTATTTCCTATTTCTTTATATCCTAAATTATCTAATTCTTGTTTTATAATTTGATTTCCTTTTTTCGAAATTTCCTGCTTGATATTAAAATTATTTTCTTCCAATTCCCTAATTTTCTTATTTATATTAATAACATTTTTATCAAGTTTATAAAATAAAAGTGAATGAAACTGTATGCCAAAATAGATGTAAAAATAATAACGTTCTATTTCATTATTCATTTGTAAAAAAATTCTATGTAAATCATCTGTTTTTGTAGATTGTACAGGAACAACTTTCCAACTTTTAAGTGATTTGGCTTCTTTTTCTTTATTAAAAAAATAATTCAATACTCTATTTGGATCAAAAGTATTTGTTTCAATAACGGTAAAATCTGCCAACATGACCTTCATTTGTATAGTTTCAAGGTTTTTTTTTATGGAGTTTTCAAAACTATCCCTAAGATCTCCATCTATTTTATTTATGAACTTTATAAATTCATTATTATTTCCTTTTTCATTAATAGGCAATCTCATTAAAATTTACTATTAAAATATACTAATTATTAGTTAAATAGGCTACTATGTATGACATATAGGTGAGGTTTTAAAACGATGTAGAAATATAAAACGCTCTAATTATAATACCACAACTAGTAAATAAATAGATATTTAAAGGGTATTATTGTCCATTAAATTTAACTCTAATATAAATAGAATTAATACATTTAAAACAGCTCAAATTTATCAAAAAAATTATGGTTCAGATGTAAAAGTTCAAAAGCATCCACAATAAAGATATAAGGAAAAGGAAAATAGATTGGCGGCTTTATTATATTACTATCTTGATTAATACCTCCTCTTAATACAGTCGTTTTGTGTCAATAAAAAATTGAAAAGTAAAAAAGTATCAAAATTGCTATTGAATAAGATACAAATAATGAATGTTAGAGCACAATGTGTAAGATATTGTGAAATGATAAAGCTAAATCCAATACCAGTAGGTAATAGATCTAAATTATATCCAATTTTTTAGATATCAATTCTTAAATATGATCCGCTTTTTTGATTTTGAGTGAGTTAGAGAAGCAGTATTGAATGAACAGATATTAAAAATCCTAAATACAATGTATTTTAGTTCCTTTGAATTATAGAAATTGAGTATACATTACAATCATAAATGAACTCTTTTTACAGGTCTCTCGACAAGATGACGCAGTCTAAAGTTAACAGTCGAGTAAGGAATGCTATATATAATTACGTAAAATAATTCTGCTTGTTGTAATCAACAAAATTATTGCCGTATTTTTTTAATTTATTCTCAAGTTTTTAATAATAACATACTTTGTTACATGATTCCTCTTTCCCAAATACATTTAGCCAACATCTCTCAAGAAATTATCTTAAATGGTCTCACTACATCTAATAATTCTTGTTAGATATAGTGATGAAATATTACTATGCTTTGATGTTATAGACAACTGGAATGCCGAATTAAAAGAGATGGACAAAGCCAATGTTGGAGTAAGACCCATTTCATTATCCAGATACCTCCTTCCTTCTTTTACTGCTTGCAGATGCCAAGATATACTTTCATCTTCCATCTAGAAGGCTAAAGAGGATATTGCAAAGGCATACCAAAGGAAAAGTAATTTTCATTCCTGATTTTACAACAATAAACATAGAAGAATAAACAGTAGATATCAAGATAAAAAATATGGATAATAAACATAAGGATTCTAAAGACGAATGTATTATCATTGGGTAGATAGTAGAGGTATCAAGGTTACCCATAGAGATAAGTAGAAGGATGAGGGAGAAAGGTCATATAAAAAAAGAAAGGATATTTAGAAATACATATAGTATTAGCAGTTAATGTGAAGAACAAGAAAATTCTTTCTCTAATAAAGGTAAGGACAAATAAACGCTTTCATGATGACAGCAAGGCGTTACCAGGATTGATTGAGGATATTGTAAAATCAGATAGTATCATAGTAATAAGCAAAATATTTGATGATGGGTACTATGAAGGTAATGACATTTTTAGATATCGGACAAATAATGGAATCTTAACATGCATTAAAGTGAGAAAGAATGCTAGAGTTGGGTGGATGGAAAAAGGAAATATTCTTCGAAATCTCTTCTCCATTATATTTCAAAAAAAATGATTTACAAAATTGGAAAGAGGATAGCATTGTAAGCTATGAATAAAGGTGGTAGTTTGCTGGAACTGTATTTTCTACTATAAAAAGAATGTTTGATGGTGAATATGTATACCAGAGATTGTTAGACTGAAAAATAGGTACAAGATATAATGTTAAAAGCGTCCTTGTACAATTAGTTGATATCGATTTATACAAAATTCATCATAAAATTAAAAGTATAGAAATCATGCAACACTGTAATTGACAAATCAAAACAAGCACATTCTCTTTACATTAAAGATTATTCAAGTACTTACATAACTTCGAACATAATAATACCATATCAATAGATTAAAATAATATATTATAATTTAATATGCAATGCCTACTGCATATATTTTGATAAACAGTATTTTAGGAAAGGAAGAAGAAATAATAAAACAAATTTCACAAATAAATAAAGTTAAAGAGGTGAGAGGTACCTATGGAGTACATGATATTTTCGTAAAGATTCAAACCGAATCTGTAGACGAAATGAATAATACCATCACATCAAACATTAGAAAAATAAATGGTATAACATCAACAGTAACCCTCGTTTCAATACCCGAGCAAGGTGGAAAAGATTAAAAACTTTTAATTATTTTTAAGACCATATAAAATTAAAAGAGTGATTTTTTAAGACCATATAAAATTAAAAGAGTAGTTAATCCCACACTTACCCAGCCAATAGACCCAACTATTAGAAATATTATATAAATAGGTATTAAAAGAGCCACTGCAGATATTGCAGCACCCATACACCATATTAAAAGTAAAATTTGTATATTAATATTTGATATTATCGTATGTCTTTTAACCTCGAATGTCTTCATCAAAACCTTGTAACATATTCAAAATTTTTCCACAATTGTTACACATTTGATATTCTACAAAATCAAAATCATTATACCTTCGATAAGCAAAAACATCCTTGTGAGAACAAAAAATTTTTTTTAAGTTTGTTTTCATTATTGACACATTCCAACATTTTCTATTAGTGCCGCCGGTGAGATTTGAGCTCACGACAGCTCGGTCTTCAGCTTCACCCTATTTTAATAGTCGAGTGCTCTTCCAGGCTGAGCTACGACGGCACATGCGTATTTTGTACTTTTTAAATATATATATATTATTGCTTTGCTTTAAAGTATAAATAGCAGTAATATTTTAGGGTTAAATTAATAAGTTCAATATTGTAGAAAAATCAATCAAAATCCTAATTAAGGATTAATAATATTTAAAATAATTAGCGATGATAAATCAAGAAAACCTAAGCAGTTCGGCTAATGAGTCATCCTCACTTTTAGAAAGCCCTGAAGAGAAAAAAAGAAGGTTTCTTATAGAATTTGAAAATCCTTTCAAGTGTGATAAATGCAATGAACGGTTTAAAAAGAAAAAATATTTGAGGGAACACAAATCTGAGGTTCATGCATATTAATTCCTATTTATAGATAAGCTTTTATTATTTAATTTTTTAATACATCCTACGGCTTTATATATTAATGATAAAATTAATTAATACAATATAATATATGAAAATTTATACTAGAACTGGTGATAATGGAGAAACTAGTCTTTTCAATGGTATACGTGTAAAAAAAAATAACAAAAGAATAATAACTTATGGAACAATAGATGAAGTTAATAGCCACATAGGAGTACTTTTATACTATATAAGACAAGATGAAAGACTAAAAGACATTGAAGATCTTTTATTTAAAACACAAAATCAGTTGTTTATTTTAGGTAGCGATTTAGCAAATCCTGATATAAAATCAAATGATTATCCTAGAATTAATAACGAGGATGTAATTTATATTGAAAAAACAATAGATAAACTAGAAGAAACACTTGAACCGCTAAAATCTTTTATTTTACCCGGAGGATCTATTGAAGCTTCATATTGTCATATAATTAGAACAGTGGTTAGAAGAGCAGAGGTAAATATTACTAGTTTATTTATAGATGGCGATATTAATAAAAACTGTTTAATTTATTTAAACAGATTATCGGATCTTTTTTTTATACTCTCTAGAGTTATTAACAAACGCAAAAATTTTCAAGATATACCATGGAAACCATCATAATTCTAATTATACTTCATAAAAATTAGATAGAGAGGGATAGATTAAACGTATTTAAACTATAATATATTATTTGCAGCCTCTAATGATATAGTGTCATATTGTTAGAATGATCTATAAAAAAAACAAATATCATAAGAAAAATAAATTATTTGATTTTTTTTTAAATTGATATCTATAGAAATAAAAGAAATAAAATTTTTATATCTATCTTTAAGATAGTATCTAATAAGTAAGTTTTGTAGATTTACAAAACCGTATTCAATTTTGAGAAAAATTGTAATAAGCTAAAAATAAAAATAAGTTGATTAAAAGGATTCATTAAAATTAAATTTTATAAGTCAACCTTTCTTTTTTATTTAAAGGACAAATAAAACCTATAATTTTTTTAAAAAGAATTAAATTGATTTTATTTTCGTTTGAAGATATGACGCAGATCACAAACGTTTTGCTTATGTTGATATTTACCATATTTTTATCAATTATTGCGACTTTTTTGACAATTATTATAGACAAGATATTTGATATACACACTCTAGTGACGAATATCCCTCGATTAATTACATATAGTTATTTTATAGATATTAAATAAAACACATATTAGATCAAAATTATAAAACAGCTTTTATGTAAATGATTTTATTTGAAATACAATTTCATTGTTTTCCTAAATAAGATTGATAAAAAAGCCCATGTTCTTTAAATCATTCATTGAGAGTCTAACAGCAGTAAAATAGTTTAATAATACATACAACAAGGAAGTCAAAAAGAGAAGGCAAATATTAAATGCAGCAATTATCAAAAATAAAAAATAGGGATCGATCCATAGATGCAAGAAAGCATCGCCTCATCCATTTGTTATTTATTTCATTGCTTTCCTTTGACGGTTATCAAAAAAAAATACTACTGCTTTTTCAAATCATTCACTGCTGCCTTGACGTACGAGTTCAATAATATTTACAATAAAGAGATATTATGATAATATAAACAGCAGAGGTATACAACACAACGTTCATCTTTTAAAAGAAAGAAAGAGAAAGAGGAATATTGGTGCTGTTATAAGTTAGACCTTTCAAACTTGACCTATGGAATAGATTTCTAATTCTTTTAGTGTACTATCTTTTTATATAACTTACACTTTCTAGTTTTCTCTTTGATTTAGATGAACAACATCTTTGTAGAGATATACAAAGATTGAGACTAGTAATAAGAGAATGTTTACTTACCAATCCCACAGAAAACAATAGATAAAACAAAAAACATACTAAAGACATCGGTAGTAGAGGAAATAGTAGAGAATTATTTTTTAAGGTTTCTAAATAGGCAGAGATCTAGTATATGAAAGACCGAACCAAAGAATACTTTGATGATTGCTTTCCTATTAAAAAGAGAAATTGTAAACTAAGGTATGTTCAAAAAATGGTTAAATATATTTGCTAATATGCGTAATAAGAAAAGTAATCATAACTTTATAGTGCCGAGATTGCCTTTTTATTCAAAATATATAAATGTTATAGAACTTGTATTACAAATATAATTACAAAGGCGATATTAAATACCTTATAAAACTGAATAATTAATATAAACGATATAGGTGTACATTTTAAGACGTAAATGGTATGAAAAAAAAACGAGATAATCGAGCTAATAAAATTATAAGAAATAAAAAAATTAATAAATTTATTATGATTGGTGTAATTATTGTTGCTGCCCTTATAGTTGGTTTTGCAGTTACAAATATTAAATTTTCATCAAATGCGAATGCTGCAGCACCGATTGATGGCATTAAATGCGAGGCTATGGAACAAACTATATTTCATATACATGCAAAATTGAACATATTCATTAATGGTCAAAATTATACCGTTCCTGCTCTAATCGGTATAAAGAATAATTGTTTCTATTGGTTACATACACATGATACGACAGGGATTATCCATATCGAATCACCTTCAAATAGGACATATAATTTGGGTGAATTTTTTGATATATGGAAACAGAAATTGACTAATAATCAGATACTTAATCATACAGCCAGCAGTACTAATCCTTTGAGCCTTTATGTTAACGGAAAAAAGGTTCCTAGTGGAACAAATTATAGAGATATTGTTCTACATGCTCATGATGTGATAACAATAGTATATGGTAAGCCTCCAAAAACAATCCCCATAAAGGCAGACTTTTCCTCTGTGGATGCTCCATAGTATTTATCAAAAACAATACTTTTTTTTAATATCTTTTTTTAACAAATTAAAAATTTAAAATCCATAAAAACTATGAAAAAGGTCAAATAATGCAGTATATAACCATGATTTAACTTTTTTGAATATTTACCTAACTATAATAATTATAAATTATTTTTTTCAGTTTCTTAAAATTGTTATGGAGTATAATTATAATGTAATGCCATTTAAAAAATTGAATGATTTAAAATAAGAAAATAAAAAGAACCGACATAACCTTATAAATTATCAGTGAATATCTTTTGAATTGTTATTTATTATCGATTCTAATAATTTTACAATTTTTACAATAATATTCCCTCTTATTGATCATTTCTAATTTTCCATGACATTTATAACAAACAAGACGTTGTTTTTCATCTAGTTTCTTTTTTATCATTTTGATGGCAAATGGAACAATAATTGAGGTCAATATATAGGCTAACAAACGATTCAATAAACCATTGAATTTTGAACCATTATTATTAGATTTTTTCATTTTACCTACTTATTTAATAACTATATGTAATATTTTAATGAAATTGTATTTAACATATCAAATCTATAATTTAGTCAATAAACGCAAATAACTGTTAGAAAGAATTATCCAATAATATCTATTATTGCCTCCAATTCCAATACTTTTGATTTATATCAGGAATGAACAAAATGACAAATGATAAATATAAAATATTATTCCTTTGGATTTTATAACTTGAATGTATTTCAATGAATATGAGATCCAATAGAATTTTTAATTACACATCCATTATAATTTAAATGACCCATGATAATGAAAAGTTATTATTTATTACAATGCAATAATACACTATTGTTTCGATCTAACATACTGTTCCAAAACTATTAATATTAAAATAAATAATTAAAAAAGAAAAATATAGTGCATAACATCTTCAAATTCCTTTATCTGTTGTAGATAATATTTCTACAATTTTAATTATTATTGTAGATGGTATTTAGGCTTTGTTTATTCCTCAATTAAGTTCAACAAATACATTTGCAGGAATACCATTTGCTCTTAATCCCACCCTAATCTTTCCTCTTTCATATTCAACATCACCAATACTATCTTTTATTCCTCTTGATGCAAAATGCAACCGATTGCTTTTTAGAGTTATTTTATATGTTCCATTATTTTCATTATGGATTCCAGATACAAACTGAATGTTTCCCCCATGGACGAGATCATCTAGTTCTCTGCAAATAGGTTTGAGAATTTCCCATGATTCTTTTTCTGTTAGATCTGTGCTCAATACTATAGACAAGTTTTTTCTTTCTTTTATTGT
This sequence comes from Candidatus Nitrosocosmicus sp., assembly GCA_025934495.1. Taxonomy (GTDB): domain Archaea; phylum Thermoproteota; class Nitrososphaeria; order Nitrososphaerales; family Nitrososphaeraceae; genus Nitrosocosmicus. Next base: position 57,497 of record JAICXY010000005.1, read on the forward strand.
TTCACTTGCAAATATATAAGATAGACTTGATTTCTCATATTTGATTAAATACATAGACATTTTTAAAAGATCAATTTCCTCTAAATGATCTTGTGGAATAATTATGAAATCAATCTTTAAGACATTTAATAAATAGGACCTCGTAGAAGATTAGTAATAATAAAATAAAATAAAAGCCTATCTCCAAATTAATTTAATAATAATTTAATATAAAATGATTTTTCAGGCCTCTAAAGTTAATGTCCTACATAGCCTGTTTCAATTATATTTTATAGGAGTTTCTAAAATAAATAAAATAAATTTCATCAAAATAAAATATAATTTTGAATATAAAATATCGAAAACATCTGATTTGTCTCTAAAATATTCCGGAATAGATAATAGTCTCAACCTTCCAGAGCCTTTCTTTGGAATAAATTTTCAAATATTCCTAAAACTATATCTATAATTATATCAAAATTTAGGGATGACCTGCTTTTTTATTATTAAAATTAACGATAAGTGTAAGAATTTATAATTCAAATAACATTTAACAAAAGCTTAAAAATAAAGTAAATATAGATAATTATAAAAATTGAAGATAATTAATATAAAAAGTATTTATTCAAATATAAATTCTCAATTAAAGAATACTTTTAGAATCAATATAAATTTGTCCTCAAATAAATTAGCACTAGAAAAGAAAAATAATAATAATGTTAAAATCCGTGTGGTTGTTTTAAATAACGATTTTTTGGTCTTTTTTTTAAAATAGAACCAAGTTGAAAAAAGCATTAACTATTGCTGGAAGTGATTCTTCTGGAGGAGCTGGAATACAAGCAGATATAAAGACATTTTCTGCATTAGGATTTTATTGTTCAACAGTAATTACTATTTTAACTGCCCAAAATACCGAGACTGTTTCTGATATATTTATTACTCCATCCAAGTTTTTCAGAAATCAATTGTCATTCACAATAAATGACATTAAACCGGACATAATAAAAATAGGTGTATTATATGATAATTCGATCATCGATGTAGTCCACGATAGCCTTTTTCAATCAAAGATTCCTATTGTTTTAGATCCTGTATTATTTTCTGGAACTGGAATTAAACTTTTAAAAGATTCAGCATATGATAATTTCAAAAAAAAAAATAATTCCAATTTCTTTAATAATCACTCCTAATTTACAAGAGGCTGAAATATTAAGTGGAAATATAATATCGTCTGAGAAAGAATTAATTGAATCAGCTTATAAAATAATAGAATTAGGAATTAACAATGTAATAATAAAAGGTGGTTATGATATGGCCGCAAATTCAAAAATTTTTGATATCTTGTTGGAAAAAGATAGTAACAGTATTACAAAAGTATATAACAATAGATTAAAAATTGGTGAAACTCATGGAACAGGTTGTAATTTTTCTTCATCACTGGCATCATTTATAGGCAAAGGATATAAAATAAAAGAATCCTTTTTTTTAGCAAATGCCTATGTAAAGGAGGGTTTGATGAATGTTCAAAAAATTGGGAAAGGTGTTGGAATAACAAATCCATTGTTTAATTTGTATGAAAATTCTTCAAAATATAAAATACTTTATAATTTGAATGATAGTATAAAAATATTGGAAGAAATAAAAAACTTTTATCTTTTAATACCCGAAACAAAAACAAATTTTGTCTATTCGTTAGAAAATCCTAAAAATCATGCTGATGTGGCAGGAGTTTTAGGTCGCATTACAAATATGGGGGAAAAAATCCGGACTCCAAATGTTGTAGAATTTGGGGCATCTAGCCATGTAGCAAATGCTGTTATTTCAGCAAATCGATTCAATAAGTTGTTGCGAGCAGCAATCAATATTAAAAATGACGATAAAATTTTAGAAATATGTAAAACGAATTTTACTTGTTCATTTTATTCAAGAGAGGATGAGCCACAAGAAAATAAAAATAAAGAAGGGCTTTCAATTAGTTGGGGAATCAGAATTGCATTGGAAAAAATACCTGATGCTGAAATAGTATTTCATTCTGGCGATTATGGTAAAGAACCAATGATTATACTCTTTGGTAAAAATCCCCAAGATATAATTGATAAAATAAAAATTATAATCCATCATTTAGCGAAAACTAATGTTTTAAATAACAATTAATTTTTCCTAGATTATCATGAAAGCAGTAATTTTGGCAGGAGGTCTTGGAACTAGATTGCAACCGTATACATTCTTTATACCCAAACCTATGTTGCCTTTAGGAAACAAACCTTTATTAGAATATATTGTAGATTGGTTATCAAGTTCAGGTAAAATCGACCAGATAGTTTTATGTGTAAGTTATCTGCACAGAACAATTGAGGACTATTTTGAGGACGGATCCCGTTTTGGTATTGAAATTAAATACGCAAGATCAGAAAGACCTTTGGCTACTGCTGGTCAGCTAAAAACAGCATCAGACTTTTTAAATGACACTTTTGTGTGTTTATATGGAGATTCCATATATGAATTCCCTTTAAAAACAATGATCGAAAATCATATCGATTCTGATACATATATTTCAATGGCACTTGCTATGTATAAAACCAAACTGAAATATGGTTTTATAGATGTAAATTCTGACGATTCACAACAAAAACGTGTTACAGATTGGAGAGAAAAACCTGAAATTTCGGGTTTGATAAATATTGGATGTTATGTTTTTGAGCCGGAATTTTTAAAGCTCATACCAAATTCAACTTCGTATGGGATGGATGATGCGGTAAGAGAATCTATTAGCCAAAATAAAAAGGTTCAAGCATTCATTGTAGAGAATGAGGGATTTATTGATATTGGAGATAAAAAATCTTATTTGGAGGCCTATAAACAATATGTTAAAAAATTAGGCAAAATATGACCATTTTTGATATGACTTAATTATAGGACCTTCTTGAGTTTATCTGATACTTTTTTAAAAGTCTGATCATTGAATTTTATATTTTTAAAATGTGGTATGATGCCTATTGTTGGTACCTTTGTCAACTTTTCCATAAATGTGGGCGTCTTTATTTCTACAATAGAAGGTCTTTTGGGCATTTTATTGAATACTATTCCTCTTATAGGGATATCATAGTTCTTGCACATTTGAACGGTTAGCAAGGTATGATTAAATGTTCCTATTTGAGGGGTTGTTACAATAACTACAGATAATTTTGTTAATTTTATAAAATCAATTAAATTATACTTTTGATTGAGGGGAACCATTATACCGCCTATTCCCTCAATAATAATAAAATTGTATTTTTTTTTTTAAATATTTAAATTTTTCAAGTGCTATTTTGATACTTGGGGGTTTAATCTTTAGCATCTTACTTGCCATGTATGGAGATGCGGGTAACTTATAAAAAAAAGGGTTCAAATAGTTTTGATTCTCTTTCAAGTTTATTGATTTGGATAACAGAAATAAATCTTTGGAGTTGAATTTTTTAGAAAAAATTTTATCCGAGGTTGCAAAAGGTTTCATTACACAAATATCATCATAATCTTTGGATAACCTCCATGCCAAAGATGCCGATATTAGAGTTTTTCCGATATTAGTATCAGTACCTATTATAAATAAACCTTTGGACAATATGCTGTTTAATAATAAATGTATATAAATTATTATAAATTTATTGGAAACAAATAAAATTACCTTTAGATAAAACTATAGATCTTTCATAATTAAAAACAATATTACTTTCAAATATGATACTTTTTATTTTTATCAACCTTGGTTCATAATCCTATAGTTTACTAGGCAGGCTACTATGTCTGATATACTATTGTACTTTCTCAATTTATTTCTAAAGATATCACTCATTATTCTGTACCTTTTTAATCTTCGGATAGTATATTATGTTCCACTATAAACCTCCTTTTTAAAATGAATGGTGTTGGACTCGATTTCTTCTTGTGACAATGCTAGTTGGTTTATCTTCTTTTTGCACGGCAAGGAGGATAGCAGTTGTTCTGGTAAATCTTTTTCTATATACAATTATCAAGGATCAATCACATTAACAACTTGTTTGGAAGTACATGGATGATTCTTTTTATGTACCGAATATAATCCTGTCTTCGTCATTTCTCATTGGCTGATTTATACATGATGTAACCCGATGATTGTTAACCATCAAATGTGTCTTTACAATAGTATGTCTTTTCTTCTTGACTCAATAGTATGTCCTAAGTCTTCTTTAATCTACAGGTCTTGGTATCTGTTGTCCTGTGGAATCTATGAAAGCAAGAAATTCTGAAAAATACTTTTCTACTCCCTCTGTTGTTTTCAACCTTTTGGTTATTTGATATGTTTTCAGTGGAATTGGAACACATTAGATCTCACATAATTAGGACCATTAGAAAAATTTCAAATAAAGAATATGTCTTGGTCTAAACTGCAATTTAAAATGTAAATATTATACAATTTAATTATAGGTTGCAAAATTTTGATAGGTGCCTAATTATGCAAGAGATCTAATGTCCAAAAACTTTAAAATAAGCATCCGTCATTCAAACTGTACCTGCGTCATTTCGTCATTTTTTCCGTCATTTCGTCAAAAAAACCGTCATTTTTTTTCAAATTCCAGATCAAGCCTAATAGAGTATAAAAAATTCATGTATATACTCATCAACAGTATTTGAAGATGCTTTATTGTAAGAGGAGAGAGTCAATTCAAACAACAATGTATTGTATATTTTTCTTGACTGGGGCTGCTGTCAGTTTAACCGTAAACTTGTACTGGCCTATGGATTAGTATCCCTTCCTAGCAGTAAACGTACGTTTGACAGACGTTTGTAGACTATTTCTTCTGCAGATGTAAAAGAAAGTATATCAACAATAGAATACTTTATTGCTGCAATAGAGGGTATAGAAGGACCATTCTATAACTGTAATAGACAATAAAAAGGTTGTATCTTGAGTGGCAGAAATTATCCATGAGAAAAGGTGTAATATCATGCTCTGGTATCGATCCGGATACACGGTGAAGAGGTATAGCTTGTATAGAAATCATAATGTATCGCCCGACTAATTACATGTATTGCTATTTCAATAGTAATATTCGTAGTCAATTCACGCATTCCATTGTTTAGTTTTTTTAATTGAATGCCATTTATATCATCCATACGCATACGTGTACAATTAGTGTTACGACCTATTGATTCTCTCTTCTCTATTGGAGTTGCCTCTACCACTATCTGTCTCTTTGAATTAGGTTCAAATAAACCAAATATTCCATTATAAATATAAAATCATCTTTCAATTCCTTGTCTTTTGATTTATTTTTTTAATTTTGTAGATATTAATACTTGAGGGTTAAAATAGATATTTTCCTGTAGTGCAAAACTAGGCAAAAATTCCGATCGATTTTCCATTGCATTTAAATTTCTTAAAACATCATTAACACAATCTTCTAGTAATTGTTGTGCATCAGAATTATCATAATTTAAATATAAAGTTGTGTTTTTGATCAACTTTTAAATTATCTTATTTATTATCCAATTATCGGGAATTTTTTTGAAATGTTTTATTAGTTTATCAATATGATGTGTTTTCCCTGAACCGCCCAAACCCATATTTTCATTTATTTTAAAGACTTTTGTTATAGGTGACTCTGATATTGATCCATCATCTAATGCTCCTTGACTATAACTTGCTATTGCAATACTATCAATATACTTTATTGCTATTGATGTAGTCATTTTGATTTCTATATAAACGATTCTCTATATGTCTCGGCTCTGTTAACTTAAGCCCTTATTCCTCTGTTATAGTAGCAAACAAATAGGTTTAACCAATTTCTTATATGCTTTAGTTTGCATTTCTTTTTTCTACAAGGAAAATAGTCGTCAAAGCACTCGGTTCTATCTTTGATATA
>JAICXY010000086.1 GCA_025934495.1 Candidatus Nitrosocosmicus sp.
CGAGGTATCAGATATAGTATCAGGATTGATAAACTATAGAATAATGACATCATAACTAGAAAGAACCAACTAAAATCCATGGGACCGGTTTAAATGATTTCTAATTATGCAAGAGATTTAATGATCATCTTATTTTATAATCTATTGTTGAATCCTAATAATTACTGATAGTAGAAATAATATTTATTCTATATTCTACTAATCTATTGTAGTAAGAGAGAAAAGATTAGCATATTAAATTCATAGAATGGTTTGGGATTCATAGCAGATATTTTTTAATTTAACTTTAGTTGTTGAGGAATTCGCTCATAATTTGATTTACTTCATCTGGCGCTTCTTGTTGTATCCAATGACCGCAGTTAGAAATAAATTTCATTGAGAAAGGTGCTTCGATGCATTCTTTAGTATTTTCTGCCAACTCTTTTCCTAAAAACATGTCATCTTCTCCCCATATCAACAAAGTAGGACTTTTAATTTTTGGAAATGGGATGCTTTCACCAAGGTTTTCCCAAAACTCGGTATTCAAGTTAGCCCTATAGTAATTTATCCCTCCCGATATTCCATCAAAATTACTGCCTTTGTCTTTTTCTCCTTTTACATTACGCCAAGAAGAGATATAGTTTTTTATATCATCGTAGGTAAATTTATCCTTTCTTTTTATCGATGATTCAAACATATGCTTTAGTAATTCAAAATTATTGCTACTTAGTACTTTTTCAGGAGCTTTTTGCATTAAAAAAAAGAAAATATACCAACTTTTTTGCATTTGAGGTAGATTCCTGAAAGCATTTTTTTGATAAATTGCAGGATGAGGTGCATTCATAATTATTAACTTTTCTACCATGCTGGGTGCGATCATTGCAATGGACCAGCCTATTATGGCGCCCCAGTCGTGACCTACTATTATCGCCTTTTCTTTACCGACCGAGTGTATCAATTCTATTATATCTCTAACCAGCTTGTCTATTCTATATTCGCTAATTTCCCGTGGTTTTTCTGTTTCACCATATCCTCTCATATCTGGAGCAACTACTCTAAATCGCTTTGCAAAAAAAGGAATTTGATGTCTCCATGAATACCAGAACTCTGGAAAGCCATGTAAAAGTATCATTAAAGGACAATCACTGCCATCACAAACTTCGCTTTCTATTGTAACATAATGCATGCGAATTCCATTAACATTTACAAATTTGTGCTGCAAAGAATCAAGGTTATTTGACATGAGGTTATCTATTTATTCTATACATAATAAAATATTTGGCATTTCAGAGATTATAGATTATAAATTGCATGATAACAGAATTTATTTAGGTGCTTGTGAATAATCTCATTTTCCTAATGATATTACCGGGTCTTTGTATTGATGTACTTGTCAGGAGATATTTTATTATTGTATATCGAGTTTTTGTCAATTTACTACATCAAATTATATGTCTTGAAATGATGAACTGTTGATGATTGGTTTTTATCTTTGATAAATTAAAAATAATGACTAAATCATTATAGAGCAGTATTATTTTGTAGGGTTTTTATTTCGATGTTAATAGTGCATGTTACTGTAAATGGTTTTTCATTTAAATTAGATAATGCTAATGTATTTCCTGCAAAAACTATTCAGTCGTAATTAAATGGTGCTTCTATAAATAGATTCATCAAAGATAATTATGTAATGCAACTACTTCAAAATGAACACTTGGTGTAAAAGTTATTGCGCTCAAATAAATCATATCATCAAGGCGGAGCTTTGAATATAGTTGTAATCAAAAGCCCATGCGAAAATATTGATGTATAGAATTTGTGTTATTTTTAGATTCTATATTTATCTCTTTTTCACCTAACAGATCACAGATATATACAAAATAGTAATCCATGGATTTTTCCTTAGAGCCCAAGACATATCTATAGTTTATTGTTTTGGATTTGCAATTATATTATTACTTCTCTGGAAGGTCAATTCCACTATAAGATGTAAAATAACATTATTTTTGTTGAAAATAATAATCATGATCATTATGATCATGATTTATGTTTGCTGTTTTCTCATCATGTATTTCCTGCAGTTTCTTTTGCTGTTTTTCTTCTTTTGCTGTTTTTCTTCTTTTGCGTGTTGAAAATCCATATACAAAACTAGACCCTATAATTACTACTGCCAAAACAGGGCATGTTAATGGTGGTAAAATTTTAGAGCCTGTTATTATTCCATAAGTAAGTCCGGCAATTGCCATAGCAGCTCCACTTAATGCAAATGACATAGATCGAAAGCCTTTTTTATCCAGTATTCTGTGGAGAGCTGAACGAAGTATAATACTATTCAGAGTATCAATAGGTATCATACCCATAGCAAAAAATCCTGCAAGTATTAATGCTACTTGAACTCCAAGCGTCGCTGAAGCTACTGCGGATAATGTAAGAGCCGAAATCTGAGTAGCCGTATCAAATCCCAAACCAAAGACTGTACCTGTAATTAAAGCAGAACCAAACGGTCCCAATATTCCGGTTCTAGTTGCTACCTTGCCTGCAAGAATAGCCGAGCCTATTTTGCCCCATTCTCTCATCGAATATATATTGATAGATCCTATTGTAGCCAAAGCAATAGCTCCAATTACGCCACCCCAAAGAGAGATTTCACGTACTTTCCTACTAGTGATACTACCTATCACATATATTATTAAAAGCATTTCAGCAAGTACTGAAATCATGTGCCCAGTACTAAATCCAGTACCAACCCATCTAGATCTTTTCCTTGCATTATGCAAACTTACAAGGTTATCTATTGCAGTAATATGATCAACATCAAGTGCATGGCGCATTCCAAACAGTAGCATTGAAGGAATCGATACTATAAGAAATAACTTAATATCGCCTAACATTTCGATCTTGCTCCAAATACTTGTATTATAAATATTACTCTATTATAAAAAAGTAATACTTAAGGATTAAAGCAATTATAAGAGGAATTAAATAGATAATGTCTTTTTATAAAATATTATAATTATATTTATAAAATAATGTTTATTTTATAAATTCTGAAATCCATAACTTCAATATTCTTTATAATGGTTTATGATAAGTATTTAATTACAAGATACAAAATATAAAAGCATTTTAGACATCCATAATTATATTGCAAGGAAAGCCGAATTCTCCACACCCTCATAAAAAAAGAGAGCGGGTTACACGAATTAGTATGTCATTGCCAACAAAGTTATTGTCAGATTTTGACAATAGCATGTCAAAATCTGGGTATACAGACCGGTCCAAAGCACTTCAAACAGCAATATATTCTTTTATAAATAATTATGAATGGAATAGCGAAAATAGTAAATATGGCGCTGGAGCGATAATCCTGCTATATGACAATCATGTATATAATCAAGACAAAAAATCAATTCAAATTCAGCATGCATATAGAGAAGTAATCAGTGCAACAACTCATTTACATTTGGATGGCAATAATTGTTTGGAAACTATAATGGTCAATGGTCAAATTAAAAAGATAAAGGACCTTGCAAAATCTTTGTCCCAAAATCGGGGTATCAAGAATTTAAAAGTTCATTTTTTAAGTTTAGAATAGAGTTCTGTTAACAGCCATGTAAATTAAATGTTATATCTTCTTGTAAATTAGTTGTGTTTGTTTACTATCTAACCCCTCTAGATTTTATAAATTGTGATTATGAGTGATATTTACTTTCTTTTCTCAGAATGCTTACTGATGATTATGAAAAGAATCTTTTACACCTAATTATTGGAGGTACCGAATCTGAACATATAACCAAGATAATCCTACTCAAAAATGATGAATATACACTAGATCTCGCATAGTTAAAAACAATATAGAATATTCTTTCTGGATACTATATATGTCTAGTTCTGATAATTTAATATTCTATAGTTTATCAGGTCTGCTACAAATCCATTGGCCTCTATTGGTAACCTTGATACCAGTAATATCTATTGTAATGATGATGTATTCGTCTTCAAAATCCTTATCTTTATTATCCACATATTTATCTTGATATCCAAACGATTTATTCTTCTACTTATTATAGTATAGTCAGGAATAGAAGGTACTTTTCCTTTAGCATGACCTTGTGTAATACCATCTTCGGTTTTGTCTATATGGAAGAAAGTATATTTTGGCATATCCGAGTAAAAGAAGAAGATATTAGGATAATGAAAGGGCTCTTAATCCAAACTTGTCTTTGATCATCTTTTTTAATTCCGTATTCCAGTTATCAATAACATCAAAGCCTATCAATATTTTATTGCCTCTTCTAACTAGAGATTGGTTGTAGGCAGACCATTTCATATGATTTCTTAAAAGGTGTTAGCTAAATGTATTTAGAGTGGGAATCATGCAACAAAGCATATAAAATGCAAAATGTAAAATATTGCTATAATCGCATAGACCTTATACTTGATTAATCGGATTCAAATAGAGTAAAATGTTAAGATACATGTTAATACAATCATATCCAAAGAAGAAAATATAATTTCAATAAATCTTTATCATCGTCATATACAATAATAATGGCATATATACAGATGGTAAATTCCAAGTTTATAAAGCAGTATTATTTAATTAGATCTATGGAGATATGATTATATATGTCATCTAATTTAAATGATAGTCCTCCACACTTTTTAGTATTAAACTCTATTTTTAAAAATTCCAATACGTTAAATAAAATTTACAAATTTACAAATTTAACAAAAACAGAAATTGAGAAAATTCTCAAGGAACTACAGAACCAAAAGTTAATTACAGGAGTCGAAAAAAAGAGTTTCTTTTTTGGAAAAAAAATACAATATGATATAACAGAGACAGGATTGAAAGTATTAAATGCAAAAAATCAAGAATTAGAAGAGAAAATGAAACAAGTTCAACAATGGTACACCCAAGGAGATCAGACACAACTTCATTCATTCATGGATGATAACAGAGCCTGGTTACCTTTAATGGTTATTTCAGGCATCATGGACATGGTTTTTTTTACATCCCTCATGTCATTTGCAGGTATGTCTCTTAATCCCTTGGAAAGCTACATGTTCGGAGGAGGAGGAGGAGGAGGAATAGACAATTCCGGCACAGATCCAAGTTCTACTACTCCTGATGCTGGAACAGCGATAGACGATGGTGGGGGCGGCGATACAAGTGGATATGACTTTGGAGGAGGAGGATTTGATAGTTTTTAAGAATTACTTTAAAAAATAAAAAACTCGATAAAAGATTAATTAATCAATTAATAAAATAATTCACATAGATTTTAATTTAACGCCATCATCAACAAAAAAACGAAATTACAGCGATAGAGAAATAATATTTCATATACACATTCTAAAGGAAAAGTCTACCTATGAATACCGACAAATAATGAACACCAATAGTCAACAATAACTTAGAGGGTAGGTATTATTCTAAGTTAGGTCACATTTGATATTAATTTGTCTACTATTTTTTCAAATGTCATCCAATCGAAGTAATATATGAATATGAGTTATCATAATTACCATTAAAACACAAACGTATTATATCATATTAATAATGAAAAAATTTTTAAATTTATTAAATATAAGAAAAATACAAATAAAATGAAAAAATTTGAAATTGTCAAGATTTTTTTTATAGCGCTAATTACTGGAAATATTATGGGTATTGTATTAATTCAAATTTTTCGTAATTTGACAATAAAAAATGTAATAATTTTGGAGGTTGTTTTGATATCAATCATAATAATATTGTTCATTACTACTAAATTATGGAATAAAAGACAAGATAAAATGAAAAAACATGATAATCAACAACCGGCTAGCGATAAACATATATGATCTTGTATAGGTATTTGTTTTGATTTATATTTTACATTCTGCAAATGATTGCGTATCTGCTATATTCTACTTTCAGAATGGCCATTGTTATGCTCTCTTTTTGATATAAATATTGAACTTACTTTTTTCTGTAACTAGATAGCGATAATATATTTACTCTAAACCCATCCTTAACTTAGATATCCATTTAGGGTTCTGTAAAGTCTCCGTCGGACCCAGCTCATTGAAGTAGTTGTATAATATCGTCGGATTTAACGATTAGGATTAAATGCTCTTGTCCGGGTCGTTACATCTTCAATAAATATTTTATGAGTATTTTCGTTAGTGTAAACGTCAATCTTAGTGCTCTTTTTCCAATATATGCCTCAGACAAGTGAGACAACTGCCCTTGTAATCGTTTTATACGTTTGCATTATGAATGAAAAGTTTTCAAATAATCTTTTAAATTAGTTATTTCCTCTATATTGACTCTACTTAAACCGTAAGATCTTTTCAGATATTCTAAATTGATCTTGTAATATAACTGATTTTTCTCACTTGCATCCAATGATAAGATAAATTTTTGTAACAGAAATAAATTATTATCTTTATTTATTGGTTTGTTAATATATCAAGCGTATCGGCATATGATTCAAGAATCTCTGAATAATCAATTGCAATATCTAAAAACAGTTTAATCTCATTGTTATCTGTATGCATGCTTATTAGAGAAATTATAGAAAATACCATCAGAAACGGTATTAGGACATTCTTTTGTAGATCCTCTAGGTTTATTTTTTCTATTTGTTCTTCAAATTGTTTTGTTTTTTGTATATATACTCCAACTATCACATTTTCATAATCAAAACATTATCAATAAATTCATCAAATTTTTCTTGGATATCTTTAGGTTTATTTTTAATAACTCCAAGGTTTTTAATACTTTCAAATGTTTTAAAATCTATTTCTACTAATTTTTGAGTGGTATTGTTGAATAATTACTTGTATCACCAATAAAATCATATTTAATATCTTCTGTTGGCTTAATAATTTCTTGATAACATGTATCTAAGCTTTTTACTATGTCATTGGAGGTATTTTTATTTATTATATTTCCTATAATTTCATCTATAATCTGCATACGCCTCTCACATCTGATCGGGTAACATAATTTGTTCGAGCTTTTGAGACATATCCAATATTATATAATATAATAATCATTTAATCTAAAGGCTTGATTTTTATTATTAATTTATTATCCTCGATTTCCATCTTCCATATTAACTTATCTCCAACCTTTAAATTGAATTGTCTGGTTATTGACATGGGTAAAGTAGTTCGTAATGAATTACTAGTTGTGTTAGCTTTTGTTAAAACAGTAACATCGCCTTGAGGAGTCATTATTATTAATTGGTGTAAGTTAGATATAAAGTCGCCTGTTAAATTACCTATAAGTTTATACTATAGACGACTCAATAGGTAACTACGAGCAAACAACACCAAACAAACAAGAGTCAGGCAAACTTTTACAAAACAATGTTAAAAGACTAAACGATATAAACTACCAAGTCAAATCTTTAACAAGAGATAAGGTCTATCGAATAATTGTTACCTCAATTGGTTGGTTTGCTTATGTGCAAACCATATGTTTAATGGAGTTAAATGTAAACATATCTATGCTGTAGAGTTTATCCTTGAATTACGTAAGACTGTTGGGATTAGAAAGATAGAATCGATAGTAACAACTGGTTGTAAATATTGTAAGTCTGACAATTTAGTGAATGATGGCTTGAGATGAAATAAACATAGAGACATTCAAAAGTTTGAGTGTAGGAACTGCAAAAGATACTTTACTATTAACATAGGCTTTGAGAAGATGAAGATCAATCCTCAAGGGATTACTACAGCAATGCAGCTTTACTTTAGTGGAGAATCCTTGAGAAATGTATCTCATTCATTGAAACTAACAGGCATGGATGTTTCACATCAAACAATCTACAAATGGAGAGACAAATACACAGGATTAATGGAGAAATATCTTGACAAGATAACTCCAAATATTTCAACTTCATGGAGAACAGATGAGCTTTATCAAAGTAAAGGGGAATACTAAATATCTTTACGCTTTAATGGATGATGAAACCCGCTTCTGGATAGATCAACATGTAGCAGACCAAGAATACTGCTGACATCACTCCACTATTCAGCAAGGGTAAAAAAGGTTGCTAGAACTAGACTGAATACTCTCATAAGCGACGGAGATCCCAATTTCCACACAGCGTTTAACAGAGAACTTACACAAACAAGTGGCCAAGGAGCAGACTCATTAATCACATCCGATTACAAGGCGACCATAACAACAACAAGATGGAAAAGATGAACGGTGAAATTAGAGATAGGGAAAAGACCACGAGAGGTCTGAAGAAAGTCGACACTCCCAAATTAACAGACTATCAAGTCTATCACAACTATATGCGACCACATGAATCTCTTAACGGTGAAACACCAGCTGAAAGATGTGGAATAGAGACGTAGGGTGAAAATAAGTGGATAACTTTGATACAGAATGCCAGTCAGGAAAAATAAAAAATCTACGACATCCAAGTAATTTTAACAATTGTGGACAACAACTTAATTTTTTATCATAATAACCTCTTTTAATAGATTCGGAAATGCTAGAGATATCATTTACTATAATGTCAATATCATTATTGATAGTTAGATGATAATTTACTAGCTTTACTAATTTTTGTAATATTCCAACATCCTTTAATAAAGTTAAAGATTTTTTCTATGTCTTGTTCTGAGTTCATATAGTTTCCATTTCCAATCTCATGTTCATTTATATTAAAAATATTGATATGTTCTCCACTATGTCTAATAATTGAATTGCGATTTCTATATCTATATTTTTTATATTTTTTATAGAGTCAAACCAAATTTTTAATGAGTTGTTATATGTGGAGTAAAATGATATGGAAAAATCGGATTATATGGATAAAAGATATAACTACTATTTATAAAATCACTAATCTTTTTTCCCAATTCATTAACTTCTAAATTATGTTTCGTTATATTTTGCTGAATTTCTTTAATTTTTTGTGGAAAAATATCTTTTATGTTTTTTCAAATGTATTTTTGTATCTTCAAGTCACCTAATTCGTTTAATCGAAGAAAATCAAATAAACTTGATTTGTCATAATTATTTTTAAGATTGGTTATATGTGAAAAAATTAAATCATTTATTGCTTCTTAATGATGTTGTCGACGTTCGAAAAAAGGTAAGACCGTAACTAGCACTATAAGGAATGTGGTATAACTAAAGCCAGAGTTAGTATGGTTGTTATTGTTTCTCCATTTATCGAGAAAGTAATATCCAGTACTTGTCCTAACATTATTATCGTCATTAACATTGTTTATTATATCTATTGTAAAAGTATGATTTGTAATAGTATGAAAGTATAAGATCATCCGACGATTTTTTACAAGTTATTAGTTAATGTCTATCCGACATAGACTTGACAGAACCCCATTTAGAAATATAGAAAGATAGGATGAAAAGGAAATTAAATTGATAGTATTACACGGACAGAGAATAAGAAACTATCATCAATTTTACCAATTCAAGACTACAAGTAATAGATATTATTTATTTATAATAGCAGCAGCATCAGCAGCAAGAGAGTACTATCAGTGGTTCATTAAGGTCTAAATTTGAGTAAGAGGTTTAAGAGAAATAAAATATAATACATATCTATTAATAATTTTTTAACGAGTAAGAGAATATGATTTATAATTTTATCAAAATTAATAAGTATAATATAAAAGGTCACCCCATATCACATATTTTCTATCTAATTAATTCAGAGGTATTTTAAAACAAAAGGTAGCACCATTGCCAGGATTATTAAAAGCCCAAATTTCGCCACAATGAGAATGAATAATACTTTTAGAAATAAATAAGCCAAGTCCAGTACCCTCAAATGATTTAGAAACAAATTTAGTAAACAATCTTGGTAAAATCTCAGGATCTATTCCCTGACCTGAATCAGATATACTAACAACTACAAAATCTTTATTTTTGATTCTATCTTTTTCCAAGACAACATCTATAGTTATATTTCCATTTTCAGTAAATTTAAGAGAATTACTTAATAAATTAAACATAACCTGAGTAATTCGATTTTTATCTGCAAAAACAAATATATCTTTAGGATTATATAATATATGTAAATTATTTAGTTGTTCAGGATTACTGCTAGTTATTTGAACCTTAATATCACTTATTGAAGAAACAATTACGTCTCTAATATTGAATGTTTCTTTATTTAATTTTAACGATTGACTTTCTATTTTAGTTATATCCAAAATATCCGAAGCCAATCTCTTTAATCGTTTAGCATTCCTAATTATAGAACTAACTTGTTCTCTATCCACCATAACCTCATTTTTTCCAGCCTCGAATTGTTTTTCCAAAAATATTGCATCTCCCAATATAGGCATTATGGGTGTTCTTAACTCATGAGCAGCAATATTTATAAACTCTTTTTGCATTTTATCGTGGATACTCAGTTTTTTGTTAGCTAATTCTAATAGTTTATTATTTTCCTTTAAAGAATAGTTCGCTTCTTTTAATTCAATTGTTCTTGAATTTACTGCGGATTCTAACTGTTTATTCCAAGACAAAATTAAGAAAGCAATGCCTAAAGCAACTCCGCCTATAGTCAATACCATCAGTGTACTAAAATTTTTTTGATTATTTATCAAATTACCTACCTCTGTAGCAAACTGATGAGGAGCACTTACGAACAAAGTCCATAGATATTTACCTCCTATGAAAACCGGTTGATAAGAAATAGTAGTTTTATTTCCACCCATCAATAAAAGGTCATCTGCACCAGAAGAACCTTTTAATGATTTTTCTAAAATAGAATTATAAGGCCCTTTGATCTCTTTTGGTATCAAGGATTGAAATTTAGCATCCAAATAATTTTTACCAATTAGTACAGGATTTCGGGAATATATGATTATACCATTTTTGTCCATTAACCCCACATTACTAGCAACTTGGGGTGTTAGTTCGCTCTGTAAAAAATTCCCCAATTTATGAATTTTTATAGAAGAAACAACTACACCTTTAAAAATACTTTTAGAAGAATTAGTTTTTTCTATAATAGGGAACGAAATATACAATCGAGGAACCTTATCTATAGATTCTATCGCGCTGCTATAATATTTAGCCATTGTTTCTTTGGGGATTACAAAGTATTCTCTGTTACTTAAATCAATAGAACCATAAGAATGGAGTAAATTTGGATTAACATTACTAATGGAAATAATTTTTCCTTTCTCATTGATCCAGTAATAACCTTCGGTTAAGTTTTTGGTTGAATTCTGGACTCGATCAATAAGTTTTTGTGTTCCTTCTACATTACTATAATTTACCATATTTGATAATATATCTAAATTGGTCGAAATAGGATCAATTATATGAAGGAGAGTTCTGGATAGCCCATCAGTTTCAATAATCGCATTAGATCTAATATCATTAGAAGCAACACCTGCAATCTGATCTGCAGTAATCCCTGAATAATGATATGAAAGAAATGACAAAGAAATTCCAACAGCAATGACCAAAATTAATAAAAAAACATTATTTTTAGATAATACTATGCCAATCATTATAATTTATAAATATAATAAAATCGAGTAATTAAATTCAATACAGTAAATAATACATTTCAATACAAAACAAGATTTTACATCGATAACATGGATTTGATTTTAAATATCAAATCATCCATATCTATAGGTTTTATAATAAAATCTTTAACTTCTATAGAAGGTAGAACCTTGATAAATTCGTCTTTATTTATTTCAAAGGCAGTAATAAAAGCAATTTTTGTATTTGGACTCATTTCCTTAATTTGTCTGTATAATTCAAAACCATTCATCCTAGGCATTCTTATATCCGTAATAATTACAGCGTAATAGCCCAATTCATGATTTTTAAAAGCTGTTAAAGCTTCAATACCACTAGAAAAAACTTCTACTTGAAATTCATTAGTAAGTTCTAAATCTCTTTTAATTATTCTAAGGATATCCTTTTCATCATCAACGACCATAATTCTTGCTAATTTATTATCTTTAACATAATTATTAATTTCCATTTCAGTTGTCATAAGTATTCTTTTTACACTAATATTTAATTAAATAAAATATATTAATTAGCATTTCTAAACATATCACCATAATTTTTACGATGTAATATTATAAATAAAAATTCAGTATATACAATCACTATGACTAATATTCAAATTAACGTAAAAATAATCAATAATCTCATAAAACTATAAGATGTCATTTATATTAAGAGAAATAAAAGAAGAAGATTTTTCAAATGGTTTTTTTGAAACATTATCTAATCTTTCCGAAGTAGGAATAATTAGTAATAAGATAGATCAAGCTAAAGAAATCTTAAAAAGAATTAGTAAAGACAAAAACTATAAAATAATTATAGCTGAAGATAAAGAAAATCACCAAGTGATAGGTACTGCAACATTATTGATAGAACAAAAATTTATTCATAATGGTGGGAAAGCAGGCCATATTGAAGATGTAGTTACAAGAAAAGAATATGAAGGCAGAGGAATTGGAAAAGAAATAATGAAAGAATTAATTACCATAGCAAAAGAAAATGGATGTTATAAAATAATTCTTGATTGTGATGAAAAAGTTATAAAATTTTATGAAAAAATCGGTTTTAGAAAACATTCGCTAATGATGAGAATGAACATATGATGCCAAATTTGGCGCAACCAATTTATATCAAAACAATAAAATAATATAATGGATAAAGAAAATGAAATTAGTCATATAAAAAATAGACCGCTTGAAAGAATATTTCAAAATAATATTTCGAGAATATTAGATTTTTTCATCTTTAATCAAAATTTTAATTTTTCAACTACAGAAATAAGTGAATTAGGCGATATTCCCCTCAGAACGGTTCAAAGAATTCTTCCACAATTAGTGGAAAAAGAAATTATCAAGGAAATAAAAATAAATAAAAGAAATAAAACTTATGAATTAAATAAAAATTCTGAACTAGTAGAAATTTTGGATAAATATTCAATTGTTACAATCAATTCATTTATAAAAGATACATTGATTGAGGAAAAAAACAAAAATATAATAAATCTTAATAGAATAGTAGATGATTTTACATAATAAATAAAAATATAATAAGAAGAAAAATCAAATAATCGATCAAACCACCATTAGTAAAATCATACATAATATCAATACTTCATAGTAATTGCTTATACATATCATTCATGAATATAAAAATATTTATAAAAACTCGCAATAATATCTAAATTCATATGAATACCAATACACAACTATTCAAAAATTAACATTGTAAATAAAATATAAAATCAGAAACATTAGTTAAAAGGCAAAAATGATATAAAAGAAATAACAAATTCTTTACGCACAAAATAACAATCAATTCTTTTGAATTTATAATTAGTAAGAAAAAATGTAATAATCATCTGTTGATCAAGTTAATCGGATAAAGTAATAGTAATAGTAATAGTAAAATAATACGCATAACG
>JAICXY010000029.1 GCA_025934495.1 Candidatus Nitrosocosmicus sp.
GCATTTTGTGCATTAGCCTGTGATTGGCTTATAGCCTGGTTTGCAGAGTTGACGCCGCCGCTAGCAAATTTACCTGTTCCTCCACCAGCTGTTTGACCAGCGGTGTTGCTTCCAGTGTTAGATTGGCCTTGAACGCTTGTATTGTTGCATGCTGGACCTGTAAGAGTTCCAGCAGTGCATGCTGCATTTTGTGCATTGGCCTGTGATTGGTTTATAGCCTGGTTTGCAGAGTTGACACCGCCACTACCTGGGCCAGTTCCTCCACCAGCTGTTTGACCAGCGGTGTTGCTTCCAGTGTTAGATTGGCCTTGAACATTTGTATTGCTGCATGCTGGACCAGTAAGAGCTCCAGAAAGGCACAGAGCATTTTGTACATTAGCCTGTGATTGGCCGATTCCCTGGTTTGCAGAGTTGACGCCGCCTTGAGCAAATACATTATCACTAGCCAAGAGAGGGGCTAAAATTAATGCACTTGTCACAAAAATTGACAATAATGCATTAACTTTTTTATTATTAATAGTAGTACTATAATTCATTGTTAATTTAGAAAAGTAATAACACGTATATTTATTTTATGTATCTATCTTAGTGAAATTTACTATACTATATAGTTATATTTTGTATACATAGAAATATGTTATCCATAAATCTTTAAAAAACATTAGCAGTATAAAAAATATTTTAATATTTTTAAAATATTATAATATATTTTAAATAATTATATATAAAGTGCATAAATAGAATTATTCAAGAAAATGATATCAATATATGAATAATATAGTGAAGAATTTTTGCTTAGGAAGTAGCGAAAAAAAGCTAAAAAGCAATATTAATGCTAAGTCTGAATATATTCTATAATCCACTGAATTCAAGCTTAAAATATTATATCGATTGCTTTTAAATGTTTTAATAAATAGATATCCTGTATAATTAGCATCATAGAAAAAATACTAAAAGTCGGTATATCTTGATTGTTTTGCAAAGTAAAATAAGAAATTATTAAATGCCATCAAGAATCTGTAAAATTTTGGTATACATATAATATGCGAACGGTAAAGATTATTATTTATTAATAAAGAAAAATAAAAATTGTTTGATTGATAGATAAATTAAAATAAAAACTTTTTGTGGATTTTTAACATAATAATATAATAGATAAAATATTCCAACCATTTAATCACAATTTAACAAATATAATAAATTATCAATTGCATAAGATTATCAAATCATCCTTTTTAAAGTGGGCAGGAGGAAAAAAAAGATTACTAAGTATTCTTGATAAATTTATGCCAGAAAACATAGAGAGATATTTTGAACCATTTTTAGGAAGCGGTGCTTTTTTCTTTTATCTAGTACAGACACAGAAAAAATTTCAGGCTATTTTATCCGATTCAAATTTTGAGTTGATAAATACTTTCAAAGAGTTGAGAGATAGCACTAATGAACTAATAGATATATTGTATGAACATCAAGTAAATTATTATAAAAATAGAGAAAAATATTACTATTTCATCAGGGATGAATACATTACAAAAAACAATACAGAGTTAGCCGGCAGATTTATTTTTTTAAATAAAGCTTGTTATAATGGACTGTACCGAGTCAATAGATCGGGTAACTTTAATGTTCCCCACGGGCGATATATAAATCCAAAAATTTGTAATAAAGAAAAACTATTAGATTGTTCGGAACTTTTACGGATTTCCGATGTAAAAATATCATGCGATGTTTATAAAAATATTACATCAAAATGCGAGAATAATGATTTCATTTATTTAGATCCACCCTATTTTCCTATTTCAAAAACCTCAAATTTTACAGATTATACTAAAGAAAGTTTTGGACTTTTGGAGCATAATGAATTAGCTAAAGAATATGAGAGATTAAACAGCATAGGCTCCAAAGTGATTTTATCAAACTCCAATTCCGAATACATAAAAACATTATATAAAAAACATGATATAATAAAGATAAAATCCAGTAGAAATATCAGTTGTAACCCAAACAAAAGACAAAACCATTATGATTTGATAATTCTTAATTTTGATAAAAAAACTAAAGATAAAAAAATCCTTCCAGAAATCAACAGCAACAGCAACAGCAACAGCAACAGTCCAAATACAAATAGTATCAAACAATAATAAACATCATATTCACACTCATGTTTGATGCTATATTATTCCTACTTGCCTAAGCTTTCGTGGCAAATAAGTTTCCGCTAAATATTTAAATCCATGTTTAAAAAATGCATCCAATTCACATTTTTCCTTTTTGTTTAAAAATAGATTGAGTTCTTTTTGCCATTTTTTATTTTGTAACCAAGGCTTTTTTTTCATATCATTGGCCCTGTTGATATCCTCATCGGTAGCTGTCAGTCTGGCTACTTCAGGAATATTATATTCATAGATATCAGAAAACATCATTCCAAGGACTTGTGCATCAGGAGTTACAAGCCTATCGCTATCATAACTTAGTGATTCACTACCAATTTTATATCTTAAAGCAATACCTAATCCCCATGGATCTGCATCTGCAAAGACAACCACAGGTTTTTTCCAGCTCTCGTTCAACGTTTTTACCATTATTCTAGTTGCTCGATCAGGCTCTCCTGAGCCAGTCATCAGAATAGCATTATATTTTTGAATAAATCCAGATTTTCGAATGTTATTTAAAACGGTATCTTTTTCTACAACCATGACAAAATCGGCTTTTACATCATCTATTTGTACATCTCCGATATTTGTAGGAATAAGTTGAGAAGTAGACCTGCTACCCAAATTGCAATCAATTATATCACCTCCAACCCTCAATTTTATCGGTCCTGATATCATGCCTTTTGGTTTAGAGGTTACAGAAAATTCCTCTCTAGGTATACCAGTCAATAATTCAACAGCTTTGATGGCATCATCTGAATTATCTTGATTATTCCAGAACTTTTGCTTATTTTTCTCATCACCAACATTGCTAAGAGTGGCGTAATACATCCCTCTTATAGTACTTTCCATATCCTCGTCGAGCAGTTTCTTTATTGCATTAGCCATAACAAGGTATTGCGCAAATGTAGGAATTTTTTTTACACTATCGGGACTAACTTCAATTTTTTTATCACCTATAGTAAGCATTCTTTTTTCATCAGACCAAACAGTATTATCGTATCCCACTTTTGGTAAATCCAAAATAGGCATTTGCTTTTGGATAATTACATCTTCAGAAATTTTTTTCATTATTTTTTTAATTGTAACTATAGCTTCATTTTTTTTTTCAGATGACAATTATAATATAACTATTTTATTTTTCCCTTATTTACTCTTCTCTGTTGAAAAGAATCTAATGTGGAATGAAAATCAGCAGATTTAATTTTTTTTTTAGAATATTCATCAGACATGGTTTTCTTTGTAGTTTTTATATTCTTAAATTTATTATTATTTGGGATGGGTTTGCTGCCCTTTGAATTCTTATTTTTATTACGATTATTATTGCTTTTTTTATGCATCAGATTGGAATTTCCTTTGATATTTGAATCATTAGTAACATTAAAAGATGCATCAAAAGTGAAGTCTCCTTCTGCCCCTTGATCATGATTAGTTAGATTATTTTTTTTTGATTCGGTTTTTTTTCTATTCTCTAGATCAATTTTAAAGGATTTTGAATTGGATGGTTGTTGGATAGAGTGAGTATTTGAAGAAGGGTCACCATTAACAATAGTATTATTAGTGGTAATGTTATTGGTATTATTGGCAGGGATATTATCATAATCGTCATCATTATCAACACTATCTACATTTGATTTTTTTGTTAAATGCTTTTCTATCAACATAGAAAAAGATTCATTTAATTTAGAGTTTTTAACGCCTAAAGATTCGGTTATTGCATCCACTATAAATGGCAAATAATGTTTATATAATTTCAATTTATTTTCAGCTTCCTTCATTTTAAGTTCCTTTCTTATTTGGGTACTTAATTTTCGATAAAGTTCAGAAAGGCAAGATTTCATATAGGATTTTAATTCGCCTTCAGATGCAATACTTTCTTTTCCAGCAGTTTTGTAAGGTATTTTTGTAGAACAAATATGAAAGAAAATATGAATTGGTAAAACTTCGATTACGCGATCCCTTTTTGATTCTTTATTTGTAGTAGAAAACTGCTCTTTGGCTTGTTTTTTAGTAATGCCCATTTTATTTATTTCTACTTCTGATACCACTTCCCTTGCTACATCGGATCCTTCATCATAAAGAAGAGGAATTTTATTTGCAAATCTATATAATTTAAAAGAACTTATATCTCCACCGTATGCTAATCCGGTTTCTATTATTGTAGGCCTGTTATTTATTATTCCAGTCCTAGATGTATATGCAGAGAGAACAGGCTGCAAGACTTTAACAGAAAAATTAGACTTGGATATATTAGTATTATTGTTTATTTGGTTTTTTGATATATTTTTATCATTATTTTCATCACCATCAACATATTCATCATTCTCATTATTTGATTTTTTTATCTGTGGAACCATTACAATATTGCTGTTATTTTCAGAGGCTCCACCTTCGTTATTTTTATTAGAAACAATAGTATATTCTGACATCATTCCAATTGTAAGGATTTCTTGACCAATCGGGCTTAAATGATCGGTATTAGGATTCTGAAACTTTGTTTTTTTGCACATATTTACAATTTTTATAAGATCATGTTCATTGAAATCAACAGTAGGATTTTTTACATCTAAATCAAGATGAGCAGAGGATACAATTTCCTTTGCTTTATCATATGAAAACTTTTGAAAAGACGAACACAATATTTTTGGTAACGTTATTTTTTGCCCAGCGAATTTTGAAATAGCTTTTTTCAATGTTTGAAGATCCATATCAGATGGATGAGGTAAAATTTCCTTTGCAGGTGCTGGCATTATAGATGTTCTTCTATCAAAAGTAAAAATACCATCATCTGTTTCAAACGTTATAAACGCATAAGGATTTACAATACTTGTTTGTGTAACATAATCATAAATCTTACTTTTAGTAATTGGTACAAGTCTTGCTCTCAAAATAACCTGTATTTTAAATCCAGAATCGCCCTCGATTTGAGATTCAGATTTATTTATGGATTTTTTTAAAACTATTGGTTTATTTGTTCCTATATCTGTTCTCAGCTCAAAATAATATTCATCAGATTCTTCTGTAGATTTATTCCAAACTTTAATTGGAAAATCAGTATCTTTAGTGGTAAATGCTGCAACCATTTTCAATCCTACTCCAAAAAGCCCTCGTTGTTGTTTTTCCATATATTTTGCAGAGGTTAAAAAAGAACAAACAGCAACAGGTAGCTTATCTGAAGATATACCCGTTCCATTATCCTCGCACGATAATATCCATAAATCATTAGTTTGATCAAATGTTTTTAATGATATTTTGATTGACGGCAATATTGAAAAGGTTTCACAAGAATCTAAAGCATTTTCTATTAACTCTCTTACTGCCATATACAATATACGCTCTCCAGTAAAACCAGCTAAAGCTGAATTATCAACAAAGAATTCAGACTCTGCCTTTTTATTGTAAATAATTTTATATTTTTCCACTTTCTGTATTTGTGATTGTGATTGTGATTGTTGATCTGGTTTAAGAATGGATGTGGCAGGTTTAAGAGGTTTCAATTATTATATATATATATACATATCTTATTTGATTTAATCGTTTTTTATCTATTAAGCATAAAGAAGTTATAGACAGTAAAATCAATCAATCTGTGAGCCATATGGCGTCGAAGAGTTTTTTAATTCTTTGATAGTACCAGGCAATATCTCTATCAAATAACGTTTATTTTCTTTTTGTACCACAACATAATCAGAACCAGTACCCACCACACACCCTTCCATTAAATCTTTTATTTTCAATAATTAAAAAAAATAAAACACATATTTTTGGTTTTCTTTGTCTAATCTTTATCTTTCACAATATAACTCAAATTCCCTTTTGCTAATAAAAAATAAATAAAATAATTTGTAAAAAAAATTAAACAATCATATCAAATAAAAAATTTTAAAAAGCAAAAGATCTCATCTATCATATACATATGGATGCAAAATGTCTCTCTTGTAATAATAAAGCAAATTATGATATAGAAATAGATAAAATAATTTGTAAAAAGTGTAAAACAGAAATAGATTATGATAAATATATAGAAACTATGAAAGATAGAGCATTAACATTGGCAGATGATTTTCAAAATAATTGTGATAGGCCAGGATATTGATCTATTATTCAGTTTGATAAAGGCAAGAATAGCAATAGCAACAGCAATAGCAAACAATCATAAACCATAAACCCAATTCCAATTGAACAAAGACAAGAAGAGCGATAAACAATTAATAACCACATAAGTGAATAAAAAAAAGCAAAAGTAAAAATATTTTTAGCAATGCTTTTTTTCTGTTTTAAATCCATACTAAAACTTTAGCAAGATTAATTAAGGCTCAAAAATTATCTGTACAGGACTTTGGTAGAGTTTAAAGTAGTTATTTCAGATTCTAAAGGTAACAGTGCCAGCCGAGAAATTAAAGATAAAAGTGCACAGCCCATATTGGGTTCTAAAATTGGCGATGTTATGGACTCCTCGGTTTTTGGATTCCAAGATGGAAAGATAAAGATTACAGGAGGCAGCGATAAGTCAGGAACACCTATGCGTTCAGACCTTCATGGAGGAGTAAAAAAATATATCCTCATGACAAGTAGTGTCGGAGCAAGGAACCTAGATCCAGGTGAAAGAAAAAGAAAGTTGGTAAGAGGAAATTTAATTACAGAAGAAATATATCAATTAAATTGCCAATTAATAGACACAAACCTACCTGAAAAAGAGATAGCCGAGCCGGCTAAAACAACCCAATAGTTTAGAGATATATAAATAAATAAAAGATTTTAATTTAAGTTCGATTTGATTATCGAATAGAAAATAATTTTAAGTAAATTAATATTTGAATGAAAAAATACAATTGATATTGCACTGGAAGGATACTTTACCTGAATGGTATATTCAAAAATATGGATATCAACCATGTATAAACATTGGTACATCAGGACATGTCGATCACGGTAAAACTACTTTAATTGAGGCTATTACAGGAGTATGGACAAGCGGTCATAGCGAAGAGCTGAGAAGGGGAATTACCATTAAAGTTGGATATGCAGATGCAGCCTTTTACAAATGTCCAAATTGCGAACCACCTTCCAATTATTCAGTTCAACCAAAATGTAGTTTGTGTAATTCCGATGCGCAATTAACAAGGGTGGTTAGCTTTGTAGATTCTCCCGGTCACGAAAGTTTGATGGCAAATATGCTTTCAGGTGGTGCTCTAATGGACGGAGCAATACTAGTTATTGCAGCAAATGAAAAAGTTCCCCAGCCTCAAACTAGAGAACACCTGTTAGCATTACAAGTACTTGGAATAAAAAATATCGTTATAGTTCAGAATAAAGTAGATTTAACAGAAAAAGAAAACGCCCTTGAGAATTACAATCAAATTAAAGAATTTGTAAATGGAAGTGTAGCTGAAAATGCTCCAATAATACCCATTTCTGCCCAGCACAAAATAAATATTGATGTACTAATTGAAAATATTGAAAAATATATTCCTACGCCTGAAAGAATCAATAACGAAACAGGAATAATGCACATATTACGATCATTTGATATCAATAAACCTGGCACCCCCATAAAAAACATCAAAGGGGGAGCCTTAGGAGGAGCCCTAATCCAGGGAGAATTTGAAACAGGTAATGAAATAGAAATTCTTCCAGGCATTTATAATGAAAAAAAGAATAAATACGAACCAATACTTTCTAAAATTGCATCATTAGCTACGGGCGCGGGCATTGTAGATAAAGTTAAACCCGGCGGACTAGTTGCAATAGGTTCAAAATTAGATCCATCATTCATTAAAAGTGATTCTTTAATAGGGTCTGTAATAGGAAAACCTGACACATTGCCAAGCACAGTAGATGAAATAGCCATAGATATCAATTTATTTGATACTGCAGTAGGAACACAAGACTTGGTAAAAGTTGATCCAATAAAAACTAAAGAAAATCTTAGATTAAATATAGGAACAGCGGTAACCACAGGAACTGTTACAAATTCTAAAAACCAGAGAATCGAAATAAAGGTAAAAAAGCCCGTTTGTTTAATGCCTAAAAGCAAAGTAGCTATAAGCAGAAGAATAGCAGATAGATGGAGATTGATTGGTGCTGGAACAACAGTATAAATAAATAAATAAAATGGATGTAATTTGTGATACAAGTTTTTTAATGGTTTTATGCTACGAACCGATTAAGAATATGGATTTTCTAGAATCCAAATTTGGAAAAACAACTTTTTTAATCCACACAGCAATTATCAAAGAATTAACACAAATAAAACGCACAGGTAAAATAAAAAGATCAAAGATAGCAAATTTAGCTTTAGAAATCATAAAAAAAGAAACAGAGAATAAAAATTTTCAGTATATAAAAGATAATGATAGCCAAAATTTACTTCGTCCAGTGGACTCACAACTACTAGCACACGCATTACAGAAAAAATGCCCGCTAGCAACAATAGATAAAATTTTGATAAAAAGGGCATTAAGAAAAGGATCAGACATAATTACGTTAAAAAACAATAAAATAATTTATTTACATTCTAATAATAACAGAGCTGAGCAAATTTAAATTATACTCTAGCTCATTTTCTATATGTTAGAAATTGATGGTGTAAACATACAATGGAATGGACATGATGGTTACAGGTTAAATGCAAACGATAAAACAATAATATACATCGATCCTTTCAAATTAATTCAAAAGTATAACGATAAAAAGGATGCAGATTTGATTTTGATTTCTCATAATCATTTTGACCATTTAAGTTTAGAGGACCTCAATAACATAATAAACAGCAATACAAAAGTAATCTGCGCACCCGAATGTGTACAAACACTAAGGGAAAACTATAGTAAAAACGAGATTATACCACTAAATCCTAACGAGAACACAGAGATAAAAAATATAAAAATAGAAGGAGTAAGAGCATACAATACAAATAAAAACTTTCATCCAAAAGAAGATAACAAAATAGGTTTTATTATAAACATTAATGGTTTAAAGATATACCATACTGGTGATACAGATTTAATTCCAGAAATGGGAACCATCGATACAGATATAGCATTTGTTCCCGTGTCAGGTACATACGTAATGACTGCTGAAGAAGCCGCTAGAGCAACAAACGAATTAATAAAACCCAAAAAGATTGCAATACCAATGCATTATAATTCAATTGTAGGCTCTATAAAAGATGCAGAAACATTTTGTAACATGGTAAATGTTTGTAAAACAGCAATTTTAGAGATAGAATAAAAATACACATTACAAAAGAAAATAATGATAAAGAAATATTAAATAAGAAAACTCAAAGAATATAGTGGAAAAGTGTAACAGTCAATGTCAGTAAAAGAATTTTTGAACTTTAAAAAGTTTGGAGAAAATCAAGGTGTTAAACTAAAATATTTGCTAATAATTGTAATATTATGTTCATCATTCTCAGTTGCATTTATTTTAAGAGCATATCCTATGAAATATGGCGCCTCTTTAAATGAATTTGATCCTTTTTTTGATTTCAGAGCTACCCAATACATTGTTGATCACGGAATAAACGCATATCTTAAATGGCACGATACAATGTCATGGTATCCTGAGGGCAGAGATGTGGCAACAACTTCTCAGTCAGGTTTGCACATAACAGCAGCAGTTCTTTACAAAATTTTTGGCTATAATATGTCGCTTATGGATTTTGTTATATGGTTTCCGGTAGTAATAGGATCTTTATCCACAGCATTGATGTACTTATTAGTTAGGTCCATAACAGGTAAAAACGTCCCAGGATTAATAGCATCGATTTTTTTTGCAGTAAGCCCTGCAATAATCCAAAGAGGAAACTTGGGTTGGTTTAAATCAGAACCATTAGGGATTTTTTATGGTCTAGGGGGAGCATATTTATTTATCTCGGCGTTAAGAGAGAAAAAATACAAATATTTAATTCCAAAAGCAATCTTTAGTGGAATTATAGCAGGATTGGCGTTAGCATCATGGGGAGGTGGCGAATACTTTGTCATTCCAATAGCCATATTTATATTCATTCTTGCATTTGTTTCAAATGACCTTAAAAATCCCCTCTTGGTATCAGTTTTATTTACAATCTCGATTTTTGTAGTTGCATTAGCTTTTCCAAGGCCAGGGACATCTTTTGTCTTGGGATTGCCAGGGATTTTATTGATGGTCAGTACTGGGTTTTTAGCTGTAGCAACTCTAGTAAGAAGAAAAAGTTCTGAAAAAAATGCAATCAGAAATATAGCCATAGTGTTTGGAATTTTTGTTATTATAGGAATTGTGATAGTTTCACATGGTCTATATAAAACACCTTCATTCAGATATCTTAATGCCATAAATCCATTCTTATCTTCACAAAATAGCTTGGTACAATCAGTTGCAGAACATTCTACTCCTACAATAGTAGATTATTTCAGAGAGTTTTCCATTTTGATAATTTTTTCAGGATTAGGTGCATGGGTTGCTTTTAGAAATAAAGATAATCGTATGATGATTTTTGCATTAATAATGGGTTTGACTGGAATTTACATTAGTGCAACTTTTGCAAGACTGCTAGTATTTGCATCTATAAGTATAGTAATCCTATCAAGTATAGGAATTTATGAAGTAATAAGAAGCATAACATCAGTTAAAAGACACACTGAAAAACAAAATATTGGACCCAATCAAAGCAAGGCAAAATCCTTAGCATTAAATAAAATAAAAACCGAAAAATATATTTTTGTTTATATGGCATTTTCTTCTATTTTAATTGTCATATTAACTATTCCAATGATGTACGATAGTAATTCAAACTGGATAAGTTCTGCGGATGTGCCTACTTCTATTGCCAACGGTGCCACAAATTTCAGAATAACAACACCTGACTGGATAGACGCCCTACACTGGATGTCAAAAAATACACCCAAAGATTCAGTAATAGCATCATGGTGGGATTATGGATATTGGATTACATCCCTTGGAAATAGAACAACATTGGCAGACAATGCAACAATTAATTCAACAAGAATCGCAACAATTGCAAAAATGCTAATGAGTCCAGAACAAGAAGGTTGGAAAATAGCCAACAATTTAAAAGCGGATTATATTTTGATATATGTAGTAGGACAAAAATTACCTGCAATTGATCCCGTCAATAAAAGCCCCATTTTTACTCTAGGAGGAGGAGGAGACGAAAGCAAAAAACACTGGTTTATAACAATAGGCGGATTCGATGAATCAAAATATTCAGAATCTGATTTATCCACACCCAAACAAAAATTTTGGGATTCGCTTTTAGGTCACATGATGCCGTTTAAGACCATAGGATATTATGATCCAACTAAAGGAACACTATCTCCAACATATTCACCCGAATCAACTCCTTTCTATGTAAAAGATATAAAATATCCTCCTGGAAATTCGTCTGAACCACTTACATTGGCATATGCTTCACCGAGTTTGGTGAGCAACAATCCAGGGCTATTTTTTGGAGTATTGATATACAAAGTAAACCACAATTTCACTTTTGACAATAATCAACACAACATTAGTTCAAAAAATGCTACAGAAGGTAACCATAAAAAAGCAGCAGCAGCAGCAGCAGCAGCAACATCAAAAGTCATACACACTCAAAATAATGCCACATCATCATCATCATCATCATCAACTGCAAATAACAAATCTAATATTATAAGCAATAACAACATATCATCACATAGTATGACCACAAATAATACTAGCAATACAGCAGATATTGAAACCACACAAGGTCAAATCAAAATACAATTTTTCCCCGATAAAGCTCCAAATACTGTAAAGAACTTCATAAATCTAGCTAAAAAGGGATTTTATGATGGTACCATTTTTCACAGAATAGTCAAAGGTTTTGTCATCCAAGGAGGCGATCCTAACACCAAGAACGACAGCAATAAAGAAGCATGGGGAACAGGAGGGCCAGGATATACAATTAATGCAGAGTTTAATAATATTTCTCACGATAGAGGAATAGTTTCTATGGCCCGAACAGCAGACCCCAATAGTGCAGGTTCGCAATTTTTTATAGTATTAAATGATTCAAAATTCTTAGATAATCAGTATACAGTATTTGGAAAAGTGATAGAAGGTATGAATGTAGTAGACAAAATAGCCAATGTATCAACTAATGCAATGGATCAGCCCAAAGATCCAAATTCAGCAAGAATAAATAAAATAATTATTAAATAATTAAATATTTAATACATTCATAAATCAACAACAAGAACAGCCACCATAATATCCATCCTTTTATCCATTCATAATAAAAGAACAAAAAAAATAATAATATTTTTATTTTGAAATTAAACCATAATAGATAAAAGGTAAAATCGTACTAATATCTGCATGAATAGTAATTTGTTTTGCTTCAGTAGTAACCTTTCCCCATGAAATAGCTTCTGTAACAAGAGCACCACTCAAACTTCCATCCCACTCAGAAGCAGTGGTAACATAAACAGCATAGTCCAAGCCTCCTCTATATTGATTCCACCATAGTGTATGGTGCTTGGAAATTCCACCACCCATCATAAATGCACCTGTCATTTTAGAATCAAAAATTAATTCAGATAATTGAGTTTGATCTTTTAATATGTCAATTTTAAAATCTTTATGATTTTGATTAAATAACCATATTTGATTTCCAACTGCGCCATCAACAATCCCCGGAACAAACACAGGAATATCATTCTTAGATGCCCAATATAGAAACGAAGTTTCATTCAATTTACTGCCAATATATTTGATAATTTCAGATGGAGAAAATTCCTTGGAAGATTTTGTTTTATCATATAAATCCTGTAATATAGATTGGAGTTTATTTTCTATTAATGGACCATAGTTTTTAGTTGGAACAAGAATATTTCCCAATCTATGGATATTTTCGCTTAATAGAGATTTATCGTCCAGACGGAAATCACCTTCGTAATAAGAAGAAAATGACCTAGCAATATCATGATCCAAAGATCCGCAAGTGGTAATAACACAATCAAACATCTTGTTTTTAATCATATCTCGAACGATACCCCGATTTCCAGTTGAAATTAAAGATCCCACAAATGATAAAAACTTTGTACAATTTTTTTCATTAATCATATTTAGGAGAATAGTTATACCATTTGCCAAATTCCGCCCTTCAAATCCACCTGAGTCAAGCATATTTGTAAGAACATGGTTAAAATCCGAAGAGACATCAATATCATAATCCTTTACAATCTTTGATAAGAAATTTTTTGAATCGATGTCGTTATTTGATTTTTTTTTATCTTGCTTCAATGAAAATATGTAAAATTTTCATTATTAAATACATTACTTTCTTTTGGTTAGTGATAATAAAAAATATCAAATTAGATATACAATCAATTACTATATAAATTGGATTGAGTAATAACCGACATAGTTTTTCAGGAAATAAAATAAATCCTCCAGAAATATTTGCGGGTATGACGGTATCAGAATTGATAGATTTATTTGGCAAAACAGGATATAATGCAAGAAGGCTAGCAGAAGCAGCTGAAATTATGATTAGAATGGTGGAATCAGATGCTACCATTTGCTTAACAATTGCAGGAGCAATGACCCCCATAGGTTTTGGAAAAATAATATCACAAATGATAGAAAATGGTTTTATTGACTGGATAGTTACAACAGGTGCCAATGTATATCATGACCTACATTTTGCGTATGATTTGCCAGTAAGACAAGGGCATTTTGATGTGGATGATGACATTTTATATTCAAAACAAATTGTTAGAATTTATGATGTATATATTAAAGAAAATGGAACTCTTCAAGCTCAAGACACAATAATGCAGAAAGATATCCAAGAGATTTATCAGAAAAATAAAAATATAGAAATGGGATCTACTGCAGATTTATCATATTTCTTTGGAAAAGCTGCTTTAGAAAAATCTAAATATTCAGAAAAATCATTTTTGGTTTCTGCTTTTAAATCAGATGTACCTATTTACATTCCAGCCCTTAGTGATTCATCCGTTGGTTTGAATATGCTACCATTAATGTTAAATGAAAAAATATCGATAAATGTCATTCAAGATATTGCAGAATCTGCTGCAATTTTATGGAAAAGCGATAAATCAGGAGGAATTGAATTGGGTGGAGGGGTTCCAAAAAATTTTTTCCAACAAACAGGGCCTGCGCTCTATCAAATATTGAAAATAAAAGAAGGCGGTCATGATTTTATTGTTCAGCTAACTGACGCAAGACCTGATACTGGAGGACTATCAGGAGCAACCTTACAAGAGGGTAAAAGTTGGGGAAAAATCAAAACTTCCCATAAAGGAAATGTTGTAGTTTATGGAGATTCTTCAGTATATTTTCCAATCCTCTGTACACATATACTAACTAAATGCAAACCAAGGAATAAAAAACGAATTTACAAAAATAAGAATAAATGGGTTGAAGAAATGAAGCAAAATTTTATTAATCAAGGAAACAATCAACAATAAAAAAGACATTCAAAGAGATCAAAAAGGTATTTAGATAATTTGGTAAAATATAATTAGATGTCTGATTCTAGTCAACTGTTAGTACGAAGAATAAAAAACGGTACTGTAATAGATCATATTGAATCACCAAGAGCATTACTAGTACTTAATATATTAAATATAACCGGACAAGAAGGAAATGTAATTACAGTAGCATTAAACGTTCCTAGCATAAAGCATGAAAAAAAGGATATTATCAAAGTTGAGAATAAATTTTTGGAAAAAAAAGAAACAGACAAGCTCGCATTAATAGCTCCCAAGGCCACTATAAACATTATCAAAAATTATAATTTGATTGAAAAAAGAAGGATACAATTACCCGATAGGATAATTGGTTTTTTTAAATGTCCAAATTTAAAATGTATTACAAATACAGAGGAAGGCTTGAAATCTAAAATAGAAATAATGGATAAAATAACTTTAAGATTAAAATGTCAATATTGTGCAAGGTCAATTACAACCAACGAATTAATAAATTATCAATGAAATCACCAAAAACATATAATATCATCTTGATTCAAATTAGGATAATATAATACAGACCTGTAAAAACTCAAAAGGATTTAATCTTTTTAATAATGGTACAACAATTGAAAAGAGAAAAAAGCAAAAGTCATAAACCTATTTTATTATTCTCCTCTGCAGGCTTCACAAGTAAATGATCCATCTGCATATAGCAGAAAATCAGACCATTCACCACATTCATCACAATATCCAGATACATTTCTGGGAGAGCGCCCTATTTCTCCCCTGATTAACAATGCTTTTTCAGAAACGACATCAAATAATTCAGGTGTAACTGCTAAAACGTCAGATACTGAAATTATTCCTACTATATTGTTTTTATGGGTTACACCTAAGCGTTTTATATTGTGTTGCCTAAGCAGCCTTGCTGCAGAGGTAATACTCTCTTCGCCACTAATAGTTACCAGCTTTTGCATAACATCAGATGCCTTTATTCCAGAAGGAATTGAACCTTTTGCGACTGCCTTTGTAACAATATCCCAATCAGTCACTATTCCCAATGGTGAATCATTATCCAAAATAACAATACTTCCGATTTGAGCTTCAGCCATAAGTTTTGATATTGTAATAATATCATCATCAGGTTTTGCATGAATAATTGGACTGTTCATAACATCACTAACCAGTATTCTAGTGGTCATTCCTGTATCTTCATCTCGAATATCTTTAGCCATACCAAATCATCATAACCTGAATTTAATTACTTTTCTGTCACCAATTCGAAATTATATTTCAATTCAGCTTTTTCTACAGGCAATAATTTACATTGACCAACGGGTAAAATTCTAACTATATCATCAATTGATAAACTTTTAAGATATTCGATCAAAGTTTTTGGAAAATCATTTTTTATTGAATAATCTACAAAGTCAGCTTTAATTTTTTTTGAGGCTTTAACGACATCTAAACCTGAAGGCAACAAGATCCTCATACAGATCGATCTTTTTTTTATTGCGTTATATGGTCCTATAATTAACAAAGGTTTATCATCAATAAAAGATATTCCAATAGCAAGTTTGATCTCCAAGTTCTTTACAAAATTCCTTTTACCCTCAATCACAAATGATCCTTTAGGAAGGAATTGTCCGGTTGGAGCTCCCTTTTTTATTTGGGAAGAAAATACCCAATAGGCATCAGAGCTTGACAAAGAATCCCTCCATGATCTACTAAAAGATACGGTAGCTTGGGACACTTCTAAAATACTTTGAGATATATCAGCTTTAGAATTATTAGCGTTTTGTAATACAAAAAAGGGGGACCCATTAACTTCGGCATGGAAAACATAATCATTTTCTGTAAGATGTCGTCGTATAATTACAGAATTAGAGGAAGCATCCTTTCCACCAATTGCCAATAGATCATCACTTGTGAAAAACCATCGATATTTCTCATACCATTCTTTATTAGTTAAAACTTTAACACTAGACAAGGGTTTTTTATTTTTTTGATGTTTTAGTTTGTTTATTTGTTCTTGTAACTTTAATTGAGAACTTTCTATAGTTATTAACCCTCTTTCCATCTCTTTTGCAAGATTAAATAAAGATGACGAAAGTTTAGGAGTATTGAAATTATGAGATTCCAATGGCATTTTTTCGTCAACAATTTCCAAAAAATATTTTCCCTTGATGTTTAATATTTTTGCATTAAAATCAAAAAGGATTTTTTTAAGGAAACTGTTTTCTATATCCAACACAATGTCTGTATGCTGCATTAACAAAATGGCAAAATCTCGTAATTTATTGGATTTTGAAATAACAAAGCTTTTAGCCTTTTCTTGTTCTTGTAAATCATGTTCTAATAATTCAATTCTTTTTTCTAATTCAGTATTTTTTGAAGCATCACTATTAATAATAAGATAATTTAAATATTCATCGACTGCCTCAGAATATGAATTAAATTTTTTAATTCTATCTGAATTTATAGAGTAGTAGGGAATAAAAGGGCTGATATCTTCAGGATTATTATTTTCATCAAGTAGTATACATGCTTCAAAAGTACCAGAACCATTAGAAACATCCCTGATTAATAAACTCAATCCATCAAATAAATTTTTGAAGTCATCTGTAGATAATTCATTTATATTCTTATTTTTAATCTCCGAACTATTAATAATATATTCAATAAATTTCTTTGAAATAGAAAGATTTCGTCCAAGCCATCTTTTTATATCAATTTTTTCCTTTTTATTGGCCTCAACGAGGGATAAAAAGTCATTGAAATTAATTGAAAATAAATCAGCTCCCCTCGGTGGAGGAGGAAAATAATTTAACCCGGGTTTCAAAATTCGATGTCTTACATTTATTGAATTGACTATTGCTAAAATTTTTAGATTTTCATTGCACAATATAATATTTCCATTTCCAAATAATTCAACAATTAAAAAATATTTTATACCTACAATATTTTGAAAAATAAATTGTACTATCCTTTCTCCTGCAAAAACAGAGACATCAATTAATTTAGAACGCTCCAATTCTGTTTTAATTTTTTTTATTGCTTCATTTTCTTCAATTATTGGATATTGATATTTTGTAATACATACCCCCAAAGTAGAAACAAGTAATGAAACATCACTTTTTTGAGAATGGTGAAATTTTATGATTAAGGAATTCTTTGTAATAGGATAAACAGTACTGACATAATACACATCATCAATATTTTTCTTAATATTATTTACAAGAAATTTTAGTTCTATCTCTGAAATAGACATCTAATATCATAAACACAATAATGAATATAATAACGTAAAAAATTAAGTTCTATTCAAATACAGTAGAAAGTAGTAGGGATTAAATGTGAGATTGTTAAAAAAAATATAGCGCATATACTTGGACATTCATGATAAAATATATTACTTGAGAGCAATTTTGGCGGCTATTGCAGGATCGATATTAGGAATAATATTGAAACCACATGCAGAACAATCTAACACAATAGGAATTACAATAGTTGTTGGAATTATTTTTTATATTATATCATATATAATTGCCAAAAAAATAGCTGGACAAATCCCCAAAAATAAAAAGAACAAACTGATAACAAATGGAATATTTGCTTTTATTTTTATGTTATTGATGTTCATGGTATTAATATTCACAGTAATAAATCAGCATAGCATATAAATATGGATACGAAATTTTTATGGGAATATAAAACCCCCGGCATTCCAGATGAGCTTTTTAGTAGAACAGAGAATGTTCCTATAACAAAGGAGGAAGTAAGATCCATAATAATAAGCAAATTACGCTTAAAAGAAGGATATCCATCTATAGATATTGGTTGTGGCAGTGGTAGCATTTCAATTGAGCTAGCTATTCAAACAAAAACCACAGTATTTGCAATAGATGTAGACAAAAATGCAATTGATCTAACAGAGTATAACAAAATAAAATTTGGATTAGATGATAAAATAAAAATTATAGAAGGATTGGCACAGAACGTTTTACCAAATCTACCAAATGTAGATGCGGTTGTTATAGGAGGAACTACGGGTGATACAGAGAAAATAATAAAGCTAGCAATAGATCGGTTAAATAAAGGAGGAAGATTGGTTGTTACATCCATATTAATTGAAACAATTTATAAAACTCTTAGAGCAATTGAAGATTCAGAATTAGTAGAAATTGATATAACCCAGGTAACTGTTGCAAAATCCAAAAAAACTCGATCAGGAACAATGATGATTTCAAGAAATCCTGTGATTATTTTTTCTGCGACAAAATAAAAATACAAAAACTTTAATTAATATTTTTTAAAGTGGTTTTATGACAAATCCAAAACTGTATTGTATAGGATGTGGTCCTGGTGATCCGGATTTACTTACTTTAAAAGCAATAAATATTATTAAAAATGCAGACATTATTTATACTCCAACAGCTAGAGAAGGGAAACCTAGTGTTGCACTATCAATAGTTGAAAAATTTCTTAATAAGGATACAGTAATTCATCAATTGATTTTTCCAATGATTAAAGACTTTAATAATTTAAAGGAAAACTGGAAAAATAACACCATAGAAATAACAAACTCTATACGAGAAGGAAAAAAAACAGTTTATTTAACTGTAGGCGATCCTTCTTTATATAGCACTTGGATTTATATTTACAAAGAGATAATCAAAGAGCATAAAGACATAGAAGTTGAAATTGTCCCTGGCATAACATCTATTTTCTCATTTTCTGCTGAAATAAAAACGCCTATAGGAGAAGGAGAGGAAATAATAGGAATAATACCTGCATGCTATAACCTAGATAGGTTAAAAATTGCTGCACAATGTTGCGATACACTAGTATTCTTAAAAGATGGTAGACATTTTAATAATGTAATAGAAATATTAATGAACTCGGGTTTTCCAGAAGATTCAGATATTTTTATAGCTCAAGATGTATCTACAAATAGTGAAGCGTTACAAAAAAGAAAATTATCAGAGATATCAAGAAATCCCAATGAAAACAATGATAAATACTTTTCAATAATGATAGCCAAAAAGAAAAAATGATTCAAAAAAATACAGTTTATTTTGTAGGTTCAGGCCCTGGTGACCCAGAGCTAATAACAATAAAGGCAAAAAAACTATTGGAAATTGCAGATGTTATAATATCTTCAGGATCTTTATTGAATCCCGAAATACTAGGTTGGGCTAAAGATGAAGCCAGTTTATACGATGCAGCAAAATTAGATAGGGATGAAATATATGAAATTCTCAGAGATTCCACAAAAAATGGCAAGTTGGCAATAAGATTTCATGACGGGGATCCTGGAATTTTTAGTACAATAAGAGAACAAATAGATAAATTAGAAAAAGACGAAATCAAATGTGAAGTAATTCCGGGCATTACATCGTTACTCGGAGCAGCAGCATCAATGAATTTAGAATTAACATTACCAGGTATAACACAAACAATAATAATTACACGCGCAGAGTTTAGAACACCTGTTCCAGATAGAGAAAAAATTTCGGAATTATCAAAACATGGATCAACCATGGCTTTTTATCTTAGCGTTCATCTACTTGATAGAGTCATAGAAGAACTATTAAGAGGTGGGGTATACAACGATGAAACCCCTATCGCAATAGTATACAAAGCTACATGGAAAGAGGAAAGAATAGTAAAAGGCACAATAGGGACAATATCAAAAAAAGTTAAAGAAGAAAGAATAGTAAAGACTGCACTGATAATAGTAGGAGATGTTATATCGCCAAAAAAATATGAATTTTCAAAAGTTTATGATTCACAATTTACACATGGTTTTAGAAAAAGTAAAGGAAAAGGAGTGGTCTAATTTAAGGGAATTCGCTCGAGTTCTTTTTTAGTAAGCGATGCCCAAGCACCCATTCCCTGGCCATCTTTATCATTAAAATCCAAAATTTCACTAAAAATTATTTCTTTAGGAGCCATCGGCGGCCAAACCATAGCAACAAAATCACCACGATTTCCAGGTTTATTCATATCAGCTGGGATTAATTTATCGTTTTTAAATCCAAAGGTTGAAAGCTTTGATTTTACAGTTTCAAATAATTGTTTTTGACCATGGACAATTACATAAACGTTTTTCTCGGTATCGTAATCAGTCATTAATAAAATCATATTATTTAATGTCATAAAGATATTACTATTCTTTTAATTAAATTGAAAGACAGCAATAGCAAGCAGAGAGATTGTTGCACAATATTAAATATTAAATATTAAATAAATGAAAGACAGCTATATTAAGGATATTAACAAAATAGCTGGTAATTTTGTAGGCTTTTAGGATTATAATATATTTAGATTCATTTGATACGCATATTTTAACTATTTCTGAATCACAAAATAGTAAGGGAAAGAAAAATATAATTGATATTAGCGCCGCAGCAGCAGCGCAGCAGCATATAATGAACTTATTGTAATAGCAATATCATAGTCTAAAACATGAAAGTCTAATCAGGTGTATTCCATCACATCTTTTACGATAGATAAACAACCACTTGGAGAAATAAAAAAAGAATATTAAAAAACATTTAATACCATCATCAATTAATTTAGTAGCAATATGACATTACCCAAAGGATTCGGTCAACAAGCTAACACTCAAAAAAAGAGGACATTTGACGAATGGTGGAAAACTGTTCCTGAAGATTTAAAAACAAGGACCCGTAAAG
Organism: Candidatus Nitrosocosmicus sp.; assembly: GCA_025934495.1. Lineage (GTDB taxonomy): Archaea > Thermoproteota > Nitrososphaeria > Nitrososphaerales > Nitrososphaeraceae > Nitrosocosmicus. The sequence continues at coordinate 21,322 of JAICXY010000029.1, forward strand.
GCGACGAAGCCAATAAGGTTTTATTAAATCAAGTAAATTATGTTTTGCTTCATCTACACCTTCAAGGAAAACATGATACAAAACCATCGCATGAAGAATTAAAAGACTGGCTTCATAGTGGTCAAGTAGATACAATGCGTACTACAAAAAAATAGGAATAATTAAAGATTACACCATTTTTTTATTAAATCTATTTTCTTATCTAATCTATTAACGATAAATAAAGTACATATAAGTATACCAATATAGAAAACGGATAGGAATTTTGAAGAGAGGCAACCATATTGCAATTTTTGATACGTTTAAGACTCATCAAACAAAATCAACAAGAGAGGCAAAGAGGCAAAGAGGAATAATTGCCCATATTGCAATAGAAAAAGATCCCAAGTATAAAACCAGAACTTCAATAGCCCACATATTGGCAAAAAAATACGAAGTAGCTTGGCAAAATATCTATTCAGCTATTTTCAAAGACCTTGATGAGGTGCTATTACCAGCTCAAGTTGTCAAAGAGGGAGGAAGATTACCAATAAAAAGGGGTCCAAAAGCTCTTCAGATAGAAGGAATTCCATATTATGAGCTTACCAATATTGGTCTAATTATTGCATCAACCATTGAAGAAACAGGAGATATAAGATTGAGAATGAAACTACTAGAATCATTTATTTCAAATTCAAATTTCAATGTAAAGGAAGTGGACGAGGATGAGAATAATAACAATACTACCATTAATGAGGGGATATTGCTTTTATCTAGATATGCTCCATCATTTATTTTAAAAATAATAAACGAATATATCATTGCATATAATCATGGAGAAATAGAAAAATTAGACAGATTAGATGGTGAAAAATTAAAAAAAATAATCTCAAAGCAAATAACTATAGAAAGAGAGCTTGTTGAAGCATGTATGATTTTATCAAATGATAAAAAAGAACTGATAAGAAATTTTATAAAAATAATTAGTTAATCTTGCAGTAGTAGATATTAATAAAAAATAGTTCTAATTCCGGTATGGGATAGATATAGATTTCAAATCAAAAGCCATATCTACATTTGAGAAAACCGATTTGGCCTCATTTAACAGAACAACCAAATCTTTATACCGAGTGCTAAAATGAGTAAGGCATAATCTATAGACCCCTGATGATTTTGCCAAACTAGCTGCTTCAAAAGCAGTAGAATGAAAGCTTTCTTTTGCTTTATCAAGTTCAGTCGATCCAAAGGTAGATTCAAAAATCAAAAGATCGCAATTTTTAAAAAAATTACATAATTCATTTGAAGGTCTAGTATCTCCTGAAATACCAATTTTTCTTCCAGAACGTAATGGACCTACTACAGTATTAGAAGGTATCAATTTATTGTTAAATTGAATACTTTCACCTTTTTGTAACATGTGATATAAAATGCCTTCTGGAATTCCCAATTCTTTAGCCTTTTTGATATCGAATTTACCGGGGCGACTATTTTCAATCAAGCAGTATGCATAAGAGCAAATACCATAACCATGGTTTGATCTACAATACGTGATCTTGTATTCTTTAGTGGTTACAAGAATTCCTTCATTATCAGAAATAACATGAATATTAACAGGGAAAGATAAATTAATATTAAGAATTCTAAAATTTTCAGTTAAAAAATCATAAATTAATTTGGGACCATAGATATCTATAGGCATATATCTACCTTGTAACGAAAGAGTTTGGAAGAAACCTAAAAGACCTAAAATATGATCAGAATGCATATGTGTAATAAATAGCAAAATTTTTTTATTAAAACCAAATCGTGCACGAATAAAATTATATTGCATACCTTCTCCTGCATCAAAAATAAACAAAGTTCCATTTCGATTAATAACAATAGAAGAGAGAAACCTATTTGCTGAAGGCATGGCTGCAGATGTTCCCAAAAAAGTTATATCAAGACTAGACATTATGTACTATAAAATAGAAGATAAAGCATTTGTTATATCCGCACTGAGATCGACTTTAGAACAAGGGCGAGGAACACTATTAGTAGAAACAAGATCGGTTAATCCAGCAGCCTTCAACCTATTTAAAGAATTTTCATCAGATAATGCATGCACACACATAGCGTAGATTTTCCTACTTTGATTTTTTTTCAATACATCGAGTGCTTTTAAAATGGTTTCGCCACTAGATATCATATCATCTATAATAATTATATCATGGTCTTTGATATCAATTTCCAAATTTTCATCCATCACGACACTTCCACTAATCCGGTCTCTAATTTTATTTAGTGCAAAGAAATTTGAATTCATTATTTCAGAAAATTCTTTGGCTCGCGAAATACCACCAGCATCAGGAGAAACAACAATAGGGTCAACCAAATCAAATTGGGTTTTAGCATAATTAGCAAGAGACCGGATAGAAGAAATATTAAAAATTTTCAAGTTAAAATATGAAAGCGCTTTAATACTATGAATATTAACTGTGATTAAATTACGGACATTAATACATTCTAGCAACCTAGCAATTAATGAAATTGTAACAAATTCCCCATCTAAAAACTTTCTATCTTGTCGAGCATACCCCATATAAGGTAAAACAGTTATAACTTCTGAAGCCCCCGCCTCATAGCAACCAGAAACAATCATCAAAGCTTGTAATAGATGAGAATCGACTGGTGGATAGGTAGATTGAACTACTATACATTTTTTATTTGACAAATTTGAATCAATTCTTATTTTACTCTCGCCATCTGAAAAAATTTTTAGATCGATAGGAACAGACACAGATTTCAAACGAGCGGCAATAAAATTTCCCAAATCTAACGAAGAAGGACCAGGTAAAACTACTACATCTTTCAAGATATTTTTGAAATAATTTTAGAATCTTAAAAACGTTAATCAAACAATGTTTTTGTTGAATGTTTATATATCCATATATGCTGTCTACAAGCCAATTATCATGTAATTGTACTAATGCATAATTCAGCATTTGAAATCCATCAATCAAATAAATAAAACAATTATCAAAGTTAAATGAAAATTATAATATTTAAAAATACAATACAATATTTTATTTTATTCTCTATTTTCTAACGATGATAATATAGATCTTGCCTGATTAAACACATTTCATAATTATATAGATATTAATGAAGTTTTGTAATATTTACATAGTATTTGCAAGGTATAATTAAGATGTACAGCTTTTGGTAATTTTTCTAATTATGCTAATTATGCGAGAGATCTAATCAATAACAATCCCCTTGGATTATATTATACACCAGAATGGATTTGTAACTGACTTACAAAACATATAATATCATAAGCCACACATAACCTAATAGCCATTACCCATAAAATAATAATTTAAATTTAAATTTCAATAAATTTTAAAACTGTAAAGATACATCATATATTATTTCTTTTGTACCCATATACCGAAGTATATTCTGAAAATCCTTTTTGTTTGAGGAGGCAAGTATTTCAAGTTTTCCAGTTCCATTTTTAATCAAATCATTATTGAACTGCAAATAATTTTTTGTGTCTTTTGCAACCTGTGAAGAAGAATCTATAAATTTTATCGAAGGCAAAAGATCAACCAAATAATTTTTGACAAAAGGTAAATGTGTACTTGATAAAACAACAACATCAATAGAATCTTTAAAATTAGATTTTACTATATTTTGAATAGTTTTGAATGTACGAACTTTATCAAACAAAAAGGACCCATCTTCGACAAGATCAATAATATCCGATGAATCGATTTTGGTAATAAAGACTTCCTGAGGAACCTCCTTATTTATCAGATAATTAAATTCTTTGCTATTTAATATTCCACTTGAAGCCATTATAGCGATATGATTTTTTTGACTCAATTTAACCGATCTTTTAAGGGGTGGTTTTGTAGATATAATATCAATCGAAAAGTCATTTTTTATTTCTTCAAAGATTTGGACCGACGGAGTATTTGATGCCATAACTATGAGTTTAGGCCCATATTTTTCCAAAAATTTAATAGATTTTATTATTATGGATTTTAATTGGCCTTTAGATTTTCTACCATAAGGAAAATTCAACCTATCAGCAAAATATAATATATTTTCTGCAGGAATAATTTTTCTTAATTCTCGGACAACGGATAAAGATCCTAAACCAGAATCAAAAACTGCGATTGGCCGATATAACATAAATATATACCTTGATTTGACTAAATTTAAATTTAAATTTAATTATTATATGGATATAATTGTTGATGATATTTGATTAAAAATTTTATTTGACCTTTATACTACATACAACAACTTCCGGCAGGAATACGATATCCGTGTGGACATATTTTGGGATGTTTTAATAAAGTACATAATGCTTCAGTAAATATTTCCTTCATATGATGTTCAATTCCACAAACCATTTCCTCATCAATGTCTATTTTTAAAGCATCTTTCATTAATACCTCCAACAATCGAGTATTGCGAATCATTTGTTTACCTATTTTCTCACCATCAGTGGTAAGAACAACTATTGAACCTTTCTTGTAATCAATTAAATGAGAATCATTCAATTTATGAAGCATTTGGACTACTGAAGGTTGTGTTACATTCAATACTTTTGCTATAGAACTTACTTTCAACTCTTGACCGCTTTCCATAATTGACCACATTGCTTTCAAGTACATTTCGATATGCTCAGCCTCTGCTGTACCTATATACAATTGCTCTGGTAATTCTGAGTTTTTTGAATAAACAGTCAACAATCAATATTATACAATATTAGTTTTTAACTTTATCAAACAAATTAAAATATTGGCATAGTAATGAAAGTATATAATGTATTTCTGAATTTTTTTCAGCAGTTGTTTATATACTATATAATATTGCTAAATTGCAAAGTATATTGTTTAATTACAAATAATTCGATAGGTCAATTTTAAATTTTATAAACATTCCTATATAAAACATAGAGAAAAGATATAAAGAGTATTTGGAAATAATAGATCTTACACAAGAGATAGATGAAAATTACACAGGTTTTTCCTGGTTCTTCTAATTTAAAGATTTTAAAATGGTCAAACTATATAATTGACGGATATGATTCTGAAATGATTTTTACCAGTACCCATATCGGTACACATATGGATGCACCAATACATTTTAATCCATCAGGAGAATCAATAGAAAAAATTTCTTTAAAAAAAACAGTAATTTTAGATAATGCCAAAGTATTAAAAATTATAAAAGATGACGATGAAAATATTGATGTAAATGAAATTAAAGAGTATAATATAAAAAAGAATGACACAATACTAATATACACAGGTTGGTCTTCCAATAGATTCAAAGATAAATATTTTAAAAAAAATCCCGGGTTATCAAAGCTCGCAGCAGAATACTTGATAGATATGGAGATAAATTTGGTGGGAATAGATAGTCCCAATATTGATCCAGCAATTGATACAAAATTTAATTCGCATAAAATTTTTTCTGCTAAAAACATCCCAATAATAGAAAATTTAATTAACTTGGATAAAATTAATAAAGACGATTTCATATTTATTGCATTACCTCTAAAATTAAATAACTGCTCCGGTTCGCCTGTTAGAGCAATAGCTTTAATAAATTAAAGATATCTAAATTAATTAAATACTATTATTTATTAAAATATGAGCCTGTCCCAAAAATAGATAGAAATAAGATTATTCCTAAATTATTCAAATATAACCAACCAACCAATATACATTCAGCAAAAACAAAAGCAGAAACTAATAAAACACAATCTCAAAGAGTAATGATAAATTATTGAAATATAATAAGTAAGTACGATTTACCTCAAAAAAAAACAGATAAAATAATAGGATATCCAATTATTGCATTTATAAAATAACTTTATAATAACATCATTGACATATTTTATAATCAGATGATAGTGAAAACGTTATCTTGGGAATATTGTCTCGAATCTCCATTACTTAGTTATTTCAAAAAAAAGATTCGATTAGTACTTTCACAAATATGAAAAATGGAACAGTTTACCAAATCTACCGATAACAAAAAAAGATAAAGTAAATATGAAAATCATTGCTTGATAATATATCATCTATATGTTCACCTTTAGTGAGGCGACGTCTAGTCATAAATCTACCTGTAGAATCAAACTATGTAACAAAAACACATATAAACAGTATAATAAAAAAAGAAATTCCATTTTCGTTTGTTATAACTCCAACAAATAATCGTGATTTAAAATAGTAACAAATGGAACAGATAGCATGGTTTTGCGGTGATATTTTTTGCTATTTACAAAAGAAATGTAAAAAAATAACTACTGCATTTATAGATTCTAATGAGTATACAATTCTGTATTTTCAAAATAATAAATACCCATACGAAGATATGTACCTAATATATATACATATAAAGGATAGAAAAAAAGAAAGTAAATCGCAAAATATACTCATTAAGAAATCGAAGGTTGTAAAAAGAACAAATTCATAAATATACAACAGATTTAGCAAATTGTTTACAACATATAAAAAGAAAGTAGAGAATTGTTCTGCATCATCATGATTATAAAAAAAATCGATTTTTATAATTAGTTTATTATATTTTAAAAGATATATAGATTCATAATTTTTCCTACAGCTAGCAATACCATTAATGTATAAAGAATAAAACCACACTTATAATATCAATATAAATAATATTAAATTTGTGATATGATATACAATTAATAATGTTTATGAATAAGAAATATTCTTTGGATGGATAATAATAATTATAAATGATATCAAATAAAGAAATAGAAACCATAATTTTAAATATAAAAATATCTGCAGGAATAAATTTAAAATATTTTATTAATAAAAATATAGAACCTACAATAATATAAAATCTATACCTTCAAGTAAACATATTATATAAATAGAATTTGAGAAATAATATACAAAGTTAACACAAACAAATGTTGTTTCTTATATCTATTTATCTATTTTTTAGTGTCAGATTTGGAGTTTTTTAATAATCCTGCTAGTCTATAACCATATTCAAAATTGTGTTTGACATGATTGATTCCGTGAGTCAAATGCGGCTCAAATTTGTTATCCAACAGGTTTTCCATGTAAAATTGTATCTTTTTTATAGATATTTGTGAATGTCTTACTTGTTTATCTGATAAGGAACGTTTCAATTCCTGCTCGATCTCTAATTTAAAGTCTTTAATATTATCAAATTTACTGTATTTAATAATTTTATTATAATTATTGCAAATATCATATAATTTTTTAATTTCCTTTTTGTTCAAAGTAGATAAAGATCTTTTAACAGAACTATAATCTCTTTTGGTAATTTGAGTTATTCTAAATATCATATTACTATCAAGGAATTGCACATCATTTAAAACACACATGGAATCAAGATTGGATTTGGAAGTGAATTCTCCTATTTCTTCAGAAAGAACACTTTCTTCTTTAATATAAAAATTTTTTGGATTGGCATCTTTTACCAATGGTAAATTTTCAGAGGTTACTAAAATATTTGAAGGATAAGAATAGTTTTTATTTAAAAGAGCTTCTTTTTTTGCTATATAATACGACTTTGTTTGAAAAATGGATACTTTTTTACCATAAGGATCTGTTTTAAAAAATACAATAGCAACAACGTCGACAATTAAATTAGGTATTTGGATTTTTATAAAATCATCATAAATATTATAATTGTTCAAGACATCATCACAAATCTCAAATATAATATTATCAAATCTACTTGATTTTGATTCTAATTGATTACTCTCTGTTTTTCCTAGGGATGAAATTAGATATTTATACGATGTTACAAAAAAATCATAGATTTTGTTTTTGGTCATTAAAATATGATTAGATTGAAAATGATATGCAATAGTTTTTAATACAATAATATAGGGATTTGATGTTTTAATATCTTTAAAATAGAGTGAAAATTTATTCGCTATTGTAATTAGGTGCGCATGGTGCAGGGAATTATCAATGTTATGTATTCCAAGTTCTTTGTAACTTTTTTTTAGTAAATTATCAAAATTTACAATACAATTATTAGACATTTTTAACGATATCATAATTGATACTATTTGTTATTAAACATTAAAATAAAAAATAATTAAAGAAAGATATATAATATTTTATTAAAATAGATAAATATATTTGATATTATTTTTTATTTTTATGTTTTTCATCAAAATCATTATCCAATGCCCATGGAAACCATTTACCAATTATTTTGGTCCAATCCACTTTAAAAGTAAAAAATAATATCAAAATTAACAATCCGATAGTTAATCCAGCAATCAGAATGACAGTAAATTGGTTATTAGCATTAGAAAATAAAAGGATCTGTTCCATTACAGGTCTACCCAAAATAACAGCACCCCACACAATTATTAATCCATACAAGAGTTTTCCAAAGAAGGTAAATAGAACAAATTTTTTTATGCTATATTTAGCAATCCCTAAAGGTATATATACCAAATCATCAGGTACCGGAAGTAATGCTGCGATAAATGCTGCCAAACCACCATATTTAGCTAAAAAATTTTGAAGTGGTAGTATTTTCGATTTGGTTTTTTTACTTAAAAGATTTCTTCCATAATAACTAGCTATAAATATACTACTTTTGGCCAATACTGCTCCAATAGTAGCTGATAAGGCAATCATATTTGGATCCAATTCTTTATTCAATGCTGAAGTAATTAAAATTGGGAAATAAGGTACAGGAATAAATATAAGAATACTTCCTAAAAAACTAATTATGAATATACCAATATATCCTACATTACCAAAATAAGTTAAAATACCTTGGATATCCATTAAACAAAGGAATGATGAATTAACAAATATAATTACTTTATTAATTTGTAATGTAAATATAAAATAAAAGAAAAGTATGATACTTTAATGTAGAACCTTTGTAGGATAAGAATTTTTTGATTTTTCATTGTCAGGATTTAATATATCAAATATTACTACTATTTGTTTCCTTGGTTGGATATACAAAATTTTTAATAAAAATACTTCAAAATAACCAACAAATAAAATATAAAATATTATTTCCGTCAATAGAAACAACTAGATCAGTATTTATCTAACCCTCGCATTGTCCTGATAGAGATAGTTCGATAGCAAATTTCCATTTATCAGACTAACATTTACACAGATATTATCATTCTTCTTTTAATTTGGCCATAAACATGAAGATGATTTACAGATACGGGATTTTTTGTCTTTGTCCTACTATTTTTTATGGATGAATAAAAGATACGTTTTAACTTTCTTGATAAAATATTTGAATATACCAGTATAAATAAAATTTCACGATAAAATATGATAAAAACCAAATATGGTTTTTATCATCCATCTAGATGGATAAAATTCTACCGCAATAGGAAAATATCAAATAATATTTCCAACAATATTATAAAAAGATTTTATATTGGTATTAATATTTATTGCATTTTGTATACTCTTTTTTTCGTAATTGCGTGCACATTCAGTTCAAGTCTACGAAGTATTGAGTTGGAATTCGCAATATTATAACAAATTGTAATCATTAAAAAACGAATAAGTTATGCAACAAAGCAATATTTATATAAAAAAATATTATTTAAATAAAATAAAATAAAAAATTAATGAGTAGTTTTTGCAGGATTAAATGGTGTACTTAAAGGAGATTTTTTAACAGCAACAGGGGTATTTTCAAAATTAACAGTTGATGTAATTACATTAGACAATGGATTAATCTTGCTTAGATCGGTTAACACGATATCGAATTTTACATTTGGCATAGTTTTTCCAGCAAAAGAGGTTGCAAATGGAATTACACCCGATTGGTTAACAACATAGCCATTTGGAAAAGAAGACCTTTTTAATAAAGTTCCATTTAATGTAGATACTTTCATTATCCCATTAATTTTAGTACTTACCAATGAGGGGTCTTTGGTTACATAACCAACAAGAACTTTTAATTGAACATGAGTATCGTTTGTTAATGGTGCAAGTTTTGCCGAATTGAGTGTAATAGTAATTTTCTGGACAGGTTGTGCATATATATTACTAATTATGCCAACACCAAAAAAAATGATAGAACTAGCAATTATTGTAGCAGAAATCAGCATTAGGTTCTTATAAGTTATTGATAAATTTCTGAACATTAAATAAAAATTAATATAATAATATAAAAACGATATGATAAAATACCAGTAGATAATTACATTATATTTTTACAAAGAGAAAAAAAATAAGGCTTTTTATGTAAGAAATTAAGTGGTAAAAAATAATAGATTATTGTTCTCCATAAGCAGCTTCTGCATGTTGTGATATATCCAGTCCCAAAGCTTCTTCTTCTTCATTCACTTTTAATCCAACAACATAATCAATTATTTTTAATATTATTAAAGTCCCAACAAAACCCATAATAGCAGCAACACCTACACCTATACCTTGTATTACTAACTGCATGGGATTCCCATTTAGCCATCCATTTGGACCAGCGGGATTGATAACTTGGCTAGCGAAAATACCTATGGATAAGGCGCCAACTATACCCGTAATACCGTGTACAGAACTTACATCCAAAGCATCATCGATCCTTAATCTTTCTTTCAATAAAACAATTCCACCATAAGATGCAAATCCTAAAACAATACCCAATATGAACGAGTCTTGCCCGCTAATAAATCCAGCAGCAGGGGTAACACCAGCTAAACCCGCAACCGCACCGTTTATAACAGATGTTACTGTGGGTTTTCCAGATCTTTTCCAGCTAAGACCCACCCAAACAATGGCACAAGTGGAAGCACCAATTTGAGTAGTAAGTAAAGCATTAGCAGCAAGTGCACCAGATGCTAAAGCACTACCCGCATTAAATCCAAACCATCCGACCCACAATAAAGTTGCACCCATTGCAGCGAGAGGAAGATTATGAGGAACCATTATCTGAGGACCATAATTTCTGCGCCGACCTAGCACTAATGCTGATGCTAGTGACGCCATACCCGCACTGGTATGTATTACTATACCTCCTGCGAAATCGACAACTCCTATTTTGGATAACCAACCACCGCCCCATACCCAATGGGCTAGCGGATAGTAAATTACCAGGCTCCATACAATTACAAATATAAAAAAAGCGCTCCACTTCATACGTTCCGCAAAGGCTCCTGTAATTAATAATGGAGTAATAACCGCGAACATCATCTGATATGTTGCATAGGTAATTCCAGGTATTGTGGGTGCATAAGAAATCGAATTATTAAATGGAACGTTGTTATAGAATAGCCAAGAGAGATTCCCTATAAAACCATGAATATCAGGTGCAAAAGTTAAAGTAAATCCAACTATAAACCACAAGACCGATAACAATGCAAGACCCGCAAATGTTTGCATTATCACAGATAATGAATTTTTTAGCCTGAGCAATCCTGCTTCAAAAAAACCTAAAGCAGGTGTCATCAGCATGACAAGCCCAGTGGAGACAAGCATCCATGTTGTATCACCAGTATTAATTACCAACGCTCACAGAAGGTTTTTGGTAGATTATAAAGTTATTCCTTTTATACTTAAAAATTGTAATTAAAATACTTAAAAAAAAAATAATATCATAAAAAATGTTTTTTTTGATGATATTTATATTTTTTAATAGTACTTTATTCAATTATAAATAAAGAAATACATATACATATAGAGCTGTTTATAACAAGTCTCTACTCTTGATTACAATAGTCTATGAAAAGATTTACGCGCTTTGATTTTCATTTCTTTTTTCTTTATGAGATATCAATAAAACTTTTGATTTTCTTTAATATACTCCATTGCTTATCTTTGGGCTCTGTTAACAATCATATAAATACTTACAATCATTAATGTAAATAGAATGCGCTTGTTTAGATTTGCTAGTTTTTAAAATCTTGAGAATATATTAGAAAAATACAACAATAATTTTGCTGATGAAAACAAGCAGTATTATTGGTTTACATAAGAACATCCAGTATTCTTTACAACTATTAATAGTTCTGTAAACATATGCCATGTTTTCCTGTAAAATAATGTGGTGTTTGTTCAGATATCGTAACATCTTTAGCTTACTACTCTTAACTATGACGATTAATCAGCAGGTGGACGAATATATCTAATAAAAATCATGACAAAGCGATCACAAATATTTTACAATAGAACATACCTTTGTGTTTTTACACAGCTATTAACTTAAGACATTATTTCTTTATTATATTGATCAATGAATAATCTCATCTATTGTTTTATATGATTTAATTTACATTTGTTCTTTTTACAAGGAAAGTAATCATTATCAAAGCTTTCCGTCCTATCTTTTATATACTGAATTATTCTTTCTATCAGTCTTTTTCATAATAAGAATGATGATGATGTTCCAGTTTCAAGAATCCGCTGGCTTGAGGGTACCAAGTATAACTAGCATCATCTGATGAAACTTGATGTTCTCCATACTTATCTAAACATCTGATAGAAATCATTCGGCTATCACAGACATATTCCACTCTTCTGATAAATGAAAAGAAAGAATTTGTTTAGATATTATTGGTTCTATAACTATCCATCAAAGCCATATTAATTCAGAAGAACCCGATTTTATGGCAGTTTCATCTTTTTTTATAAAACAAAGATATTCTTCAATTTTCTTATTCTTGCAGTATTTCTTTTTTGGTTTGTACTTTTGAATCCATTTTCAGATGGATACACAAGATGACTTATTTAGTATATGTAAAAAAGAAAGGTAGTATTGCTTTAGTCGTGTTTATAAAAGATAAACCCATATAAAAAATACAAGTACAATCCATAACCTATAATTTGTGAAGGTGTTCTACTGTTTCTGATCCCATAAATAAAATGGTCATTCTAAAGCTATAGGTTTTCCTTAAGTTAACAGGGCCTCCAAGGAAATAGAATGATTAAATATAAAAATTAAAAGGTAAATTAACAGAACCTGATTTAAAATATACTTTTATTTACATAATCAACTTGTTTATTATGGGAAAAGATCCGCAAGTAAATGGCTGACAACAGCAGTGGAAGTTTTATTATTAGAGCTAGTATTAGAGC
>JAICXY010000125.1 GCA_025934495.1 Candidatus Nitrosocosmicus sp.
GCAGAGGCTATTGAATGCTATGACAAAGCCCTGGAAATAAATCCTCAAAATGCTGATGCATATTATAACAAAGCCCAAGCATTATCTGCCATCGAAAAATTTGCAGAGGCTATTGAATGCTATGACAAAGCCCTGGAAATAGAATCAGACAATGTTAATGCACTCAATAAAAAAGCTTGGTATATTGCAAATCACTTTCCAAAGAGATTGAATGAAGCTTCAGAGATTATTAAAAAAGCAATTGGTTTAGATCCTACTAATCATAATATAATGTATACTTATGGATATACTTTGTACAGACTACAGACATATAAAGAAGCAGTTTTAGTTTATGAGCACCTTATAAAACAAAAACCGTCATTTGCAAATGCGTGGTATGATTGTGCTAGATCAAAAATAAAACTAGATGGTAAAAATTTAGACAAGTGTATATATGACCTTCAAAAAGCAATCGATTTAAATCCTGATTATAAAGAAAAAGCAAAATATGATATGGATTTCCAAGATTTTAAAAATAATCCTGAGTTTAGAAAAATATTAGGAATTTAATTTCTAATTTCCATATATTTTTGATTGATGGTATCAAAAAAATAACAAACTATATGTATTTTAAACCAAACCTTTTGTTAATTGCATTTAGTGTATCCATCATCTTATTTATTGTTTAGATTGTTGTCATAATTTATGCGTTCATTCACAACAACTTCAGTAATAGTTTTTGTTTCAGTAACGGGTTTCTTTCTTATTATTATTTCCTCTTTAACATATGGATGCTTTTTTATTACTGGTTCTTCTCGTTTTAGTTGAATAACAAGTTCTGTTTTCGATTGGGTAAAGTCATCGTTACCTTGAGAGGAAGCAGGTAATGGTTCATTCTTGAAAGGGATCCTCTCTATAGTTAATTCTTCGTGTGTTAAATCTATATCTACTTTCTTTATTTCTTTTATAGGCTCCTTTATTATTTTGAATTTATTTTCGATCAATCTTTTTGATACTTCTAGATGTTGGGCCATTACAGGAATTTTTGTTTCTAATTCTTTTGTCATATCAGATGATTTAAATGATGAGTATCCTTCGAATTTTTGACCTTCAGTTTCTTTATATTCTTCAAGATCATTATTAGTCATATTTAGCTTTAGCACAGATCCATTAAAGCTTGCTACAGATTTTTTGGGTAAATAATATCGCTTTCTATTTATTATGCCTTTTTGAGTTATAATGTGGGTCTTTCCAACTTCTAAAACCTCTCCAAGATCCTCTCCATTCAAACCTATTGCTTCTTTTTTTACAGTATTATCCCAATCTATATCATTTCCGTTACCTTTGGACATATAAATTACAAATAATGAATATGCTATTTAATCGATTCACATTAAAAAAACAACCTATTAATAAAATATAATTGAGTAATTCTAAACATTTTAACAATTTTTGATTAGTTTTTTGCATTTAAAATTTTCAAATTATCTCTTCTTTTGGGGCATTAGGATGATGTATAGTTAATTTTTCTGTTATTAATTCGATATTTACTTTTTTTGTTTCAGTTACTTCATACTTTTTGATAACAAATTCACCCAATTTTACCTTCCTTTTGTTTATAATTATTTCTTCACCCCATATTGTTATAACATTTTCTATTCTAGGATTTTTTATATCAGATGATGATGGAATTGATCTTCTTCTCTCTTCATTTTCTTTCCCTTCTAATATATTATTATCTGGATCATAATGTTTTACTTTTAATAGGTCTGTCTTATGGTCTGTGAGATTATTATCTTGTCCTTGATTTTTCGATTGTGAAAAAATATGTTTAATTTTATTTTTAATTTTGGAACCTATTTGTAAAACTTCTTTATCGTCGTAAGACTCGATTTTTTTACCATCGACGTAAATTTCTTCATATGCTACAGGTATCTCTATTTTTTTTATAGAAGTAGTCCATCTTTTCTCAATATTGATTTGACCCTCTTTTGTTTGCTTTGCATAAGAAAATTTTTCCCCAATTAATGGAATTTTTTTTATTATTTCATTACTGTATGAAAAAGGATTATTGTACATCTCGTCTGTGGGTTTACCAATATCTACGTCTTTTGCCATATATACCATATTAATTGCACTCACTATTTATAATTATTAGATAGAATAAATAATAAAAACCCCCAGATATAATTTTCTCTATAAATATTTTAATTGTTCAAATTTTTAAATAAAAAATATGTATAAATAACTTTTTTATTATCCTTTTCTTATAACAAAAAGAGAATGGCGAATCGATTTAGACTTGATTATTATTGGATATTTCACTTCCTTTTGCTCCTCTTCTTTATCAGAAGATGTTAAATTTATTTTTCCTGATGGCTCTTCCTTTATTTTAATCAATTATAATAATTATACACAATTATTAATTAATGTTTAAAAAAATCACTTTAGTGCAGTTCTTAAAAGTATAATATTTGATCCTGTTCTAAAGTTCATTATAAAAATAGCTAATGATAAGAGAATGTTAAAAGATAAAATTAACTGAAAATTACCTAATGCTCTAGTTTTAATATTTAGGCCTCGCATAATTAGAAACTATCTAACACTTTCCATTATGATTTTATATTGGTTTCTAATTATAGCTGTTCAGTATTCTATAGTTTATCAGACCCAATACCTTATCCGATACCTTGTCATATTTTCTCAATTTATTTCTAAATATCTTATTTTGTATTCCATATTTCTTCAATCTGAAGATGATTTTCCAATAATCCTATTTTTAGAATGAATTTTGTTATAATCCTTTTTCATCTACAGGTAGCCTTTGTTAAGTTCTTTTCCTTTTAAAGATAAGGCGGTTGATACCTGATCTGGGAAATCCCTTCTTGCAAAGATCTCCAAGATCAAATACATTAACAACTTGATCTGGAATTACAGGACGATTGTTCTTATATCTATTATAGTCATGCCTAGTACTATCTTGTGTTCTATTTTATGCATAATAAAAACTTGATTGTTAACCATCAGTTGGGTCTTTATACCTTTATTTTTCTTTCCTGAAAATACATCTTTCTAATTCTTTCTTTGCTTTAAAGCTTTGATTATATCCGCTATTGTTCGGTGGAATCAATGAAATCAAGGAAGCCTGGAAAGTGTTTCTTTACTTCTTCTGACGTTTGAAGCATCTTCGTAATGTTGTATATTTTCTTTGGGATAGGTGTACCCTTTCTAATTAATGGCTCTTTCTTTTGTGTATTTCTAAGCAGATGTTGTTATGATCTAACTCAAAGAGAAAGCCTGCTAACGCGTATGTTATATAAAGATGGTAGTAAACCAAAAGCATGAGCACCTGTTTTTTAGGCCAAGTTTGAATGGACTTCCTTAGCACCATATTTTCTTTTTTTTATCGTCTTTTGGATAAACGTTTTAACTCTATTTAGTATATCTTTTTGTTATTTCTTTATCATAAATAACATCAACTTCTTGTAATGTAAGACACGCAGTAAACGATTTAAGTTCGGTTTTTTTGGATAATCTCATATGAACGCAATGAGAATAGGTTGCCGAGTACCTTATGGTCATATAGCTGTTTAATTGCAAATATTAGAGATCTACTGTATGTTTTTCTGTGAACTAATACTATTTATTTAAACCAACAAAATATATTGTTGTATTTTTTATTATATTTTCTAGTTTTAAAGATAAACAATCTAAACAAACACATTCTCTTTATATTAAAGATCATTCAAGTATTTGCATAACTGTTAACTTAAGAGAAGCCTATATCTTGAAAATGACTGTTTCTTTTATAATATCCAGAATTACAATACCTACCAAATTATAGGTTATGGGTTGCACTTGTACTTTCTTTTAGGTTTGTCATTTGGAAATACTGCAAAAAGCATTATCTTTCTTTTTTTTATACAACGAAGATAAGTCAGCTTGTATCCATCTGGAACTGGATTCAAGAATAGAAAATACAAACGAAAGAAAGTATCAAACGAAAATAAGAAAATTAATGAGTATGTAATTTATTAAAAACCAATTAAATGCGGATCTGAATATATCTGGCTTTGGGCCATTATCGAGACAACAAAAGATAAAGAAATCCTCTCGAATAACATATCAAAATAAGGTTCTGTTAACATATTGGGTCCTTTCTAATCCGTTAACTAGCTGGTCATGAGGGATGGAAAAATAAAGAAAAAAAATTTGTTATTTAAGTTGAAGTCTCTCTCAAACTATCTCTAGACTTTTCTGATTGCCCTTTTTTATTATATTTGAATATGTTCATGAGTTTGTCTTTAAATGACACACTATAACTACAGCAATAGACTATATAAATATAGTAACAAAAAATAATACCAAAAAATTTAAAGCTCTGTCTATTGGTAATATATAAAGCTTGGGTATACAGAATATTTACATTATATTCTATGAAAATTTTTTTTACCGATAAATCTAAACTTTTAACAAATGCTAGATCCCACCGTCATCGACATATCTCTAAAAATACTTATTGAATCCGTAATAAGCGAATCAATAAAAACAGGTATAAAAGAGATCCGATTATATCTAAAAGACAACAAAAAAAAGTAAATCAATTGCAACAAAAAAAAGCTGATGATTTGGCGATAGATAATAGAAGATATGGGATATATAAATTCTTGGATGAACAATTCTTTAGTCCTCTAAGAAAAGATTTTATAAACTATATCCAAAGTTATAACTTTATACTCCCAGTAAAATTTTCTATTCATCTACATGAACAATCGTCTATTTATACTCGAGGCATAAAACATCTTGAACCAGATATTGATGATTTTCAAAATAAATTAAATAGCCTGAAAAAAGACACGGATGAATATAATAAAATTTTGGATGATTTTGAGAAAGAAGAAATCTATAAATTGTTATCATATTCCTTTGAACAAAATTGATTTAATATAACAAAGGATATTTCAAAAATACCGGACAAAAAAATACTGTAATCATATTTTTTACTGTTTATACAAATTTTTGAAGGCAATGGATAGAGTGAACATGATATAAATGTCTTTATAACAATGCCAATGAATTAATAATTAATGGATCAACTTCAATAGCAATAGTTTTTAATGATAGAAAACATCTGCTGTGTGAAGTGTTAGATGATTTAAAAAATTATGTATAAGTTTAATGGAATTTATGAATCTTATTGAATATTTTGAGAAAATTAAATATGAACATTTATTTTTTGTCTACAACAATAGAAAATAATACTATAAATATGATATTAACGAGAACTTATAAAACAACTTGTTCTGAATGTGAAAATCCATAGCTTAAACTATCTTATTGGATAGAATTTTTTTAGTTACATTCTGTATTAAAGTCAACCATTTGTTATCGCATTCTATTTTGATACCTCATTTCTCTGCATTTGTTTATGATAAACCATGTCCAAAGAAAGATAATAAATTAGAAAATTTGCGAACACAGACACAATGTTCACTATGTAAAAAATTAATATTATCTATTGTTATTTGGGATTGCTTCCTAGTTAATATCCTCGTCAGATTTATGAACTATGATAAATTTTTTATGTGAAGGATATTTTTGTTTATATTCTTTGGTATAATACATCTTGTATTCTAGCCTTTTTCTACAAAGTTGTGCAAATAGCAACATAATCTTCATCAAGAATCAATTATAGATTGGTCTTCAAACGTCCGTCAAACGTACGTTTACTGCTAGGAAGGGATACTAATCCATAGGCCAGTACAAGTTTACGGTTATACTGACAGCAGCCCCAGTTAAGAAAAGTATACAATACATTGTTGTTTGAATTGACTTCCTCCTCTTACAATAAAGCATCTTCAAATTACTGTGATGAGTATATACAAGAATTTTTATGCTCTGTTAGGCTTGATTTGGAATTTGAAAAAAATGACAGTTTTTTTGACGAAATGATGGAAAAAATGACGAAAATGATAACAAAATGACGCAGGTACAGTTTGAATGACGGATGCTTTTTTAAAATTTTTGGACACATGATCTCGCTAATTAGGTGCCTATCAAAATTTTGCAGCCTGTCGATGAAATTATGTAATATCTACATTTTAATTTGCTGTTTAGACCAAGACATATTCTTCATTTGAAATTTTTCTAATGGTCCTAATTATGCAAGAGATCTATTTATTATACCTTTCTTCCTCATAGCTATTTATATTATTTGTAACCAGGGATATTGTTATATACCTGTATCTTTATTTAAAATTAATGTCATTAAAGGACAATATCGTGAATATGATAACAGCACATCCAAAATTAGTTACCTTTGGCATAGGATTAGCTATTACCTTTGTAATTGGTACCGCGATAGGAATGATTGACCATAACCAAGCCTTTGCTCTCAGGGTTAAACCTGTAGAAGGTTAGTAAAATTCGAAAATCACGATTTCTTTTTTTATTTTTTACCACACGATTTTTTACAAATTCTATTTTAATCTTTACCAAACGATAACTTTACAGGTTAAATAAAAGTAATCAACAAACGTAGAATTGACAGAACCAGGGAAAGCACCCTTTTTCAACGGATGGAGGTACGTGGCATCTACCCCCACAAGCCTGTCACTTTTTGAAACTGAAACATCATCTGCATTCTTCTTATGAGAAAAGTATTATCGAAAGAATCGTGCAGTACATCAAGGACAAGACGGGATGTTTTGATGATTACTTTCCATGCAGTAAAAAGAAAAAAATGTAAACTAAAGTATGTTCAACAATGGCTTAATCTATTTGCCGACTATTACAAAAAAGAGAAATAATATCTTAACTTTGGAGTCCATAGTCTAATGATAAACAATAAAATAATTAAACCTAATAAAATAGGGCCTTATAACTTAAGATATTATTTCTTTATTGTGTTGGTCAATGAAATCAAACCATTGTTTTAAATGCTCTAATTTGCACTTATTCTTTTTGATGCAAGGAAAATAGTCAAAGTTTTTAATTCTATCCTTTATATACTGCACGATTCTTTCGATAATACTTTTCTCATAAGAAGAATGCAGATGATGTTTCAGTTTCAAAATATTATGGAATAATCTTTCTAGTTTGTACTTTTGTATCCGATCTCTAATTGCGGTGTGACTTATAATTTTTACACAAAAGATATTTCTTTGGATGTATTTCCTAAAGACCCTCTCTAAAATAACGTATTAAGGATAAATAATGTATTTAGGTTCTGTTCTTTTCCTAACTTGTTGCATCATAAATAAAAAACAATGACGTCTTCCTTAACTTTACAAAGCCCAAGTATGTATTATTGATTTCTTATAAATTGTTTTAGCATTATATATCTATTTTAAATTTAAATTTAAATTTAAATGGCAACACCTATTCTCAAATTTACAAAAGGTTACTTAAATAATCTGCAAATGATGTACAGACAAAGATCAATTTTATTTTTAGATAAATACATTATTATAAATTTTTTTGATATTAGTATTTTATATGGATAACCATCAATCAAAAAATGATAACAATAACAAAACAAGTGATAAGGATCTTGATATATCTTCCATCGATAATAATAATAATTTTTCCAAGATTGAAGAAATAGTTAAAACAATACCCTTATTTGAAGAAAAGTTTGCACTTGCAAAAAAAACAGAAGAAACACAATTAATCTTGGAGAAAAAATTAATAACATCAACAAAAAAAATAGAAATACCGATAAAATATGAAGAGATATATATAAATGGGAAAGAATTCGACTTGTATGATGAGAATGAGATAACAGAAATCTTTTCAAAAATAAAACATAAAATAACAGATGCTTTCTCCAATGAAAAGGATAAACATAGTAGTGAAGAAATTCCATCTTCACATGATATTGAAATTATCCGTCAAAAAAACGATCCAAATATAGAATACAAAAACAACTCAAATGAACAAATAGTCCCACTTTATCCTGATGAGAATAATTACAATCATCCAAGAGAAGAAAATATTGTACCCATCTGGGGTGAGGAAATAATAATTAATAAAAGAATGGTAAAACTAGGAGAAATTGTTATAAAAAAATATCAAATAAATGAAAATAAGAAAATAGAAGTAGATGTTAAAACCGAGCATTTAACCGTGAAGTATCCCGACAATTATAAAGAGGAGATAATATAATTTATTCAAAAAATATATTTTATGGTAATTATATACCTTGTTGTTTAATATTATTTGTGCCTACAGATAATAATAAAGATGGTATTGATTGGAACAATGTAATTAAAAAAGAAGCTATTGGGACTGATGGTTTGGATCTAGGTGAGGTTCACGAAGTAGGGGATACATATATCATAACCCAAAAGGGTTTAATAAATAAAAAAAGATATCATATTCCTATTTCTTCTGCAGAAGGTTTTGATGGAGATATTCTAAAGCTAAGGGTTAGTGAAAGCGAATTGAAAGGATTTGAAGAAACGGATGGCCAAAATTTTGATGGATATCCATCATTTAAATCTTCAGACATGTCGAAAGAACTTGAAACAAAAATTCCTGTAATGGGTGAAAACCTTTAAATTAAAAAACATGTCACAGAAGATACCGTCAATATAATAAAAGAGCCTGTAATGGAAAAGAAAACAGTAGAAATCGAACTCACACGAGAGATGGTTACAATTGAAAGAAGGCCTGTCGATAATAACTCTTCATACGATTCTTCAATGCAATCTACATCCATAGAAGGGCCGGTAGAGTCTAGAACGGAAATTTCTATCCCATTAAAAAGAGAAGAACCAGTAATAACAAAAAAACCTTATGTTAAAGAGGAAGTCATAGTAAAAAAGAAACCTGTTACAGAAACAAAAACTATCACAGAAGGTATAACTCATGAAAATATAAAATATGATAATAAAGCAAATAGCGATCTAAAAGAAAAAAATTCAAGTGAAAATGATTTGGATAGGGAAAATAAATAAACCTAAATTGAATATATTCCTTATATACATCTAAAAAGTTAATAACGTTTTGTATCTAAAGGGATAAAGAAAAATTTTGTTTTTTTATAATATTCCGTGTCTTTATTTACCGTTCATAAAATTGGCTCTGTAAAGTTAAGGAAAAAGCTATAGATTTCTTCCTTGCTTATAATGTATGATACAACAAATTAGAAAAAGAACAAGCATTGAAGACATAGTATATTCTTTACATCTTTATTTTCTCGGTCTTTCATTACGAAATA
>JAICXY010000167.1 GCA_025934495.1 Candidatus Nitrosocosmicus sp.
ATGGCTATGGGTATATTGAACCAACGCACAGTCAGATCCTTCATATTGATATCCTTTGAAAGAACTATGCTTATTGTACTTGAGCGCTTTATTGCATATTTGATAGATAAATATGGCAAGCATCCTATTTCAACGGATGGTGACACATGGTATTATCCACCGCAACAAGCATGTCAGTTTTTAAAACTGGATCCATACACATTCCTTTTATGAGACGTCTTATCGAAAGGACAATTCAATCCAATACATCAAGGATGCAACCAAAGAATGCTTTGACTATTACTTCCATGCAAAAGAAAGAAATGTAAATTAAAACATCTAAGAAAGTGGTGGTTGTATCTATTCGTTGATCAACACAATAGGAAAATATTATCTTAAGTTAATAGAGCCTCTATATTGTAGTTAATGATTATATTCTACTAACATTTTTTTATCATATTAAATCATTGTTGTTATATTAAATTTCCTTGTAAATTAATTTTGATAATTAAACGTTCTACCAAAGATCATGATATTTACAGATTGCAATAATCTTTTCGTTTTCATGTTATTATTAAAAACTTAAGGCTATTTCTTTGATTATTATTAAGGATGAATATCAAGCCCGTTATTAAAAAAAGATAAAATGTTTTAATTACGAAAATATTACCTCAAATGGTAAATGTGAAAGAACAGGCAATATTTAATTATTAGAAATCAACCTACAGATAATTTTTTATTTAAAGAAACCTCAAGTGAAAGATAAGACTAAAATTACGAATTATTTTAAAATGTTTTTGATAGAGATGTACTGGAATAAACTGGGACAATATTAATTTAATTTCATTCTAGCAATATTAAATTATATATATTGAAGATATAATTTGTACCTCTATAAAAGAAAATAATGGTAAATCATGCTAAATATATATTCATATTTTAAATTGATAAATAACTTGATATTTTCTGCCAGTTATTTTTGATTGATTGATTGATAAATATTGTCTTTAGAAAAATTATATAAAAAACCAGTATTTTAAAATGGTTAGTTCAAATTTTGACTATCTTGATTATATTTAGAAAATAACAATAATTTGTATTGTATTGTCAATATCATTAAATTTAATATATAGGCACAATAATATAATATATAGCGAAATACATTTTGCAAAATTGGGATGAAGATCTAAATAAAATTATGCAAAGGAAAATGGAACAATATCAAGCAAAAATTACCAGCAAACAAACAAATTATAATATAAATAAAGAATCTCATCATAATATCCCCATTATACTAACTGATTACAATTTTACTGAAGCCGTAAACAAATACAAATTTTTAATTGTAGATTTTTGGGCAGCCTGGTGTGGTCCATGTAAAATGATATCTCCAATTATCGAGCAATTATCAGTTAAGCTTGCAGGAAAGGCACTATTTGGAAAATTAAATGTAGATGAGAACCCAAATGTGTCCAATTCTTTTGGGATACAAAGTATTCCTACAATAATGATTTTTAAAAACGGTCAAGTAGTAGACAGGATAATTGGAGCGATGACCGAGTCACAATTGATTTTAAAGATTTCGCCTCATATTGATTGAATATCTCATATTGAAATTAACAATTTGTAAATTATATATTTAATATATGAGATAAAAATTACTTTGGATATAACTGTTACCTACTAAAAATACATTTATACATATTATGACCGTCAAAATCTTTATCCAAATAACTTTTAAATAAATTTATTAATATTCCCTAATAGATTTGAAGCCGTATAATTATTATTTATATACATGTTGTATTTACAAGATTTTATAATGTTAAGACAAAAGAAATACTTTCTGAACGTTTTAAATGTATTGGTTAAACAAAAATTTGACGTGTAGAGATCTATAAAATCAAGTTCATTTGTTTAAATACATTTACCACATTCTTAACTTTACAGAGCCATTTACAATGTTCATATTCAATTAAAAGATAAATATTTACAACTACATTTAAAAATAAATCATGTTATTCCAGCATGTTTTTTGTAAAATGAAAAGAAAGAATGTTTAAATTAAAATTGAATTTTGGACTATTTTTGTAATTCCAGGTAAATTTAAATTTAGGACCATTCCCAAAATTCGATAGGATATAGCTCTTTTCCTCTTTTGATTAGCTGTGGCTTTCATACAGAAGAAGGAGAAAAATTAAACATTCTATCATACTCAATATTCCTGATGAATTATGGAGCGAGATTAAGAGTATCTTCCCAAAGGAGAAACCAATCAAAACAGTTGGTAGCCGGCCAATTGTTCCATACCGAAAAGAGATTGATGGAATTATCTATGTACTACGAACATTAGGATGTCAGTGGAAAATGCTACCCAAAGAATACGGATCGGTCTCTATATACCTGTCATCGTAGATTCCAACAATGGAATAGGCTTGATATATTTAAAAAGTCATGGTACAGAATATTGAAAATCGATTATGACTACATTGGTATCAACTACACAGGGCAATCCATCGATAGTATATCTATAAAGTCACCATTAGGGGGCGATGACCTGGCATAATCCCATACAGATAGAAGAAGCAAACTAGGCTAAACAAAAAGACATATTTTAACAGATAAAAAAGGAATACTTCCATCTACACTTATTTCTTCTTCAGCCAGTACACATGACATCAAACTAGTAACAGATGTAGTTGATAATATAGTTATCAAACGACCACCAGCATATAAAACTAAAACAGGAAAAAGAGGAGGAAGGAAACTTCAACATCTATGTTTAGATAAGACATCCAATTCCGAATAAGAAGAACAAGAACTAATCAAACGAGAATATGTACTACATATTCCCAATAAAAGAAAAAGAGATGAAAAAAAGAGAAGGAGAAAGAGGCCAAGATTATAACACAACATTGCTCAAATCGGAAAAAGCATTATACAAAAAAAAGAGTTGTGGAGCGAACAAATTCATGATGACACAACAGGTTCAGGAAACTGTTCACTAGGTATGAGAAGAAGGTAAAAGGGAATTATCTTGGATTGGTATAGTTATCTTCTGTTGTAAAATTATATAGAAAGATAATTTTGGGATGCCCTTAGTTATAAAAATATTTATGGTATTAAAACATGTTTAGTTAAAATGTGCAATAGCTTTTTTA
Source organism: Candidatus Nitrosocosmicus sp. (assembly GCA_025934495.1). Taxonomy (GTDB): domain Archaea; phylum Thermoproteota; class Nitrososphaeria; order Nitrososphaerales; family Nitrososphaeraceae; genus Nitrosocosmicus. The sequence goes on from JAICXY010000167.1 coordinate 3,141, forward strand.
TCAACTGAATTTGCCTATTTGATAGCAGAACTTATATAATACGTCCTAATTCATAGGAATACGAAAAAAACTATCTATGGAAAATGCCCAAATTGTAGGACAAAGGGTCAACTAAATGTAATATCTAGTACTCCAGGAAAAGAGAAATTTAAATGCAATTCATGTTACCATAAATTTGGTATAGTTGATTTATAATATACTTAATATTTTTTGATTTGTAATCGTTAAAATAGGCATATTCTTTAATGATTCATAGAATTTTAAATTGTTATATTATAGGGATTTATTGCTATGATGATGATGATGATATAGTGAAATGTTTTATAATCCATTATTTTACTTATGATGATTATTCTTTGTCATTCAAACAATTGTCTTAATTTATTCTTTTGTCTTTTCTTTGTCTATTATGGATTCTCCAAATTTTCAATATATTATAATTGGTTATATATAATTACAACATTTCATTTTGTTGAAGCAGATAAATTTATACTGTCTTATATCTATATTTCATTTTATTTTTATTTTTATTTTTATATTTCCTTTAAAATCTTATTTAGATTATCCTACCTTTTTAAAGTAATTATAGATTGTATTTTGTTTTTTTTACAAATTATTTTAGATGGCATATTTAAAATATCAATTAATTATACTTTAGATAGTAAAACTTAAAATATAAAGGCTTTAATAAAAACTATGACCGCTACTTTTTTAGTTTTTTATAGATTTAAAACAATGACTCCTGAAGAAACAAAGAAAGCAAACGAAGAATGGAAAGACATTAAAAAAAGTTTGCCACAGGGCATAGAGCTTATAGGCGAATATAATCATGCATGGGGTACAGAATATAATGGATTTTTACTTTTTGAAGCAGATAATAGTGATGATTTTATGGATTGGTGGTCTAAATTCAAAGATGGTATTAGATGGTATGTAGATCATACGCATACAATTACTGCAAGAAGAAAATAATTTGACTGTTGCTTATTTGAAAAAAGTAACAGTTTTATTTTATTGTGTGTAAGGCAAAATGTGGACTATCATGCCTTTGTTTTGGTTAATTGTAGTTTGGGCTCTGAAGCAAAGGTAATGCAGCAAATTAAATCTAAGAGTTTTGTAGAAAAAGTTTATCGAGTTTATGGTGTTTACGATCTAATGGTTAAGGTTGCTGCAAATGATAAAGAAGACCTTCAACACAAAGTTCTACTCTTAAGAAGATTGGATGAGATTAAATCTACTTTAACATTGTTAGAACTTAATAAATGATAATAAATATAACTATATTTTTTTAATTTATTTGACTATTATTTTTGAGCTTTTTTTACCTATAAATTTGCTTTTTAAATTAGTGAAATGTAATTTTGTCCATAAGTTTGTTTTGACCATTTAGCTATCCTACAAACAATATAAAAAAATTATAAATTCTGTTTTGTCGAAAGTGGTGCTCTTTATATTTTGTATAATTTATGGGCATCCTTCCATTTTTTGAATATAATATCCATTATCTGCGATACTTTTTTCAACCATAGGTGGGGCTTCTTGGATGTGACAAAATTGACATTCTTCTTGAGTCATCTTTTGTTCTCCTTGTTCAACCTTTTGTAAAAATTCTTTTCCATACTCGATCGCTTTTTCATGTGGGGTATTTGCCTCTACAATCACATCAAAATGCATTATCCTACCATCTTTTTTTGTAACATATGTATCGTAAACTGCACATTCCATGACATTATTAGAATGCATTTATTATATTTATTTTATTATTGTAGTTAACTATGCTCGGTATAGCTGAGGAAAAATCTTTAGCCCTCTCTATTGCTTATTATAAATCATGTCAAATGAGAACCAGGACAAAATCAAGAGATATAGTGTGTATTCTTTACATCCATGATTTTTTGTTGGCCTTTCATTAAGAATCGTATCATAGATATA
>JAICXY010000150.1 GCA_025934495.1 Candidatus Nitrosocosmicus sp.
TGAGATGTTCTTCTTAAGGATAAACCTGAAAAATACAAATAAAGACCATGATATATGAATTCTGGAGGTGTTTTATTTCTGATAAGCACAAATGAAATAAGACACCTTCAAGCTATAAGATTTCCTTAACTGAACAGAGCCGTCGCATCTGATGGTTCTATATATATAGTATGGCTTGGAAATAATAGTAGAGATGTTAAATTTGTAAAGTCGGTAGATGGCGGAGACACTTTTTCTGATCCCACTGTCGTAGCAAAAGATATAGTGCCATTACTGTATCCATATGTTGAAAATACTCATGGTTGGGATCACCTTCTTGGTTCAACTTTTAGGATAGGCACTTATTGTACTGGCTGTACCGTTGCAGGTAATACAATAGTTTTTGCATGGGCAGATTATCGAGAAGGAATATCCCGAATTTATTATAGACGATCAATAGATGGAGGTAATACATGGGAAGGGCCTATATCAGGTCAGCCATTATTGGTTAGCGAGCGTGTATCTTCAGAATCTGATCAGCAAGACTTTCATCCTCAGCTTATTAGTACTCCTAGTGGAGAAATCGGATGCGCTTTTTATGAATTTGGACCCAAAGGTCGTTCTGGAACTCCCACTATATGGGAGAACAGTATGATAGACGTCATTATGGCTATTTCTTTAGATAATGGTAAAACTTTCTCAATTAGACAAACAGTAACCGAGTATCCTTGGGACCCAGCTGTTGGTGCACCGCTATCTCATGGTGATCCAGATGTTACCTTCATAGGGGAGTATTTTGGATTAGATGCAAGTAATTTGGGATTCTTTCCATTATGGACTGACACTAGAACAGGTATGCAGGAAATATTTACAGCAAGAGTGAATGAAATACATTATAAACTTGGAGGAAGAAATCCATCTGTTGTTCCGTTTTTAAGAGATAGAGATTAAACGTAACAAATTTAAAAGTCAAAGGATTATGTAATGTTTTTTTTCTTTATATATCATCCTTTCATTTAGAACAACATTTTTATATTCTTATCATAATCTGCTTGTAATCATATTTATATTTTTAGTTACTGCATTTTTTATATAATATCAAATTGATAGTGCCTTGTTGCGAGATTCCTACCTTCTGGCGCTATAACATATCTAATCAAAATAAATGTCATTTTATTATACAATGAATTTTTCAACATCACATCCTGTACCATATTATTTAATCTACCAGAATAAACATACTCTATCTATCAAAAATTCTCATTATGCAAGGAAATACTGTTTCTGTAATTGATCTTTGTCCATAGATAACAATGCTATACCTCCGTTTTTGAGCATCTTTTTCTTGGATATAACTGACAGATTTCTTAGAATGTGTATGATTTTTAGATAAACTTTATTCATTCATTCTTTCTTAATTTAATAAAAGGAAGATTCCATTGTCTCCCAGATATCTAAAAATATCGTTACTTTCATAGTCAACATAAGTAAATGGTTTGCCTATTTCAGTTACACTATTTGATTTTATGATGTTCTCAACTAATTTTGATACTGCTTTGCTGTCACGAAAATGCTCGTAGGCTACTTTCATTGAAAGAATTTCTTTGGCCTTTACATTAACTACTAATATGGAATTTCAAATATCTACCATAATGACAATTTAATCATCTTCAAAATCCTTGCTTTTGTTGTCAATTTCCATAGATATGTCCTCCTGTGCAATTTCTTAATCGTCCGGTCCATATAGAAGATGAAAGTATACTTTAGCATATCAAGTAAAAGAAGGAAGTGTTTGGATAATCAAATGGCTCTCCGGTTTATCTTTGTTATCTCTTTTAATTTAGGTTATCAATAGTTAATGATATCAAACCTATCTGTATTTCACATCTTTTAACAGGAATTGGTTATAATCGAACCATTTCACATATTTTCTTAAAATATGTTTGCTAAATGTATTTGGAAAATATGGATGATGTAACAAAGTATGATTATTCTGTTAAATTTGGAAATTGAATTCTGATGAATATTTATATTCTAATATGAAATATAATCTTTATACCAATTTTTTAGATTATTTTAATGGTGTAAATAAAATAAGAAATCCCTTTTGAAGGTATGTTTCTTTTAAGAAATATTAAAAGAATTAGCATATTTATAATATGGATTTACCACCAAATGGAAAGTTGTAATTATATATCCATAGTTGATATAAATAAGCAAAAATAATGGATTCAAAAAATTCAGTTCCCAAGGATCATTATTTTATAAATCAGGTCGTTTCACTTTGTAATAAATCTAATCAATAGATCAATAAGACAAACTTTTCGAAAGGATGGACAAATATTTTAGTTATTTTTGTCTTTGTTTTACTACTTGTCAGCTGAGTTTGTAGTAGCAGCGGGGTCTTTCTTATCAGCAGTAGTAGCAGCAGTAGCAGCGGGGTCTTTCTTATCAGCAGTAGTAGCAGCAGTAGCAGCGGGGTCTTTCTTATCAGCAGTAGTAGCAGCAGTAGCAGCGGGGTCAGTAACATTCAAATTATTGCTAACTTTTACCTTAATGGATTCCAAAGAGTTTTTATCAGAAATTTTACAAGACAAGATAATTTCAGCCTCCCCCTCATCTTTACCCCGGACCTTAAAAAAGGTCATCCCATTGTCATCAGTTAATTTAATATCATTTTCCAAAAGGGTTAATTTATCAGTATCAGATATTCTAAAAAATACTTTTGTATGTTTTGATGGATCACCATTATTATCCTTTAATGATATCATAACAGATGATTCCTCATTCTTTCTCAAATTAAGAACAGAAGGAATCACAATAATATTATTATCCGTTGTTTCAACATCACCTTTATGTATATTTTCTTTTTTTATACCAAAAATTGCATCAAAAACATCCCTTAATTTTTGAGTCATTTGTCCTGTCATTAAACCTATAAGAGCACTTAATCCTGCTACACCATAAATATTAACAAATCCTTGCTGGCTCATCATTCCTACTCCAGATGATATGCCACTCAAAAGACTAGCGCGTAAAAGTGTATAAACTATTAGCGCTAATGCACCACCAATAAAAGGCTTGGTAAAAAACCATAGGAAATAAGATTTTCTTAATTTTTTTGTACTATTCCACATAACCATTGAAGTAAGACCATGAATTGTCGATCCCAATATTCCGAATAGGACAGATATTTTAAGTAGAGTTATCTCCCTATCTAACGAAGATTTAGAGGAATTTGTTGTTGTTACTATTTTTTTTGTATTATTTGTAGGATAAAGATAAGTTTGGATAATCTTTACTATAGTTCCATTTGTATCTTTTTCGGTATTATTATGTTCTTCCAAAAGTATTTGTTTAGAAATATTTTTATTTGTATATGTCGCAATAGTTTTATTGTCGGCTGGAGAAAACGTGACTATCCTACTACTGTTACCTATAGGCCCCTCTATCGGTGCCCACATTATATAGGCTTCATAAAAGCAGATAGCTATCAAAACAATGAAATAGATTAAAAGAAAAACTTTCCAGGCATTTTCAGATAAATTAGATGAGTTTAGAATATTAAAAAATGGTTTTGTGTTAATCATAAAGTAGTTTACAAAACCTGATGACAATTACAAATATAATAACTTTACTTATCGAATTTCCCAAATAATAGAATAGATTTTGATTGAGATGTATTTTTTTGTATTACTAATTTAGCCTATACTAAAAATATTTTTCTATAGATAATGGCACTACATGATATATAATCAACTAAGATAATGCTCCACTTTCTTTTCATACCGGATAACTATAGTTATGAATCTTTTATGCCCTTTCTGATCTCTGAAACCCCACATACTCTTTTGCCAGGATACCTCTTTAGAAATGCTTTCTCATTGTATTGTCATCTCCTTTTTCTTTTATTTGTTATATATGGCATATATTTTAATTTGATTAGATGTTGTTGTGTAAATTTAAAATTGTAGATCTATCCAGATACTTCTTATTCTTCTTTCTTTTGGTATAGGTGATAAATGGGGTCGTTTGCAACTATAGTTTCAATAACCTCTTTGTTACTACTTTAATATCATGATTACTTGCTACTGATATTATAACAGCTATTAAAAGGGAATGCCTTTTTTATCAGTTAAAGTATGCCGTTGCCTATTTTGCTTCTATTCCAAGCAGGATTATCTCCCACAGTCATTTAACCCTAAAGGCGATTTTATAGATATACTACTGTTGATAATTGATATATATATCCATCTGTTACCTATTAAGGGCATATTATTGTAACATCCCAATCCACATCTTTTTGAAAATATCTAGCTAAATCAAATCTTGAACAAGCCTATGGCAAGTAGAATCAGAACTACAGGTAGAAGGTAAGCAACATTTTCAATAGAGATTCGGTCATGAAATAACATAATAGCATCAAGCACTTTTCTATAAGGAATAATAGGACAGCCTTTTGTATGAGGAGGTTTTTCTATTGGTAATATAAACCAATGACTAATAATTATCAGGATTCTTTGTGATAGTACTTTTATCCTTTTTCTGATGTCCTGTTTATAAATGGAAAACCCATTTGAGTAGTATGGACAATAATCTATTTTTCTATCGATTTTTTTATGATAGGCTAAGTTAATATTTATAAAAAAATTCAAAAATACTGCAGATTAATCTATATGAGATCAATAGATAAAGAGGATAAACAATTTGTATGGCATCCATATACTCAAATGAAAGAATGGATGCAATCGAATAATAACAAAGTAATAGTAAAAGGAGAAGGCTTTTATCTTATCGATTCAGATGGTAACAGATATCTAGACGGTATTGCAAGCATGTGGTGTAATGTCTGGGGTCATGGACAAAATGAAGTTGCAAATGCCATGATTGAACAGATAAAAAATCTTCAACACTCAACCCTCTTCGGATTAGCCAACGAACCTTCTGTCAACCTTGCAGAAAAACTGTTAAAAATTTCAAAAGGTATGGACAGGGTCTTTTACTCGGATAATGGATCTACGGCAATAGAAGTTGCATTGAAAATGGCATTACAGTATTATGCTAATATAGGTAAACCTGAAAAAAATCGATTTATTTCTATTGAAAATGGATACCATGGAGATACCGTTGCTACAATGTCTGTAGGATATATAGAAAAATACTTTGGAGCATACAAACCTCTATTAACTCCTGTATTTAGAGCACCTAGTCCTTTATTTAAGAATATCAAGTTAAAGAACGAAAAAGATGACAAAAATACATCTTTAGATTTTGTGAATAGTTGTATAGAAAAAACAGAAATCATTTTAAAAAAATACAGCAAAAAGTGTTGTGCACTTGTAATGGAAAGTGGCGCCCAAATTGCTGGTGGAGTGATAATATATCCTGATGATTACCAAAAAAGAATCGCAGAACTTTGCCAAAAATATGATGTTTTACTAATATTGGATGAAATTGCAACTGGTTTTGGCAGGTTAGGAAACATGGTAGAATATATAGCACAGAACTCTATTCCAGATATTGTTTGTTTTGGAAAAGCCCTTACTGCAGGTTATTTTCCACTAGCGGTTACATTAACAACGAATAAAATTTTTGAATCATTTTTAGGAGAATATAGTGAAAATAAACAATTTTATCACGGACACACATTTACTGGAAACCCCATAGGATGTGCTACTGCAATAGCAAATATTGAAGAATATAAACGCAAGAATTTGATAAATCAAATAAGAGAAAATAGTAAGCATATTTCAAATAGGTTAAAGGAATTAGAAACTTGTAGTATAATAGAAAACATTCGTCACAAAGGTCTTTTGACAGGGATAGAATTAGAAAAAAAAGGAAAATCAATAGAAGTTCTCAAAGATAGTCAAAGATTAAACTATTTCATAATGAGAGAATCGTTAAAAATGGGTGTCTTTTTAAGATCTCTGGGGAATATACTGATGTTCATTCCCTCATTAGCAATTAGTCGGCAAGAACTAGACAAAATTATAGACGTACAATTTAAGTTAATTGAAATGATTGAAACAAAAGTTTAATTTTGAATCTATTTCTTGCCAAATTAAAAATAAAATACACTTTCAAATTGATAATTATTTAGATTTTATCTACAATGGTTCATTATCCTATAGTTTACCCAGACCGACACTATATCTGGTATATCGTATTTCTCAAGTTGTTTCTGAATATGGCGCTCATAATCCTGTAATTTTTCAATTGACATATGGTGCGCTTAACTACTATTCTTCTTTTAAAATAGCTTTTGTTGTACTCTCTTTATTCCTCAGATAATTCTTCTTGGTTTCTCTTGTTTTTACATGGTAGTGGTTTGTTGAATAACTACTTTCTTTTTTTGTAACAAGCTATATAGATCTAGATAATATATTGAACATTGGTCGATGATTCTATCGAGAAAAAGAAGAATAAGAAAAAGAAGAGAAAGATAAACTGGAGTGAATACAA
>JAICXY010000026.1 GCA_025934495.1 Candidatus Nitrosocosmicus sp.
ACAAGGCAGTATATAAAGATGGAACTAAAAGCTTTGACGATTACTTTCCATATACAAAAAGTGTAAATTAAAGCATATAGAACAGGTATAACCTTCTTGTATCATCATGACAAAAAATTAAGCCTAAAGCGAACAGAGTCAATAAAAATATATGTTAATTTACATTACTTTTTAACGACATAAAAATCCAAGAATTTAAGGTTATTTTTTCTAAACGCTTTTGAAAAATAATACTCGATAACTGAATAAAAACCTGGAAATGATTCTATTAGTCCTATAAATGGGCAGAAAATTAAAGTTTGAATATGCAATAAAATTCGTCTAATAAAACTTATCTTTGTATATCTAAGATTTAAAAAAAGTCCAATTTGATAAGACATTAACCAAATTATACTTGAAAATAATAATACCAAACCTAAGCTGCTATCAAAAACTTGAATATCAGTTAATGGTTTAAAAAGGTCATTAGATGAATTTGAAAGATGAGTCAGCCTATCAATCCAAACAGAAATATCAAATCCCATGTGATAGGTCCAATCAAAATTAATAAACGAAAAGATACTAGATACTTTTGGAATATTTACATAAAATGTCAAAATTAGAGAGATTAGACCCGAAATAAAAGATAAAAAGAAAGATGTGCATCTATAAATCAATCTTAATTTAAACAGTTTTGAAAAATTTTCTATATTTTGTAAATTACCTATAATCCACCTTCGTCTTTGCATAAAATGATCTTTTATATTAAGAGGAGGTTGTTCCAATAGAACACCCCCATGCCAACCCATAGAATTTTTTCCATATTTTTTATATATTTCATATCCAAATCTTTGATCTTCTGCCAAAATAGGACCAAATTCCCACCCAATTATATCTTCAACATCGGATCTAACTAATAGATTACTTCCATGCATATGTATAGGAGGAGGGTTATTCATGTGTGTAACACATTCAAAACATCCAAATGATCTAGGCGATTCTGCCAAAGCAGTAATTCTATTTGCGACATCAAATTTTAAGGGATAGAAAATTGGACCTTCTCCAGCAACTCCTTTTTTTTCGCGAATAAATTTTAATAATGAAAGTATAGTTTGCCTAACAACATAGCTTTCATCATCCATATGAAAAATCCAATAATCAGAAGAATGTTGATTGATTTTCCTTCTAAATTCTACTGCATATTGTAATGCTCTTGCTTTTTTAATCGCATTAGGCTTGAATTTTTTACTTACACATACAACCCTACATAAAGAAGAATTTAATGTATCTATATCATTATAATCTTCAGTTACAACCATTATTTCATATTTATAATATTTGATTTTATTACAGGATTCTATAATAGAATCTATCCCTCTTTTTACAACAGCAGTTTTTGTTGCAGAGCGAGTAGTTATTTGGAAAATGATTTGCGGGTCATTTGGTACCCTTATTAAATCCTTTTCAATAAATCGTTTACTATTTTTGACAAATCGATAAAATAAAATAATAGCTTTTGGTATGAAAAATATCCATAAAATAGTAGCAAATAAAATTGTAGGATTACTGATCAATAAATTGACTATATTACACCCTTTTATAATAATTTAATCGTTATTTTTAAAATATAATTTTATTTTCCAACAACTATTAATAAAGTAAAATTCTAGAAAAAACATAAATAATAACTATTATAAGTAATAAAATAATGTATATTACTTTATGCTTCCTGAAGGCAAAATAGGGAATCCAAAGCCAATAGTTTGCGAATATTGTAAAAGCGATTCTGTTATTTTTGATACTGTTTCATTTGAATATGTTTGTTCTTCTTGTGGTTGTGTATCAAATCAAGATCCCAATTCAGATTCAAATATGAATAACAGAAGCAATTCAGGTTATATAGACAGAACAAGAACAGGTATGCCAGAGTCTTTAGCAGCACATAACAAAGGATTATCTACTCTTATAGGTATTGGAGATACAGATGCTCGAGGAAAGGCTTTAGAGCCATCCCAAAAAAATAATATTCAAAGGTTGAGGACCTGGAATAATAGAGCTCAATTAAATGATTCCATCTCAAGAAATTTAGAAAAAGCTTTAAAATTATTAAATAATTATGGAGATAAATTATATTTAAGTCAAGCAGTGATCGAAGGAGCCGCCTACATATATAGAAAAGCAGCTATAAAAAAGCTTGCTAAAGGCAGATCAACATTAGGATTGGTAGGAGCTGCACTGTATGCAGCTTGCCGCGAAACTGCAACACCTAAAACTATAACAGATATCGCTAATGCATGTAATATCACTACAAAAGATATAATGTCTCATTATAAATTAATATTAAAGGAGCTTTCTCTACAAATGCCCGTATTACATGGTCCAGACTATGTAACTTTAATATGCAATAGATTGCAAATGAGCGAGAAGACAAAAAGAGAAGCTTTAAGAATATATTCAATGGTACAGCAATGCAGAATTTCAATTGGAAAAAATCCAAGAGCATTAGCAGGTTCAATAATTTATATAGCTTCACAAAATTGCAATGAATTTTTAAGACAAGTAGAAATTTGTCAAGTTGCAGAAATATCTACGGTATCATTAAGAAAAAGATGCAAAGAAATAAAATCAAGAATCGAAATTTAAATTTAAATATCAAACAAAGTGAATATAATTTGGAAATAACAATCCATTACCATTTATTTCACTTATATCCTTTCGAGACATCTTTAAAAATGAGGATTTAAACTTTGGATATGGATCCTTGGATGAAAAAAGGGTAAGAATTTTATTGTCATGAACTAATTTATAACCGTTACAAGGTTCATGCCCTCGTAAAAGAAATTTGCATCCAGTTTTCAATAGCCACATATTTGTTATACCTATCCCAAAATATTTTCCAAGTCCCCGATTAGAAAAACTCCAATTTCGATCACAAGATAAATCCCGCGGATCATTCCATAGAATTTCCTCTAGCAGCGGCAAATTATTTAATATTGAAGATAAATGAAACCTGTAATTTTCAAAAAAGTTAGTATTTTCAATTACAGGTAAACCACCATGAGTTAAAATAGAAAATCCATCTATTTCACAGAATAAAAACAATGATTCAAAAAATGGTAAAATATGATTCTCATAAAGTAATTTCGTAGAATGCGCAAATTTATCCAAAAGATTTGAATAAAAATCATACGAAGAAAAAGGAAAGTGATTGTATGCTTCATGATTTCCCCTTAACATAAAGACGTTATTAGGATAGGAATTTTTCAGCTTACAAAGTAAAAGCAAAACTTCTAGAGAATACTTGCCTCTATCTATATAATCACCTAAAAAAATTAATACGTTTGATTCATTTTTTAAGTAATTTGAGAAATCAATTCTCTCCATTATTTTTTCTAAAGTAAAAAAATCACCATGGATATCACCAATAACTACCAAATTTTCAGGAATTTGGAAATTAATATAATGACCAGAAATCAGCCCAATATCCGAAAAAAAACCTTGGAATCTATGATTGTCATGAATAGCAGTTGTTTTATCCATTATATTTATACAATCATAGATACTATGATCGAAAACTGAAAACAGATCATTCATACAATATAATAAATAATAGAATAAAATAAAGGTATACAGATTATTAGGATTTGTTTTTTATTATCAATATTGGAAATAAGAGTTCAATACGATGGATACCAATCAACAAAATAACTACCAGGTTCATTAATCGCACCAAAATTATGTGTTGGTGGAGTAATCGAATTTATTAAAATATTTTTGCCTTTTAAAACTATTTTATAATATTTACTTTCGGATAACAATATATCATTGTTGTTAGAAATTCTGCTTTTCAATATAATAAGATTATTTATTGGATTTGTTTTTATAAAATTTACAAATTTAACATTAGAAAGCAGATCGCATGTATTATCGCCATCCATTATATTTAGAACATTATTATAATTAGGATTTTTGTTTTTGTTTTTGTTTTTGTTTTTTTCCAATATTTCAGCTAAAGATTTATTAATCGAATCGCCAGAATTCTTTAAATCATATTTTTTTTCTTCAAACGTTTTATTGTGTTCATCATTACAATCTAAAACAAATTTTAGGTAATTCAATTGATCATATAATAAATTATTATCAATTAAATCAGAGGATACGAAATAATGCAAAATATTTTTTAACATAGAATAGAAATTCCAATTAAAATTATTTATCATAATCGTGTTCTCAGAAACAATCCAAAAAAAGAGAGGTTTTAATAAGATTGATAAAATCAATTCATTATTTAAATTCGAATCAAATTCCATCGTTACAATTCTGTTGCTATAAAATAGGTCATTGAAAAAATTACCATTATTTTTTCCATATATGTCATATTTATTGTATAATTTATTTTCAGCATTTACAATTTTATCTTGAACAAATGTATTTATTTTGAGCTTTTCAAATACATTCAGATTATCAATAGAATCAAGCACAAAAAATAATCCATTAAATAAAGAAAAATTGTATACAGAACAACCGATTGAAATTCCACGCAGTTTATTGATAAATAATTTTCTATAGTAATTTGAATTTTTAAAGGCGAGTTTTAAAGTAATTATTCCATCGACAATAGAATCCAAGAGAGTCGTATCATACGATTCACTTAGAAAAATTAATTTTGCTCCTGCTCTTTCTCTCCATATTTGTAAAACTCGTTCATTATTTAACCTTGACTCCCTATCCATAAAGGAAGCAATAGCATCCCAAGTATCAATTATAATAATGGGAGATTTTACATCCATTAATTGATTAGTAATTCGTTCAAATAAAGATTCGGGTTCGTCCAGCCGTGCATCTTCAAATTTATATTCATACTTTGATTCAGTTTGTATTGTAAATTTGCTAATCCAAGGATAAAAATACGAGAGCTGTTTGATAGATAACCTAGTAGATATATAAAAATAATTACTATTATGATCCAGATTATCCATCAAAGTTAGTGCAAAAATTGTTTTGCCGGTCCCAGGATTCCCTTTAACAAGTAATGAGTATGAATCATTATTGACAAATTTTAGTAGTTCATCAGGCAAATGCCCTACTGATTCTTTTTTTATATCAGGTTTCTTTTTATCAACATTATTTCCATTTTTTTTATCTAATTCGGAATTATCATTAATACCCGGGCCTTCTTGAGGATCTGGAAATATATCATGCATTATTTATTATATTTAAAAAAACAGTCTATTAATAATTCTTAACTATCCCATATAAAAAATCTACGTTATTGTCACTACCAAGGATTTATGCCTTTTTGAAATCTTAGTGAATCTATTAAACCCTCAGCATAACCCACACTGAGAATAGCAAGTTCCATCTTCCCTTGTTTATAAAAACGTTCAGCGTCAAAAAGATAATTTTCAGCATTTTCTAAAACAACAGAATATTCCCTTTCAGATATACTTTTTTCACTGTGAATCATAGCTATTAAATTATCTAAAGCTTGTTTTGCGTTGGGGATATATCTTTTTAACATTCTATCAGGTAATCTATCAACAATTGCAGAATTATCAATAGGCTCGTCAATCATTATAGTTAAATTTTTCAGACATTCAATTTCTGTGAAATGTAAATTACCAGGTATGATTATAGAATTAAAACCGGTATCAATTTGCATGTTCAATAAAGATTTTATCCTTCCACAAATTAATTTTGAGTTTTCAGATCCTATTTGAGAGGCAACAATTGCAAAAGAATTTTCAGATAAATTTAGCAGTTTCAAATCCTTTTCCCGTTCTAATAATAAATCAAAAACATTTTTTGGGGGCAAAAAAAAAGGTACATTATTATTTAGCTTTGAACTTTTTGGGCGTTCATCGTTATTATACTCAGTTAAAATTAAAGTATGCAACCCAAGGCAAATATTGTTATAAATAGTATCATATACTGTAATCGACGACAAAGGATCAGACATCATTGTAACCGTTTTTCCAAATTTATAATAATGTAACCCAGATTCACCTATTAGTGAAGAAATACCAGAGGATGAATGGATTACTTTATAATGAACCGATTGCTTAATCGCCCTAGCAAGTAATTCATTATAAGTAGTTGCAATTAGAGGATCTCCATAAATCAATAAACATACATTTTTTTCTATCGAATTATCCAATATTTCTCTTCCATCCTCTATAAACCATCTTTCAACAAATTTAACCTTGGTCTGATTTTTTTGATTCGAATTATTAGTTAAGTTTAACATATTTTTAATTTTTAGAGCAAATTCTTCAGATAAAAAACCAGTAAATCTATCCAAAAAAACTATATCACTATGCTTTAAAATATCAATAGAACCAATACTCAAAGAATCATATTCATTTATTCCTACACCTATCAAATAAAGCATTTCTTATTAAATATCAAATATAGTTTTAATTTATTTATGTATTCTTTTAAAAACCATATTTTTAAAATAAATTATGTGCTCTATTTTATCTATTTTGTAAAGTTTTATGCAATCGAATCATATGAAATAAAGTATTTTTATAAATTTCAATCCCCATCAAATACTCATGAATATAGATTTTCTCATCCACCGTATGAGAGGAATGCGGGTCTCCCGGTCCATATGTAACAACAGGAATCTTAAGAACGTTACCTAGAATATTCATATCTCCTGTGCCGGTCTTTTTTAATAATAATGGTCTTTTTTTTCTATTATCCAAAATTGATAACACCAAAGATCTTACCAAAGTAGAAGAAGCATTGGCTTGAAAAGGTTCTGTTTTATCCTCAACTTGATACTTTATCACAATCGCATCTTTATCTTTTCTTATTTTATTAATATTTATATCAATTAGATTCAGAATATCATCACAAGATAAATGAGCAGGTATTCGAATATCAATAGTCATACGACATTTTTGAGGAGTAACATTATGACTAGATCCTCCACTTATTTCTGTTACACTATAACTTACAAGATCTGCTTTATTTTTTGATTTATTAATATCATAACTATCCAAAACTTTTTTTAGATTGGCCCATATACTATAAATCTCTTCAATAGCATTCAAAGAAATCCATGGCGCACTTGCATGGGCACCACTATTTACATCACATAATATACGAATTTCCAATCGTCCTTTATAAGAGATAGTGATATTATCAATTCCACTTGGTTCACCAAAAATTGCATAATGAGGATTTAAACTTTTATCTTTAACAAGATTTTTTATGCCCGTTGCATTACCTTCCTCATCCACAACTCCAGCAAAAATTATTGTACCATTTTGTTTCGGAAAATCTGCTGCTCCCAATAACATAGCCATCAAAGGCGCCTTTGCATCTGATGCACCCCTGCCATACATATAATCACCATCCAAACGAACAGGTACAATACCAGGAACCGTATCCATATGACCACAAAGTAATATTATTGGGTCCCCTGTGCCCTTCATCGCAACAATGTTTCCTACGCTATCAATATTTGCTTTTTCAAAACCAAGATCCAAACAAACATCCTTCAAAAAAATAGCAAATTTTGTCTCTGATCTTGATGGCGAATATATTTCCAGCGAATTTTTTAATAACTCTATAGCAAATGTAGAAGAGACCATGGTTTTTATTTTTTTAGAATATTAACCATATGATTAACAATTAATGAGGGTATGTCAACTCCAGTTACTCGTACTGTATTTTTAAATTCAGTGGTATTATTTACTTCATGAACTACTAGACCATGATTTATACTTTCCATTAAATCTACACCTACTACATCGGCTTTAAAAATTTTCGCAGCAGTAAGACAAATATCTTCCAATTCCTTTGTAACAGGGCATAATTCAGCACGGCCACCCAAAGCCATGTTTGTCTTCCATTCATTATTGCCAGAATATCTATATATTGCAGCTACTATTTGATCACCTACAACAATAGCCCTTATATCCCGAGGTGGTCTTTTGACAAATTCTTCAAGGTAATTAACATGGTATATAGGGAACATATGTTCCCGATCTTCTAAGACGGTTTTAACGGCTTCCTCATCGTTCAGTAGGCCAATCAACCGCCCCCAACTTCCAACAGTAGGTTTTATCACAACAGGATACCCAAATTTTTTAATCCCTTCAATAGCAGAAGAAGTAGAAAAGGAGCAAAAAGCATTAGGTGTGGCAATGCCTTGTTTTTGGAGCTCCATATGAGAAAATAATTTATTGCCGCACATAACAGAAGTATAAAGAGGATTTATCAACCGAGCTCCAAGTCCTTCCAAAGCAGCTGTAGAATGCATACTTTTAAAATAACCTACACACCTCTGCAGAATAACTTTATTTTCAAACTCTTTATTTTCACAATTCAAAAATAAAACAAGTTCTCTGCAATCAATTGCTTTTAAATCAATATCATTTTTTTTTGCATTTTCAATTATTGACTTTTCTTCCCATCTTATATTATCAAAAAGAATGTTGAGGGAAGAATTTCCTTCCTCGTTATTTATTGTCCCCAATCCTCTCCAACTACTTGGGCAGGCTTTATACTAAACTCGTCACCTGATTTTACTAATTCAAAACTTTCTCCACAATCAGGACAAGTAACTATTTCTCCTTGCATCGAGTCATTTGGTATTGGGACTTCTGCATCACATTCGGTACAATTAACTTTTGCCATTTTTTAATCCTTATTTGTTTTCATATAACCCTCATTAAGTATTTTTCTCTCCAATTTTTCATCTAAATATAACTCAAGAATATCGCCCATACGCAATTCTTTTAATCCCTTTGCCAAAGATTCAGAATTTTCTTTCGATGCATCTAATCCCAATAAGGATAATAGATAAGCAGAACCGTTTTTACCAGATAATTCACCGAAGACAATTTGTCGCCTATTGCCTACTTGTTTAGGTTCGATTATTTCATAAGCAGAAGGATTTCGCAAGATAGCAGCAAGGTGAGTTCCGGCTTTATGTTTATAAGCGCTTTCACCCACTAAGGGTTTGGATTCATGGATCGGAATGTGAGTGTATTCAGAAATAGTTTTAGATAGATCCCTTAGCATGTGTAATCTAAAATCATTATTAGATTTATAGATAAGATTTAATGCAACAGCAGTTTCTGCTAATGCAGGGATACCATTTCTTTCACCAAGCCCATCTATAGTTGTATGAATTTGATCGGCCCCTCCATTACATCCTGATAAGGCATTAGATAAAGCTAAACCAACATCGTTATGACAATGGACATCTAAAGCAGTTTTTGAATTATCAATATTATCATGCACTAATTTTACTACATTATACATTCCTCTAGGTCTCATGATTCCAACTGTGTCGGGAATACTTATTCTTTCAATGCCACGAATATTTATTTCCCTGCACATATCCAATAGAAATTCAGGATCCGTCCTGCTTGCATCTTCCATAGTAAATCGAGATTTTAGTCCATGTGATTTAATGTAATCAGCCACATCTAAAGCTCTAATTTTAGCTTCTTCCCTGGATATTCGTAGTTTGGAAGACAAATGAATATCAGATATTCCAAGATAAGTGGCCACCCAAGTTGCATCACAATCTATTGCAACATCAATATCAGATTTTATTGCACGCACATGTGCTACGATGTCAGCTTTTAGTCCTTGTTTAAGTATTATTTTTGTAGCATCTCTATGATCTAGAGAAACTATTGGACTTATTTCTATTTGATCTACCCCAAATGAATCAAGCATCCACGCAATTTGAATCCGTTGTTTATTAGAAAAAGAAACACCCGGATGCTGTTCTCCTTCCCGTAATGTAGAATCCAAAATTTTAATATATTTATTATCATGTTTGGAATCATTATACAAATGCGCAAAATAATTAGGATCGTCTGATTTTAGTGACATACTATAATTAATAATACTATTATCGTTTAATTTATAAATGTTATAGTCAAAAACAATAATATACTATATGTAAAAAAACATTAATTAATGGAATTCACCATGTATTTATTAATCAACAAAAAATAAGAAATTACAAAAATAAGAAGTATTTTAAGTATAATTACCAAGAGTTCTCAATATTATAACAGTGTTAGTATCAGAAACACCCTCGATTTTTCTTATCTCATCTATATATGAATTAATTTCTAATATTGTAGGAGCAATAATTATAGTAGCAATATCATATTGTCCAGTTATTTCATAAACTACTTCGATACCTTTGAGACTCAAAAGATGATTTGAAACATTTGATGTGTCAGCTGTAGAACTTACAGAAATCAAAGTTATTGCACTAGTTTTATTAGATGGTCCCATATCTATTGTAAATTTTTTTATTATTCCGACATCTTGTAAGTTTTTTACTCGACGCCTAACAGCTGATTCAGACATCCCAATTTCATTTGCAATATCTACAAAAGATTTTCTTGAATCGTTCTTCAATATTTTAATAATTTTTTCATCTATAGAATTTAAGTTCTCAGACATTTCTTCTTTTCTCCTCATTATAAAGTAATTTATCTATCAAATTAATTGCCTTTTTAGTTATGTCTTCATCCATTACCAAAGGTGGAAGTAATCTTAAAATGTTTCTACCGGAATATAATAATAAAATTCCACTTTTAATTCCATCAAATAGAATATCTTTGATATCAAATTTCATTTCTATTCCCATCATCATTCCAAATCCTCTTATCTCACGAATTATTTTATGAGTATCTTTTAAATCTAACAGACCTTCTTTAAACATTTTACCTATTTTCTCGGAATTTTCAACTAATTTATCCTCCACTAAGGAATCTATTGTGGCAGAGCCTGCCGCACAGGCAAGAGGATTTCCGGCAAATGTCGATGAATGTTCACCTACTTTAATACAATCAAGAATTTCAGAACGTAAAAGTGTTAGACCCATAGGTATTCCTCCAGCAATCCCCTTTGCTAAGCACATAATATCAGGTTTAATGTCCCAATGCTGTCCTGCCCACATCTTTCCAGTTCGTCCCAATCCTGACTGAATTTCATCAAATATTAATACCAATCCATGTTTATCACAAATACTACGAATTTTTTTTAGAAAATCAACAGGTGGAACAATTATTCCTGTTTCACCTTGTATTGGTTCAACAATTATTGTTCCAATTTTATTATTCGGCCCATTTACCAATTCTTCAATTTTCTCAGAATCACTGTATGAAACAAAGTAAACATCATCTAATAAAGGCAAAAAAGATTTACGATATTTTTCATTATAGGTAACAGATAATGCTCCAAATGTTTTTCCATGATAAGCACCATTTAATGCAATAATGCCAGTTTTTTTGGTATATTTTCTAGAGAACTTGATAGCTGCTTCTACAGATTCAGCACCGCTATTAGCAAAAAATACCTTATTTAGATTTGTAGGTGCAATGGTAAAAAGTTTATTTAAAAAATCTAATCTAGTATCATTGTATAAAGATATGTGACAAGTTATAAGCTGTTCGGCTTGTTTTTTTATTGCATTAATTACTCTATCATTACAATGTCCAACTAAAGCAACGCCATAACCACCCATACAATCGATGTATTCTTTTCCATCAATATCCCAAAGAGTACAGCCCTTGCCTTTCTTTATGCTGACTGGAAATCGCTGATATATATTTCCAACAAAATTTTCTTCATTTATATTATAGTTCATTACATAATCACCGTACAGTTATTATGCGATAATGCAGATAAAATAGGATTTTTCACCGATCCCGATGCAATAATTGTTTTATTAACCCCCAATGCTAACGCTTCTGTACTGGCCAATATTTTTTTTTCCATCCCTGGTCCGATTCTAGGCAACAATTTTTTAGCTTCTTCCAACGTAAGATTATGTACTAATTTTTCTTCAATTATTAAACCATTAACATTTGTAATAAAAATAACAACATCAGATTCCAATGCACCCGCAATATTTGCAGCAGCTCTATCACCATCGATATTCAAGAATTCGTATTCTTCTCCCAATGCTATAGGAGAAATCACAGGAAGATAACCATTACTTAATAGAATATTGATCAATTTTGGATCAATATTAGATATTTTTCCAGTATAACCACCATCAATAATCATTTTTCTACCTTTTTCATTCAAAATAATTAATTTTTTCTTTCGTTGGGCTCTAATAGTTTCGCCGTCTACTCCAGTTATCCCAACAGATAATATACCTTTGCTAGATAACATTGCTGTAATGTTTTTGTTTATTCTACCAGACATTACCATGGTATATATCATCGATGTCTCTTTATCAGTATACCTGCTTCGTTTACCTTCTGGTGACATTATAAAATTTTGTTCTTTACCCATTAATGTGGCAATACTAGTAACATCTTTTCCACCACCATGAACCACTACAATTTTTTCTCGTTTAGATAATTCAACAAAATCATCCAATATAGAAGAATGCAATTCTTCTACAATACTTCCGCCTATTTTAATAACAATCATACAGGTGTAATTGGAGTAAATTTAAGTCCCATCATTTCGTCATACCCACACATTACATTCATATTTTGTATTGCGGATCCTGCAGCACCTTTCATTAGATTATCTGATGCAGAAAGAGATACAACTCGTTTGTTATCCTCATCTAAATCAAATCCGATATCGCAAAAGTTAGATCCTATCACAAATTTAGGATCTGGAAATTTATAAAACCCGTTTTTATCTCGTATTAATCGAATAAAAAACTCATTTTTATATGCATTTCTATAAATTTTCCATAAATCAATTTCGTTTAATGGCTTTTTCAAAAATACATGATTAGTAGTCAATATACCCCGAACCATGTTAACAGCATGAGGAGTCATGCTAACATGAATTGTACTATTGGAAAGCAAACTTAATTCTTGCTCAATTTCTCCAGTATGACGATGTTTTGCAGGTTTATAAGGCCTAATAACTCCATACCGCATTGCATGATGAGTCCCCGCATTTGCTTTACCTCCAGCACCCGATGAACCTATTTTACTATCAACAATAATGTGATCATTATCAATTAAATCATTTTCTATTAAAGGTTTTAATGCAAGTAAAGAAGTAACTGCCATACATCCTGGGCATGAAACTAATTGAGCTTTTTTTATTTCTTCTCGATGGATCTCAGGTACACCATAAGTTGATTTAGTCAATAAATCAGGGTATGGATGCTCCCATCCATACCATTTTATATAATCATCAGGATTTTTAAGTCTAAAGTCTGCCGAGAGATCTACTATCTTTATTCCACTCTTAAAGATTTCATTAACAATTTTATTAGATTTTCCATGAGGCACAGATACAAAAACTATATCACAAGAATTTACTAGTTTATCTAAATTCATATCTTCAAATGACAAAGTAACAAAATTTTTTAGGCTAGGATGAACTCTATGAACGTATTCTCCGGACTTTTGTCTCGATGTAACCATTGATATTTCTACCTGTGGATGAGTGACTAGGAGACGTAACAACTCTCCACCTACAAATCCAGATGCTCCGATAACCCCAACTTTCAATGGAAATCCTCCATATAGAGAATATCATTTTTACCATTAAACAATATATTATCAACACAGAATCTCATAAACAATAAACCGTTTAATTATCCTCATTTAAATTTTTGGTCATACATTAATATTTGTTTAGATTTTTTGAATGTCTTTTATATAGTCAATCATCAATTTTGCTATATCTATACTAGTTGCAGAGCTCGCGCCTCTAAACTCTACAGTGTTATTTATTTCATGGACCAATAATCCATGCTGTTCATCCTCCATCATATCGACTCCTAAAATACCTATTCCTACTGCTTTAGCAGCTTTAATAGCAATGTTTTCTAATTCCGATGTTATTTTTATCATTTCTGCTTTTCCGCCTCTTGAAACATTGGTTCTCCATTCATCGCTAGATGAGTATCGATAAATAGCAGCTACTACCTGTTCCCCAATAACGATACAACGGATATCCCTTGGTGGCCTTTTTATCAATTCTTGAAAATAATAAATATTTGAAAATGGACTAGAACTCTCTTGCCTCATTTCAACAATCATTTTACCTACTTCTTTATTTCTAACAGGGAAAACTCCTCTACCCCAAGAACCAATTACAGGTTTGAAAACAAGAGGATTATTTTTCAGATCTTGTTGATTAACGATGTTAAAAGCAGAATCAGCGTTAAAAGAGAAAAAGGATTTAGGAGTTGGAACATTATTTCTTTTCAAAATCATAGAAGTTAATAATTTATTTCCACATATTTCTCCAATTTTCGAATTGTTTATTACCTTATATCCCAGCAATTCTAAACAATTTGTCAGAAATTGACCTCTGAAATAACTAATACTTCTTTGTAAAATGACATCTCCATAATCCAAATTATTATTAGTCAAATAATCTGTATTTAGAATAACATTTTTTGAATCAATTAGATTGACTTCGATTCCAATTTTTATGGCTGTCTCATATAGAGATTTTTCTTCAAAACGTAATTTATCAAAGAAAATACCTAATTTGACCATTTTTAAGCATTATTACGTGCAATTACTGAATTAGCAGTAATAGATTGCAAACCCCACAATTCCACAAAACCTTTTGCTATAGTTTGGTCAAATGTTGAATTTGATAAATAAGTAGCAATATTATTATTATATAATGAAAACTTTGAATCTCTCCCTATTACCCTGTAATATCCATTATGCATTTTAATCTTTATTTTTCCAGTTACCCGCTCTTGAGTTTTTTCTATAAATTGATTCAAATCAGAAAATAAAGGATCTAACCATAATCCAGAATAAGCTAGCCAAGACCACTGCTCCTCTACAATCGCTTTAAATCGGAGTTCATGATTTGTTAGTGTTAATTTTTCAAGATCTTTATGTGCATTTATAAGAATTAAAGCGGCAGGAGCTTCATATACTTCCCTCGATTTTATGCCTATAACTCTATCTTCAATGTGATCAATAATACCTATCCCAAATGAACCAGCAATTTCATTTAATTTATTTATCAAGTAAGGCAGTTTTTCCATTTTACCATCCAAAGATACTGGAATACCTTTTTCAAAATCTAATTCTATAGTACCTACAGAATTGTTATTGAATTTAACATATTCAAAAGCATCTTCTAACGGTTCGTTATCAAGATCTTCGAGAATACCCCCTTCGATTGATCTACCCCATAAATTTTTATCAATACTATACTTTTTTGATATTTCACTAATTCTAATACCATTTTCTTTAGCAAAATCTATTTCTTTATCCCTGGAAAGGTTTAGATCACGAATAGGAGCAATGATACTTAAATTTGGATCTAAGGACTTGATTGTGACATCAAATCGAATTTGATCGTTACCCTTTCCTGTACAACCATGAGCAACGGATGTAGCATTATATTTGTTAGCTATTTCTACAGACTTTTTCGCTATCAATGGACGAGCAATAGCTGTGGCAAGTGGATAGTTTTGCTGGTAGAGAGCATTTGATTTTATTGCCGGAACAACATATTCATTAACAAATTCTTCTTTAGCATCAACATATATATGATCTATAGATCCCAAACTTGAGGAAATTTTTTCGATCTCTTTAAAATCATCACCTTGTCCTATATCTACCGTTAAAGTAATTACATCTAAATTATGGTTCTTTTGTAAATATTTTACACATACAGATGTATCAAGTCCGCCTGAAAACGCAAGAACAACTTTATTCATAGCAGGCGAGCGTGACATACCAAATAATTTAATTCTTTTGTTAAAATTTAAAAGAAAAATATAAGAATATCAACAAATTTAGAATGCTATACGCCAATTTCTTTAGCTAATCGAATTATTTTCTTCCCTTCTTTTGTTAATTTATTGAATGTTTTATTTTTAACATTACTCCTTTCAACTAATCCTCTATCTTCAGCTTTGATTAATAATTTGTGTCCATATCCATATGCACCAAGTTTTTTTAATAGGTCTCTTGTGGAGTATTCTTTCTCTCCGATGGTTTTGATCAATTTTACTAAAGCTCGTTCTTCTATCATTATTTTGATTAAATTTGCGTCACGCATAATAGTAAAGGAAAATAATGGGTATTTATTAGTTACTTTTATTGGCAACAAGAATCATAAATGGCAACCAAAAAACTTTAAAATTTTTATAAAAATAATAGTAACAATAAAATTATTTCCAAATCCCCCAATTATAAAACAATTAAGTTTAGTTTTGTTCATCCTATCAACTAATTCGATATTCACAGATATCGATTCATAAACTTTTACTACACAAAATTTTTAACTGGTATAAAATGAAATTTGTTTATGAAAATTACGGTTTCAGCAATCAAAGCAGATATCGGAGGAATAGGAGGACATACAAGACCTAGCGATGAATTAGTTCAAACAGTAAAAGATTATGTATTTAAAAATGGAAAAGGAGTACTTATTGATAAATATATTGGATATACAGGTGACGATATCCACATTATAATGAGTCATACTTTGGGGGTAGATAACCAACAGATCCATAAGCTTGCATGGGATGCATTTACCGAAGGAACTAAAATTGCAAAAGAACAGGGTCTTTATGGGGCTGGCCAAGACTTGTTAAAAGATTCATTTTCAGGAAACGTAAAAGGTATGGGACCAGGAATTGCAGAAATAGAAATGGAGGAAAGACCAAGCGAAGTTTTTTGTATATTTGCAGCAGATAAAACTGAACCCGGAGCATTTAATTTTCCATTCTGGAGAATGTTCGTAGATTCAAGAAGTAATACGGGATTAATTATAAATGAAGAACTGGCAAAAGGATCAATATTTAGAATCATGGATGTGATGACTGGGAAGATCGCGGAATTAAAATTATGGAATGATAAACCAGAAATTGAAGCAGCCTTAATGTATCCAGGAAAATATGTTGTACATTCAATTTTATCACACAATAGAGAACACATAGTTTCCTCATCAACAGACAGATTACACAATATTGCTGGGACATACGTAGGAAAAGATGATCCCATCGCGATTATAAGAACTCAAAAAAACTTTCCAGCTACAGAGGAAGCTGGAAGTGCCTTTAACGATCCACATATCGTTGCAGGAAATACAAGAGGAAGTCATCACATGCCTTTAATGCCAATAAAACTAAATTCTGCAGCCAGTTTAAATTATTCAATTCCAATAGTATCCTGTCTATTATTTAGTATGCATAATGGCAAATTCACGGGTCCGCACGATGGCTTTGGTACTTCTGATTGGGAATATCAAAGAATGTTGACTGTGGAAAGAGCTATCATGATGAGAGTTCAAGGATTTATACATCCAGCTACCCTAGTTCCAGACGAGCTGGAATACAATAAAGGATATGAAGCAAGAATATCAAAACTAAATGAAAAATTCAAGTAGCAACATTTAACGGCATGAACACTAACTCACGAAATGGTCCATTCATTATTAACTTAAAAAATTACTTAGAAACATCAGGAGATAATACAATAAAAATTGTAAAAGATGCAGAGAGAGTTAGCGAAAAGCTAAATGTGGAAATAATCATATCGCCACCACAACCTTCTTTAGCACTAATAGCCAAACAATCAAAGCTCAAAGTTATTTCGCAACATATTGATCTAAAAAAAATCGGAGCTACAACTGGATTCTACATACCAGAAATAATAGAAAAAGTAGGGGCAAAGGGATCATTAATTAATCATAGCGAACATGAAATAGAAATAGATGAAATAAAACGATCAATAGAAAAACTAAAAGAAATGAAGCTTATATCTATAGTATGTATAAAAACATTTGAAGGTTTAAAAGAAATTTTAGCATTTGAACCTGATTATATTGCAATTGAACCACCTGAATTGATTGGAACTCAAAAATCAATTTCATCTGAAAAACCGTTTTTAATACGAGAATGCAGTAGCGTAATAAATAAAAGAAATCTAAAGTCAAAGTTAATTTGTGGAGCAGGAATCAACAAAAAGGACGATGTTAAAATAGCCATAGAGAATGGTTCAGCAGGAGTTCTTGTTTCAAGTAGCATCACCAAAGCAAAAAACTGGTATGATAAGATTTTAGAATTAGCATCAGCATTCAATCAATAAAGATATTATTTTTTTTGGCTCTGTTAAGTTGAGGAGAAACCTACAGATTGAAAATGGCCCTTTTTATGGATTCTAAAAACAGAACACCTTCACAAATTATGGGATAGGTTTATGCTTGTACTTTTTTTATATAGGTTTATCATTTAGAAATACTGCAAAAGCATTATCTTTCTTTTTTTGCATATAATAAAGATTAGTTACTTATATCTATTTGCTCCGGGGTTCAAAAATACAAGCAAAGAAAGTATCAACAGAAAATAATAAAATTGACGGATATGTAACTGATGAAACCCAAATTAATGATGGATTTGAATTGATATGGTTTTGAGTGATCGCGGTTATTGAATCAACAAAAGATAAAGAAATCCTTTCAGTTAATATATCAGAAGAACGAAAAATGTTTGTAGTAGTAGCCGAACAATTTATTTCAAATGTTATAAAAGAGTACGGAAAGCATCCTGTTTCTATAGACTGTGGCTTAGAGTTATCCTAAAGCAGGCAGATTCTTACAACTGGATCACCATATTCATTCCACTTATGAGAAAAGCGCTACTCAAAGAACTATGCAATACATAAAGGATATAACAAAAGAATGTTTTGACGATTATTTTCCATACCGAAAAAAGAAATGTAAATTAAAATATGTATTAATTGTTCGAACCTATTTGTAGATTTTCATAATAAGGAATTAAACCTTGAGTGAACAGAGCCGCTGTTAGCACTGTTGGTTCCGCATTCTATAGATTATCAATCTCCATACTATGTAAGATATTCGATTTTATCTTCTATACCTGTTTCTAAATATATATTTACTATTATTTTATATTTTTTAAATTAGGAGATTGTATACCATTGTCATTTACTACATTTTTTAAAATTCGGTTTATCTTTTTTTATTTAGTAGCAATAATAATAATTGCTTTTATAATCTTTTTCTGCACCAAGATATTCAGATTAATTCGTTTACCATATATTCTAGAATATGGTGATCCTCTCTACAATGCCATAACCATGTCAATATCTTCCTTAAGATGAGCTTTGAAATCATAAGGTCAAATGCGGTAACCATCAATCGATTATTAATAATATATTGTCTTCTTTCAGATATATATTACTCCTTATGACTTCTCTTATCCTTTGATTTTGGAATCTGTTACTCCATCCAATTATGAAAGAAAGGGACAACGGAGTATATGTTTTCACTTTACTATGGCTATAGTCCTTTTTATTATTTTATATTTTGAGATATGGAACATACATTTTTAACAACGGTTCAATCTTTTAAAATCCTCTGTGAATGTTACTCATCTAGTTGGACGAGTAAACCAAAGAGTACAGGTAAGGGAGGGACCAAAAACAAGTAGTATTAAAAATTTATTCTTTTATTTCAGGTTGGAAAGGTCAAGATGCGCCATAATTTCATCCTCCTCTTATTTTTGGACAATCTTTTATTCCATTTTAGAATATCTTTTTGAGCCTTATTTGTAATTATTACCAATTTCCTGTTTTTCAGATCATTTAATCCTCTGAAAAGCATTCATTTCCTAGAGAACAAATATATCAAATCAAAAGAGGAATATATGAAGTTGATGGAGGATGGTCATAAATCCATCTAAGCGGAATTATTCAACAAAATCTATTCAATTAAATCTTTTTTATTGATATAATTTTAAATATATTATTATACTATGTATAAAAGATATAATCTATCAGACATCCAAAAAGAAGTAATAAAATTATTAGGTGATAACAATCCCATGTCAAGCACAGAAATTTCAAAAAAAATAGGAACTAATAGAATCACCATTACAAAATATCTCGATATTTTATATTTTCAAAGAATCATTAGTAAAAAGAAAATAGGTTCTGTAAATTTTTGGTTTATAAATCCTGGAATAATTGATATTGATTCAAAAGATGATAGTTATATTGATTTGCAACAAAAATTACTAATGTCTCTAATAAAAGGTGAAAAAGAAATATTAGAAAATACAATTTTAAGCATCATTAATAAAAGAATTAATTTAAAGAAAATTATTATAGATATTTGCTTTCCAGTTCTTAATACTCTTTTTGAACTTCACAATAGAGGAAAAATAGGAAAAACTGAAAAAATTCATCAAATTACAAATTTAACAGAGGCAATAAATCTTTTAAAGAACGATATTAAAGATAATGAAAATATTATAAAGAGAAATTCTTTGCTTATTATCGTTTCAGGCGATGATGATTCGATACCGATATCTAATATGATAAATACTTATGCAAAAAAAATCAGGATTAATTCTATATTGATAGGAAATGTTGAAAGATATATCGATCCCTTTTTCGACATTGATTTTCAAAGATACATAACTAAATTATCAAATAAGAATAAAGAGAAAGTATATGTTTGCATATGTTCTTTTAATGAAATGTCATTAAGATTTTTATCTTCGGCTCTTGATGAAATGGAATTTAAAGAGAATGTTCAAACAATAATTTTTTCTAAGGAAACTATCAAAGAAAAAACTGAAAATATATTTAAAAAAAATATCATAAGCAATTTTGGAATACTTATTGAAACAATCGAGAAGGAGGTAAAGTAAATATTGAATGATAATCAGGCATATTGTGCTTTGATTTTTTCAATCACTCTCTCATGTTCTGGGCTTTTTCTTCTAGCATATTTCTCCATAGCATTCAAAGGTACACCTCCTAATGTCTTTGCCAAGGAGGCAAAGAAGAATTTTTTAATTGGATCATTTTGCCCTACTTTAGACATAAATTTATGAATAGCATATTTGAAATTGTGTTGCCATGTCTTATACATTACTCCCAATTTTGCCGGATCCATAGTATTACCAATATCAAAAAATTCAGATTTCTCAAGCAAACCAATTGGAACAAAGGTTAATGGAGTAACTGTAAATTTCGAATCGGGTTGTTCTTTTTCCAATTGATGAATTAATTGAATTGTTTCCCAACTATCATCCGCACTTTCATCATTATCTAAACCCATAATCAAAGTAAATGCAGGTACCCAATAATATTCATTGAGTGTTTTTACTCCTTCTTTAACTACCCAATGCCACTCAGAAGGTTTGAAAGGTGCAAGTTTTCTATCTGCATATTTACCAATCAATCTAATACTACCAGTTTCTAAACCACATTGAACACCAATGTGATTTCTTGGACCTGATTTTATTATCTTGGATAAGCTAGGAATAAGTTTTTCATCTGCAATAGCACCCGCAAGGGTTCCATGTGTAGGATTTGTATGCTCAACACCTGTTTCCATGATTCCTTTGAATAATTCTTCAAGAGCTTCTCGGTTAGGTTGCATATTTTTAGTTGTTCGAGGATTTAATCCATATACAAAAATATCATCACTTTGAATCCAAGCATTTTTTAAACCACCATATTTTATATTAATTTCAATTTCCTTTTGAACTTTTTCAACAGGGTAATATCTCAATGGTCTTAGCGTTACATCACAAAATTTACAACCTCTACCACATCCCCTCATAACTTCTATCATTCCATGCATACTCGGATTAACAATATTGGGTATTTCATCAACAACAGGTTCATCTGAATAATGAAGGAATCGTCCATGATATTTTCTACCATTTCTATTGAATTCTTTAACTTCCACCTTGAATTTTGATTTTTTAAAAGGATTTGCGGTTTCCAATTCGTTATTTATTACAGCGTCAAAAAAGCTTCTACCGGCTCCATCTATTTCTGGCCCGATCCCGCCCAAGTCCCCCTCTAATATTGCATATAAACCATATTCTTCAATTTTTGCAGGATCGTAATTATATTGCCATGTACCTGACGCTCCAACAACCACTTTGGCCTTACTATTATTCTTTTGTTTTGCTGCGTTAATTTTAAGATGTAATTCCCTATTATAAAATTCATCATAAGACATTTGTTTACGCCCATAGGTAAATGTCATAGTGACTGGTCCCATACCCAATGGATCCATTTCATATGTTCCTATGAATTCGGTTTCTGGCCCAATAAATTTGTCTACATAGTCAGGATGAGCCACTACTACATCTTCTTCCGAATATCCATCCCGTAATAAAGAAGATTCAACCTTTCTTAAGCCATAAGGAGCATAATTTGCCCTCCCATTTACATGACCGATTGGATTACATATAAAATCAAAGAGCAATTTAGGAGTTACTTGCTTACCCAGGACTTTATACCAAAAGGAATCGTGACTACGGCTTTCATCCAGTGCTGGCGCGCAACCAAAAAAGGATGCTAGCGAGATTCCTCTGTAGGGAGACATTAACGTTCGATCAGCAGTCAAAACAACTTTGGGATATTTCATATTAATCGTAATCTTAGAATAGAGGAATCAAAAAAGATAATTAAAGGTTTCTTATTTGTAAAAGATTCTATAATAATTTCAAATAAATAGCATCATTGAATAAAAAATGATTATTTTTTTGCACCCAAAGTTCTATTTTTTAATCGCATTTGACTTCCATGACACTTTCTGCATCTTTCAGATCCAATAGGATTTTTTGCTCCACATTTGAAACAGATCTTAAAAAAGAGGCGTCTTTTTTGAGCAATTTGCTTTTTTATAACATCAGTTATAGGCATATAATTTTAAAAAAGACATACACATTTTTATCTTTCTATTTATTCTGCATATATAAGGAAGCCAAATAATAGAAAATTTTTTTAATGATAAGGAGATTAATTCTTACAATCTAATGGTAGATTTTTTTGAGATTGACAGACTTTTAGAAGATTTGGCAGGGATCTATTCAACACAATGCGCTGTTTCTTGGTTGAAAGTAAATAAAAATAAAAAACCAACTAAATCAGAATTTAGAATATTGGTAACGGATTTTATGAAAGATTTTGAAAACAGTTTGCTAAAATTTCCTGATACTGATGATGGTACTTATTTTAAAAACTATTCTCGAGATCTGCTAGAAAAACAAATACAATTTGTATTAGACGGAAAAAATAAAGAAGTAGAAAAACGATACAGATACTATGCAGAATATAATTAAATCCTTTCCAATTCGTATAATATAATTGATAATATTTAGAAATTAATTCCTTATTGCAAAACCATGAAATAGATATAACCTATTCTTTGTTATATTCCTATGTGTTATTTTTATAAAAGAAATCTCAAACTTTTAGTTTTGTATTATTTTACAGATCCTTTTAAATACTTAATATATTATTGCAAATAACAATGGAATTACTATTAAATATTCTCTTTCTACATAGCCTCCAAAGCCATAGTAATTCAGAGCCTGGTTTATAGCCGCTTCATCAATGATATATCCCCTGATACTTCTCTCCAATCTCTTTGGTTTGTACTTTTGATCTGCTTTGTTGCATGATTATTTTAATCGTTATTTGTTAACGTTTTGTTGATAGATCATAACGGAAATAGTGAAATTATGTTATTGTATTAACTAAGATATAGTTTTTAGCTAACTGTTTTTCGAATCGTGCAACAAAACAAAGAATAATAGGTGTAGAACCATTGATAAAACATACCAAATCTGGATTTAGATTAGATCCATTGCCAGTAGAAGGATTTCAGTCTGTATTTGCAATTGTACTATTATCTGGACTACTTTATCAGAAATGATATACTATAAGTGTAAGAAGAATTTATCTACCCAAACTCAATAAGCATATACTAGAGCCTAGGTACAAGGTAATAGGTTAAAGATAAAAGATGTGGAATTAAGGTCATACCTTACATAACTAGATAATATTTTATACAACTGTTAACAATATTTTGGAAATGCAGGAAACATTTTAAATATAATGTTTTTATTAATATTGATGAGAAACAGTGATAGATAATAACAAGCAATTTTTATCACAGCAATTATTATGGATAGGAATTTCGCTAGGAATAAGTTTGACAATTTCTTTCTTGATACCTTTCCCTTTCTCATTACCAATAATTATAATTGTTTTCATAATGCTAAGTTATTACATAAGAAACAGAGCCATGAAGAAAATGGGAATGACCGGCTCGGTTTTTGGTGGTTCAGGAAGCTCTATTAGTTATTATTGCATGAGTTGCGGAACAAAACATGACCAATCATCATGTCCAAGATGCGGTTCTAAAATGAAAAGAGTAGGTTCGTAATATTTTTGCGATTTAATGAAGATAGAGAATAAACAAGCTACGATTAAAAACATAGATGATTTTATTCTTTCTTTAAATGACGAATCCACAAGAAATTCTATTGTGATTGTAGAAGGAAAGAAAGATGTAGAAGCATTATATTATTTGGGATACATAGGGAAAATCAAAGCATATCATCATTTTAGAGGCACAACTAATTTTATAGATCGCTGTGCAATGAATTATAATAAATTAATTTTGCTTTTAGATTCAGATAAAAAAGGTAATGCAATAACAAAAAAAATATTATCTCAGTTAAATGGAAAAATCATAGATTTAAATTACAAAAAAAAATTACTAAAGATAACTGGCGGAAGAATAAAAAAAATTGAAGAGATAAAATCATTCTATAACTACATATCAGAAAAATAGAAATCAAATGTCAAGTATTCAAATAAGTATTATAATAAGAAAGATAAAATCATTTAAAAAATAAAAAGATTAATGAGGGTATTCTATATATTAAATAATAATCATCTAAATATGATAAATAAAATTAACAACGAGGTTATGAAGATACCAAATACAGGTATTGTAAAGTATCATGTCAAATTAAAATTTGAGGTAGACGGATTAGTCGAAAAGGCAGATATTATTGGCGCTATTTTTGGTCAAACAGAGGGTCTTTTGGGTCCTGAAATGAATCTAAACGAATTACAAAAAGTATCAAAGGTTGGAAGAATCGAAGTAAATGTAGACTCCAAATCTAATTCTGCTAGAGGTGATGCATTAATACCTATGAGTACAGATATATCAACCGCAGCACTAATAGCTGCAGCGATTGAAAGTATTGACAAAGTTGGACCTTTTCAAGCAAAGTTTTCATTGATAGGTATTGATGACATACGCGCAATTAAGAAGAAAATAATAGTAGATCGAGCAAAAAAAATTGTCCAAGAATGGGCAACAAAAACAATAAGCGAAGGAGAAGAAATGCTAAAGGATGTATATGATGCAAGTAAGCCAGGCAGACTCACAACATTTGGAAAAGCTCAGTTAGCATGCGGAGTTGGAGTATATGATTCAGAATGGATTATTTTAGTTGAAGGTAGAGCAGATGTAATTAATTTACTCAGAGCAGGATATGATAACGCCATTGCTATTGAAGGAGCAAAAATAGATGAAACCATTTTAAAACTTACACAAGGAAAAAAGATTATCGCTTTTATAGATGGGGATAGAGCGGGTGACTTGATTTTAAAAGAATTACAAGGACTAGTAAAAATAGATAAAGTATATCGGGCACCTACAGGTAGAGAAGTAGAAGAATGTACTCCTTTAGAGATTTCCGAAATATTAAAGGATGTACAAGAGTATATTAAAAATATTAATGTTTATAAGCCACAGATAGAGAGCCAAATACAAACAAAAAACAATTTACTGAACCCACAGGTTCAAAGTCAAATAAATACGGTTAATATGGATAAAGACAACATCAACAAACCTCAAAGCAAAGGATTAATTGATTCAAATATCAATATAGATAGCAATTATTCATCCACAGAGAAAGATCATTCGCATATAGAAGAAGATAAAGAGATTGTTTCTACAATTAAACAAATATTTCCACAAATAAATGAAACATTAGAAGCTATAATTTTTGACAAATCATTAAAATCAATGATAAAAGTACCTGTGTCAGATATTGTAAAAAAAGTATCTGATGCTCATGGAGGTAAATTACTAATTCTAGATGGAATAATAACACAAAGGTTGGTAGAAGCAGCTAATAAAGCAGGTATACAATACATTATAGGCCATAGGACGAGCAATTTAAAAAAACCTGTTACAAATATCCAAATACAAACATTTTCTGATATTGGTTTAATTAAACAAAATAATAATAATAATGGATAAGAACATAAATTATTTTCATTTTTTAATTCTTATCCATTTACTCGCTGTAGGAGCCAAAGAAATTCCTATAGAAATTACAAGTGGTCAGCTTAGCAAAATAATCAATCGATCTCAACAAACGACTGCAAAGGTTTTAATCGAATTAGAGGAGAGTAATTTAATTGAAAGAATTAAAAATAATAAAAAATTTAAAGTAAAAGTAACCCTAGAGGGATATGAAATAATAAAAGAGTTACAAGAAACGATAAAAATATCCTTAGATAATTCTAAAATGAAAATGGCAATATTTAAAGGTAAAATAGTTTCTGGTATGGGCGAAGGTTCATACTACATGTCCTTAAATGGATATAGAAAACAATTTAAAGAGAAACTAGGATATGAGCCATTTCCAGGCACTTTGAATTTAAAATTAGAAGATAAAATATATATGGATAAAAAAAGAGAAATAACAAATTATCCTTCAATATATATTCATGGTTTCAAAGACGAAAATAGAACATTTGGATGGGTTAAATGTTACCCCGCAATTTTGACTCCAGAAATAGAAAAATATAAAAGAAATATTAAAAACATTGATAAAAAAATAAAAGAAAATAAAGAGATTAAACTCGATTCGGCAATTCTATTGTTAGAAAGAACTCATCATGATAATAGCTTAATGGAAATAATTTCACCACATTGCATAAAAGAAACTGCAAATTTGAAAAATGGAGACGTTGTGACAATAGAATTAAAAGAATTAAAAGGGCGTTAAATATCATAAAAAGAATTACCAAGACCTTTTTTTATCATAGTACTTTTAATTTTAGGAATTGGAGAGGATAACCGGATCACATTTAATTTCAATCCTAGTTCAGAACAATTTTTCTGTATTTCCTTTTCGTTATGTGTTTGATCGTATCCTAAAGCAATTATATCAGGCTTTACAAAATTTACCATATCGTATAAGGTACCCTCTTTCCCAATAAGCGAAAGATCGACGAAGGATAAAGATGCAACCAATTCTTGTCTCTGTTTTTCATCATGATAGATAATTCGATCTTTCTTTAACTTTAGTGCTGTAGAAGTAGTTGCTACAATTACAACAAGTATATCCCCATATGATTTTGCAGTCTTTAAAGTAAGAATATGACCAGGATGTAACAAATCAAAAACTCCACCTACAAATACAACCTTTATACTAGAACGTCCAATTTCGCTCAGATGGCAAACAACATCATTAGGTTTTTGCGGATTAAATGCACCAGTAATAATTTTTAAATATCCATTTTTTTCGAGCTCATTAATTTTGGCAAGGTAAAAATCTTGATCCAAATCCATTTTATTTTTAAGATAGGAAATAATAGAACTCATATTATGTCTACTATTCAAATTATTACAATAAATCGAACCCAGAATAAACTTTTGTAATGAATTCATTAAATTTAATATTATAAAGAAAAATAACACGATATATTAATTTTATAAAAATGTGGATTAACCTTCCATTACTTTGTTGCATCATTATTAAAATAGTTCTTTGTAAACGGTTGTTTATTGAATCATGACAGAAATAGTGAAAAGTAGAGTACCATTGTTCTAAATGGACCATAGTTTTAACTAACTGTTTTTTGGATTATGTAATAAAGCATAGAAAATCTAAAAAGATAGGTATATGCGAGACATATTTATAGAATATTCCTTCTAAAAAAATAATCGTAGAAGATGATTATTTAAAGTTGAAAAATATGATGCTAATGACTTAATATCGTTATATCAATTAAATTTACGGTAAAATATATCTCAGATAAAATCGAGAAAAATGGAACAATCCGAATGGATACAATATAATGTTTATACATATTGAAAATTTGTTAAAAAGATATTATAGTATAACATATAAAATAAATTTTTTTAGTATGCCAACAACATAAAATCAAAACCTATGATGTCTCAGTACTCATAATCTTCTTCACCAACATTTAAAGTATCAGACGGCTCTTCGTTGTCATCATTGACATCAACAAAACTCATAACCAAAATCAATATATTCTTTTTAATTTAATGGTAAATCATAGATAAACCGGTCAAATCACGGTGGTAAAATTAAAAGAAATATAGCTTATTCTCTAATATCCCAAATAGTAAATTTTAATAATTTTTATCTCAATACTAGACATATGTTCATAGTAATGAATTATTGCACATATTTTAAAAAGATCAAACAAGTTAATTAAAGATATCGAACTTTTATTCGTCTTATAATTTAGATATAGATCTAATAGTAAATATTATTGGTTCTAAATTATTGAAATCCTATGCCTAAGACAGATATTTGTTCAATAGTAGATAAATATGTTGATACAACAGTTTGATGATTCCTTGTTTTTTTGTACATCGATAAGGATGGATATATTATTTCAGCAGAGAATACAATAATAAGCAATATTTACAAAGAAAAAGAGTTTATCCCGCGAGCAGGATTTGCCCCAAAAAATAACTTTTATTTTTTGTTTGAGCCTGCGACTCTTCGGTCACTGCTAGATGTAAGCCTGATAGGCTGATTTTGGTTAGCAATTAGTTGCCAACAGCTACAGCCGAAAGCTCTACCAGGCTGAGCTACCGCGGGACATTTAAATTTAAAATTAATTATATATAATCTAATCGTAAACAGAAGCGGCCCTGTTAACATTGATGTAGATGATATGTTATAGCATCTGGTAAATTAGTTGTGTTTTTCTTTTGCCATCATTATGCCTTTATCTTACTATTGTAATTTATGATTATGAGGATTTATTCCCCCTCAAAATGTTTACCCCAGATAACGAAAAGAACCATCTATACCTAATGTCTGAAGATAAAAATCAGGACATAGAGCCAAAATAATCCTACTCAAAAATGATGGATATACAATACCATAAATAAGAAAGATAACAACTCACCGTGACCATAACATAAGAAAATGGATGCATAAATTCAATGAAAAAGGAATTGATAGTATTATATCAAAAAAGCATAATCATAAGTAGCAGAACAAATTTACTGATAACTTGGAGAAACAAATAGTAGAAATAGCATTTTCAAATCCAAGGGATGATTTTAGTTTGGGATTTTCCACATGGTCATTACGGATATTAGCAGGCTTTTGTATATGCGGCTTAAAAACGGTAGTTAAAAAGCTATTATGCTGAAATAAGAAATATGCTTTTGAAGCACAATATAAAATAGAGAAAATCTAAAACCATGTTTTATCTAATAAAAGCAAAGATACAGCAAAATATGCTTTGAAAAAAAGTACATCGAACAGCTAAGACGCAACACTCTTATTCCATTCTTTTATATATAGACAAGGAGACCAATAACAGAAAGTACCCATGGTGGTTCATGATGATCATCAGTTCAAGTTTTGTTTCACACACTTTTTTCTTTCATTCAACATATAAACAAATAGACAAAAAGCCACTGTTGCACCGATAATGATCAGCCCCATTAAAACTGAAATTATTTGCTCGTTTCAATTAAAACATGATATATTTACCAGACATTTTAAAAAAATCAATTGTTTAAAAATAGATCTATTGTATAATTAACACCTAACAAAATTTTAGATTATAGATGAAATTATGTAATATTACATTTTAATTTGCTGATTACGATCAAGTCATATTCAATCATTAGAAATTTTTCTAATGATCTTAATTATGCAAAAGATCTAATATAATTCATCTGATGATTTTTTACAACATATTAGTTAGTAATCTTCTGACGATAACTTCACAGTCCATTAACAAAAGTTTATTATCCTAGTAAACCAATATATTGTTTTTAACTATTTAGCAAATTATGAATCTAACATTTCATAAAAATAAATTTTTCATTTTAATTTTATTTTCAATCACATTTACATTAATATTCTATGTTGCATCTTTTTATTCATTAGAAGGTTTTAATCTAAATTCTACTTTACTTCAACCTAATGAAGCATATAAAATAATTTTGCATAATTATTATAATTACTCATCGAGCAAAATTGAGAGTATTCCAACGGATAATAAAGACAAATTCACTTATCAAAGTGTTATGATAAAAGGTAATGGTACTGTTTACCTGATGAATTCTAAAGATCATTACATCATAAAGGCTATAGATAAAATAGCCAATCAAACAATTGATGGAACTCATTTTGCCTGGAAAATAATCATAAATTATACAAAATTTTATGTGGATTCAACAAGCGGACAAATTATTTCTGCTACCAAGAATTCTAGATAAATTATTTGCAATCCGATATCCATATACATTATATTTTACGACTCTGTTCACTTGAGGAAAGTCTATAGTTTGAAGGTGCTCTATTTCATTTATGATTTCAAGAAACAGCAACTTTTTCAGGGCATATTAGTTATGATTTATATTTCTACTTTTCAGGTTTTTCTTTAAGAAGAACAGCAGTCGATAAATTATCATCTTCTTGCTTTATTAAACAAAACCATGTTTCCATCTGGAACTGATTGATTCAAAAGTACAATTCTCAGAAATTATCATCAGGAAAAAGAAGGTATCCTAGTATGTTATGGATAAGATAGTAATTAAAGTTGGATCAGAGTACATTTGGCTATGACTGGTTGCTATTATTAAATCTGAGAAGAGTAAGGAAATCCCCAGAATGAGCATACAAAGCGAACAAAAAACATGTTGTGGCGACAGAGCGTTTTCTATCAGATGTTGTAGAGAAATATGGAGAACATCCAGTTACAGCCACAAATGGTAGTGGTTCTTGGTACCCTCATCAAGCATACAGTTCTTTGAAGCTAAACCATAATCTTCATTCTTCTTTTGTACATAAGAATGAGCAAAGCAGCATCATCATTGAAAGAACTGCAATATATTAAAGACAGAACAGAAATCTTGATGACTATTTCCATATAGAAAAAAGAAATGCAAGGTAACCATAAAAGAGTTGGCTTAATCTTTTTGTAATTCATTCAACAAAGAATTATGTATTAAGTGAACAGAGCCTATTTTACCAATAATTATTTATCTAGAATTTTTTTTAATAATTTAAAAATAAAGTAAGAGATAATTTTATCCGCGCCAGCTCTTCTAAGTGACAATAAAGAAAGAATACACCATTCGGTTTCATCTAGCCATTTCTTTTCTGCAGCAGCCTTTATTAATGCATACTCCCCAGAAACATTTTGAACGACCAATGGTTTTTCAATAAATGTCTTTAACTCTTTTACAATATCCATATACCAAAAGGAAGGCTTTATCATTACCCAATCAGCACCCTCGTCAATATCAAGAATTATTTCTCGTACTGATTCTCGAAAATTATGATAACTATTCTGATATAAAGATTTATCAATTAAATTGGATTGAAAGAAATTATTACTTCTAAATGGAGAATACAAACAAGAATTATGTTTTGAAGAATAACTCATTATTTTCACATTATTAAAATTATTATTTTCTAATATTTTTTTTAAATAGAGTACTTGTCCATCCATCATAGAAGATGGCGCAATATAATCAGTTCCCGATTCAGACAAGCTTAAAGATATCTTTCCTAATATTTTCAAAGTTTTATCATTATCAATTAAGGTATCCATATTGTTTAGATCGGTTTTTTTTCCTCCACCATTATTACGATAAATTCCACAATGACCTGAAGTATTATATTGACACAGACATACATCAGAAATAATGTTTATTTTATCGCCAAAATTTTCCTTGATTCTTTTAATCGATTTTTGAGCAATTCCATTTTTTCCATACGACGAAGTCCCTAAAGAGTTTCTGCTTTTGGGTATTCCAAAAATAAGCATATTATAAATCTTTAAATCAACCAAACTCTGAATAAACTTAGAAATATTTTTTATAAAAACCTTGGAATCATTTAGATACTCCAATTTTAAACTATTTCTAAAAGTTGTTTCATTTTCGTAAATAAAAATAGGAAAAATAAAGTTATCAATATTGTCAAAAATATTCAACAGATTTTTTAAATTTATAAACAATCAGTATTAAATTTAACGGTTTATAGTCGATAGATCAGAGTGGTATAAAGTTTTACAAATCCCTTTTTTTCATAAAAATTTAATAAACCGTCACTTTTTAAAGTTTGAAGTCCAAAAATTTGGTACCCCTTATCTTTCCCAAACTTAATCGAAAAATCTAAAAGATTGGTTGCCACGTGTTTATGCCTATACTCTTTTTTAGTACCCAAGCAATATAGAGAAATGCTGCCTCTGTAAGGAAATAGAATGCAGCAACCCACAGTATTCCCGTGGGTTTCATTTATACCATTTATTTTGAATGATATGAAGTAAAAGATCCCAAATTTTTTCTTTAAAATCTCATAAATCAAATATTTTTTTCTAGAACTAATACCAAAAGATAAGCAGTAAATATTTACCCACTCCTTTAAGGTATCAATATCATCAATTACTATAATTTTAGATAAATTAGAATAATTCTCCGAAGAGTTAAAATTTTCGGTAAGAATGGATAGATCAAAATAATAAGGATAGTATAAACCAATTACTTCATCGATTTTTTCAAAACCTTTTTTTACCAAATAATCTTCCAAAAGCGTTTGGTCAGAGTTTAAATGCAAATAAAAATTAATTTTTTCATTTTTTGATATATTGTTTAAAGAATGTATTATTTTTTCAATCTGATTTTTATTTTTTAAAAATAGATTAGTATTTTTTTTAATAATAGTCCTGTTTATAAAATAATCATCAAACAAATCTTTATTATATAAAGTTAAAAATTCATTATTAAAATCCCAAATCACGGAATCCCAATTTTTACAAAAATATAACTCGTTTTTTTTTAATATTTTAATAATATTTGAGTCCAAGTATTTCAAGCATCCTACCAATTAATAAAGAATTTCTAGTTTTGTCCAATACTTGCAAAATCAATTCTAATGCAGATGCCGTGTCATAGTCATCATATAAAAAGCTTAAAAACCTTTTCATTATTGGTTTTTCTATGTTTTTGTTTGAATGAAAACTATTTTTGTCCTCTAACAAAAAACTTGTAATATTTTTATCGTGTTCATTTGCTTTATCAAGATCTTGGTTGGAAAATTCGATATCTGTTTTATAATTTTTTGAGAGAAAGTATAATTTTAACGTATTTGGATTATAAGTTTTTAAAATATTCGATATGGAAACAGTATTACCTGTAGAATTGGACATCTTTTCTGAATTAATATTTACAAGACCTATATGGAGCCATTTTTTTTTATATAGCATTTTACTATTTTCATTTATTTTTTTTGAAATTTCATCAATAAATTCATGATGAGGATATAACAATTCTCTTGCACCACCATGCATATCGTAATCACCATTAAACACATTCTTTATAATTTCATGATCTTGAAAGTGCCACCCTGGAATCCCACTAGTCAATATTCTTTTATAAATTTCATTATTACCTTCATCATCTTTTTTTTTATATTCTTGATAAAAATTTTCAGAATTCCAGATCATAATATCCCTTTGTTTACTTTTACCACAAGATATATCGATGGGCATATTATCAATATCGTTCAAATCCAATCCAAAAGGACTAGCAATATCTCCAGTTATTTTTAGGTAAACGTTTCCAGCATACATATATCCTTTTTTTGAATTCAGAATACCAATAACATCGCTTTTAATTAAGGATAAAAAATTAGAAACTCGACTGTAAATAAAATTTTTTTCTACTTGAATATTATTTAAATCTTCAAAAAGAAATGAAAGAAATTTGTCAGATATATTCGCAATATTTATAGAATTGGGATAATCTTTTTGGTAAATTTTATGATCAATATCAGTCAACTGCAATATAGCAATAGGCCAATCTCCTATAAAGCGATGAAAATTGATCAAAAAATTAAAAAAAATAAATATTCTGGCATGTCCTATATGGCATCTCTCATATAGTGTTGGACCGCAAATAAATATTTTCAAAGTCGAATCTTTGGTTTATTAATATTTAATCCTTATATTTTTGTTTACTAGCATATGTATCTCTTTGGATCGTATGCTATACCAAGCAAAATAAAAAGGTAATAAAAGGCAAGTAATTATATTTCAGTCGTATATAAAAGGATGTAAATCAAGCAAATTGATTATTATTTCTTTTTATATTGTTTCAAAGTTTCAATAATCAAATCTACATCTTCAACATTTTTCGAAAGTCTACCTATTTTAATACAATCTCTTATATCTTTTGACTTTAATTTGTTCCAAACCAGATATGCAATTTGTTTTGAAATATTTGACTCAAGATTACATTCTTTCAATAGAAGGTGTTTAGTAATTGTTAGAAATGAATCATAATCATATTTCTTGAAATATAAAATGAGGAATCTAGATAACAGAGGCGTCAGTAATTTTTTTTCATCATTACAGGATGCAAAAACCCAGGTTTTCATAACAGCCTTTCTGGTTTTTCCAAATTTTGTTTCACTTAATATACCTGTTTCCATTAAGCTTAAAAGTACGGCTTGATCCTTAATTGGCATATATTCAATTTCATCAATAATCAAATTCCTTGGTCTGCTTGTAAATAAATAATCCACCATACCGGCTTTTGTGCTATGACTTCCAAGTGTAAAATAAGAACGTTGAAAATTCATACATTCCATCAAAAACAAAGTTTTTGCAGAACCTGGAGGTCCAACCAATAAAATATGTACAGGTAACTGTGAAGATATAACAAAAGAAAATATTTTCTTTATGTTATTATAACCTATAATATTTTCAAAAAGAGTAGTGCATGATTTTGAAATCCCAGATTCACAATCATCATCTATAGCATCAGTTAATGCAGATTTGTCATAAAACTTGTCTTTCAAATTTATTTTCTTATTTTTTCGTCTATTGCTATCTAAATCAGTAACATAATCAAACATTCCGTATTTTAGTTAAACCAGATTAATAAAACTTTTTTAAATAAACAATCGATATATTTTACAAGAATTCCTAAGGGTTTTTGCAGTAATTTCAATATACATCAATAATAAATATTATAAACAATAAAAGTCATCAAGCGAAAAATCTTCCTACAATATTAATTACTCAAAAGATCCCATCAAATGGGATAGATGTTCTAAGATCGAAATTCAACGTAATAATGAACAAAAAGAATAGACCACAAAATAGAAAAGAACTAAAAAAAATGTAAAAGATATTGATGCAATAATGTGTGTATTACAAGATAAAATAGATAAAGAAATTATTGATATTGCAGTCCCAAAGCTAAAGATAATTAGCACTTTTAGTACTGGTTTTGAACATATAGATATAGATATCAATACTGCAAAGATGAAAGGGATAAAAATAGGATATGTTGAGAACAGTTTAACAGAAACAACCGCAGATTTACTTTTGGATTGATATTGGGTATAGAAAGAAAGAAAGATTGTAGAATCAGATAAATTCGTCAGGGAATTAAAATGGAAAAACAGATGGAGTCCAGAACTAATGCTAGAAACTGATATACACAATAAATCTCTTGCATAATTATTTGTAAACAGCTTTATGTCCAATCATAATTCATCAACCTGTTCTCTCATTGCTTTCGTATGATAGACTGTCCAAAAAACCATTACTTTTTAAATCATTTACTGGACTAACAATAAAAGAAT
>JAICXY010000052.1 GCA_025934495.1 Candidatus Nitrosocosmicus sp.
ACTCTAGCATACACCAAAGTATTCATCAAGGATGTAACCAACATCAACATTCAACAGTTCTAACAGCCGGTGCAAATTCCCCAATTTCTACTTCAGGTAATAATGCAGCAGTATGTGCAAACCTCAATGGCGGCGGTAATGCAGCAGC
Organism: Candidatus Nitrosocosmicus sp.; assembly: GCA_025934495.1. Taxonomy (GTDB): domain Archaea; phylum Thermoproteota; class Nitrososphaeria; order Nitrososphaerales; family Nitrososphaeraceae; genus Nitrosocosmicus. Next base: position 149 of record JAICXY010000052.1, read on the forward strand.
AAACAACCAATAATCTCAACACAAAACAAAAAATAGTATTCTGAGTATAACCGATACTCTTTTTTATTTTTTGTATTTTTCTCTTTTATAATAAAAATATCAATCAAAAGATTTCCAGATATAGGTTGATTTAATTTAAAAGCAAATTAATAAAGTATCTAAATTATAGATTCATGATATAACACTGCAAATAATTATATCAATGAAGAATTTGACTATACATAATTTTAGGTTTCATAACTCATTATCTTTAACATTAACTTGTCCAATTTAATTCATAAATATACAAGTAAAATTAGATGATAATTTTATCTATCATCTATTTTATCTTATTGGATAATCAAAGGAATACCAAATAATATATAAAAAATTACATAAGTAATCGATAACTAATCGTAATAGAATCCTAAAACAATATTCAATTATATATCAAAATAGAATAAAATTTCATAATTATTATATAGAACAGTATATCCTAATCAATTTAAGGAATTATTTATCAAAAAAGTTATACTAAATGAACCAGAATTTTGTATTTCGTAGTATCATATTAGTTATTTTTGTAGCGGCTTTAGTCTTTACTCTAGAAAATCATCAGAATGTTGCTGCAGCTAAAAATAGCAATTATAACAGCAAAGATCAATCTAAAGGTTCAACAATCCCTTTACCATTTAATTCACATATTGCTGATGATCAATCATCAACTCATAAAAAAAAGGATTCACGCAGTAGTAGTGGTAGTGATATACCCTTCCCATAACTTAAGTTTTTAATCATCGTTAAATATTTTTGATTTACTGTATATTCAATGTAAAAGTGATTTTACATAAAATGGAGTTTGAGTTGGACTGATTATTAGTTAATGGCATGTTAAACCAGATTCAAATATTAAGAATTGTAATTGGTAAAATATCTTTAACTGAATTTCGAATCATGTAACAAAGCATGACTATACTATATTAACAAAAACATTCAATCATAGAAAAGGAAAAGTTTTATGATTAATACAAACAAATATGATATAAAAGATGGTTTTGAAAGAGAAAGCAACACATAAAATAGAGATACTATGATGAAACTTATTATAAAAATTATAGTTTCAGTTTCGTGATAGATTTCTTTTATTAATTGGTCAAATACATACAACCAGATATACACTGCGTAAAGCTTTTAATTCTGTATTATTACATTGAACAAAGGGATGTACAATTCCATCTTTTAGACAACTACCTACTTGAAATTTAAGATTTTTTAAATATCTTATAATCAAGATAACTGTTCAAAAAATTGACAATTCTATAAAATTTTAAGATGAATGAAATATTAAAAATTATATCTGTTCATATAAAATTATAATTCATCGCCATAACAATATAAAGGTTCAACTACTAATTGGATTTATTTTATTATTGTTCTCATTTCTTTGTTTTTTAAGATATATATAAGCAAAACGGGTATCGCTGCTTCTATTATTAAAGTTATAATGCTAGTAGGATCCCAATTTTCGGGAGTTCCCGTATTAGAAAACGGTGGAGTTACTACTCGTGCAAGTATTAATATTATAAACAGTATTATGTTTCCAATTATTCCTATATAACATAACATCGTTGAAATACTAGGCTTTTTTACAAACCCTATTAGTATACCATAGATTACTTGTGCACTCCCAGAAATTAGAAAGAATAAACCCCACCAAATTGATACTTGTATGTGTTCATGTATTAATAGAAGATGGATTAAACCAACTGCTATAGATATTATTGCTATAGATATAATAATTCTTCGCCTTCGAATTTCAAAACTACTTGGATTATTTGTTTTAAAAGCTAAAAGTGCAGACATCATACCTAATGAAAATACGCCTATCCAATTAGTTATAGGAGGAATATCGTTTTCCCAGAAACCTGTTGTTTGTTCCATTGGCATCATCTGCTTTGACATATTTGTACCTTGAGCAAAGATGATAAAATTATTGTTGTTGTTTACTAGTGAATTCAACAGAAAAAACGATGAAAAAAGAATAATAGTAAATACAATATCTCGTTCTTTTTCCATGATATGTATATAATAAGGCTCTGTTCAATTAAGGGTTTTGTTAGGAGATTTTATTGTCAATAAGTTGCTTTGTTGCATGATTATTTTAATCGTTATTTGTTAACGTTTTGTTGATAGAGTTATAACGAAAATAGTGAAATCATGCTATTGTACTAACTAAGATATAGTTTTTAGCTAACTGTTTTTTGAATCGTGCAACAAAGCATGATAAATTATATTCTAGTGTCTCGTCACTGTAAATATTGCAGTACTTGTCTTTGAAGGATACCCTTCTGCAGAAACTTGTACCAATATATTGAATTGTCCTGGTTTTAGATTACTTTTAATTTTCAAGGAAAATGAAACATGACCTGTCTCATCAGTTGTACCTTTGAAATCATGAGCTCTTGACATTGTCATTGCTTTTCCCATTGTTCCAGTTGGTGGCTCAATTAATGTAGAAGTTACCAACGCTCCCTTGATAGGAGAATTTGTACTTGCGTCTGATACTAAAATTGTAATGCTTTGAGTTCTACCAGGGTTAATAGTATTTTTACCAATTAAGATAGATGTGGATAACTTCTTTGAAGTGTTACTAGTCGTGTCACTAGAGACAAAGCTACTATTACTACTACTACTTTTTCCACTATTATTATCGAAATATGATGGTGTTATTGTTAGATTAGCATTTGTATCACTTTTTACATCTTTAGCAGTTATTGCCTTGTTAGTAGTATTGATATTATCTGATGTGGATAATAGTTGAGTGGAATTTCCAAGTGGCTGCGAAGAAGGCAAGGTAGTTGATAATGCAGGAACAATATGCAAGTCAATAACTGTGACGGTTGAAGTATTCTTTAATCCTTCATCATCTTTAACAGTTAATTCAAACACTATTTTTCTATCAGTAGGTACACTTGGAGCTGTAAATGAGGGCAATGCAATCGTGGTATTATCTAATTTAACTGCAGGGCCTCCAATTTGTCTCCATGAAAAAGTTATAGGATCCCCATCAGGATCATAGCTATTTGAAGCATTTAGCAAAACTACATCCCCTTCGCTTACTGTTTGAGAATGACCTGCATTAGCTATTGGAGTTGGTTTGTTTTTTGAAACTATATAGTTTGGTGTAATGGGTTGATTGTTTGATGGCCCTATTTTGGGGGATGTATTTGTGAGTGTTCCAACACCTGTAGACTGCGAGTTGGCGATAGTGTTTTTGTTATTACTACTACTACTGCCATTACCACTGCTATTAACCAATCTAGGTTCACTGCCGCTACCAATCCCCGTCTTATTCTTTTTAATATCATTGAGTTGATTAACGATATTGATATTATTAATGGCTTGGGGATTGCTATTGATAGCACTACCACCACCACCAGCTCCTCTTACCCCTGACTGTAAGTTTGTGGTAGCATTATTATTACTACTACTGCCATTACCACTGCTATTAACCAATCTAGGTTCACTGCCGCTACCTCCTCCCGATGATGAAAATGAAGATGGAATGACTTCAAAAGAGTTAATTATCCTATTCGCATTAGATAAATTTACAAAGAATTTATCTGTTTGTGCAAGGTAGGTTAATTCATATACTTTTCCATTAATTAAAGCTCCTACTACAAAGCTAGTAACTTCTTTTCCATTTACTTTTGAATTATAACTATATGAAAATGCAGAATGGTTAGATAGAGTGGAATCGATAGTTGAGCCACTAAATGTATAATCTACTATATTTTTTTTGTTAGCCACTAGTTCATTTTGTAAATATAGATCCAAGTTGTTAGTACGAGGATTATTATCAACCCAAATCTTTACAGAACCATCCGTAACATTTGAGTTAATTTTTGGATAGAAAACAACAATTGTTGTTTTTTCTGCATTTTGATCAGCTTCATCAGAATTTGCCTTCCAGTCTGATGGATAATTAATTTTTATTCCAAATGAAGAAGGTTCGTATGTTAAGTCTTGTCCATTTGTCTGAGCAAGGATATTTTTAAAACAATAAGAAAATAGAATAACAAACATAAAACTTGATAATATCAAAATAAAAGTAAATAATTTCATCTATAACTATATTAATTTTAAAATATTTATGTCATTCTATATGTATATTTTCAAAAAAATGGCATATAGTCATCCTTACAATAGGTTAAGGATATTATAAATAAAGTTGGATGGCTAGTATGAATTATCATATTAGCAAGTTCCAATTACATATTTTTTTGATATAAAATAGAATAAACCCGTCAATATTACAACACATGAATTAACGTAAAGTATCAGAGAATCAAGAGAATCAGATGATTAGTTAATTGATATTCGAACATAGATGAAATATAATGCTTCTAAGTAGAAAGGAAAAAGAAAGACAAGTTATCAAACTAGCAGAAGAAGGAAAGTCAACAAGTGATATAGCTAAGGAGGTTCATATTTCACTCAAAGATATTGGCAAGGCCATTCGAATAGCTACAGGAGATGCTCAAGAAGAAGGTGAGAAAAAGGAGAAAGAAAAACGAATTCTATCGCCATACGCTAGGGCCTTTCAAATGTTCAAAGATAAAAACTCACTTGCAGATGTTGCTATAGAACTTGATATTAAACAGATGTGGTTCTGAGTTTTCATTCTGAATATCTAAGACTTGTAAGAATGAATGGTCTTGTAAAAATCTATAATGATCTTAGGAATGACTTTCTCATATTCTTCCATCTCTATAGACTGATAAAGAAAGAAGGATTAAGTAAAGAAGACATAATAGAATTGGTGTAAGATCAGCAAGACCTAAAATTCCTTGAAAAAAGAGTAGACTTATACCACGATTATATCAGAGGAAAGCAATTTCAGATAGCAGAACTTGATAGAGAGATTAATAGACTAAAATCAAGGATAGGTAATTATGATGGTATATCGCCATTATAGACAATCTTAATGCCATGACAAAATAAATTTTGTATGAAGAGCCACTGATTAAAATATAAAATCTATCGTTTTCTGTAACCGGTCATTCCATTACTAACACCTCTTGTAATCTTTTTCCAAGCTATTGTAAAGTCTGCCATCTCGCAGAATAACTTTATACTTTTAACGTAATTTCTGATGGTCGAACCAGTTATCTCTTTTCTATTGGCTCTGTCAAGTTGATACTGCATAAACCTTAACACATTGTTAAATATCCAAGTGTCTCCTTCTCTTCTTCCCATATTAACAAAGACTTTACTTTTTTCTTCTACTGTAGCTCCTTCCAAACCTATAAAATCAAAGAATTTCTCTAATCTTTTCTGATACTTTTGTCTGGTCACTGGCGATTTCATCGAGTATAAATATAATGACCATGTATCTGACTCTTGATTATTATTAAATTCCACTATTTTACTTACACCTTATTTTTAGTAGAATCCATTTATAAGGGACGATAAAATCACGGGCCCGTGGGGATTCGAACCCCAGACAGCCGGATTTCTTTCTATACTAGTTAAAAGTCCGGTACTCTACCTGGCTGAGCTACGGGCCCATTACTTTTTTTATATAAAACGGTATAATTTAATTTTATAGATCATCAAAAACAATAATAACTAATCAAATATATCATACAATTCACAAATTCTCTATTTACATTAAAATAATAGTATATAAAATGACGCATTGATGTAAAACTTATACACAGATATGCGATAAAATTAAAAATTCATCGGATAAATTGAAATATATCTCAACAAATTAGATATTAAAATTTGAAATATATATTTATCATATTTTAAGACAGTAAATAATGCAAGCGATGTCTATCCATCTCACTTTGATGATAATGGAAAATGAGTTCTTATTCAGTACAAGGAAATTATATATTGTATACCAATTAGTATAAATACGCTAACCATAGATTTCTAAAAACACGAGGAAAAGTTATCAATCATATTATATACTATAGACTAATGATATATCATCAGATTTTTTTATATATCAATTTACTTTGATAAAAGATTACATGTCTATTTACTTTTTTCTGTTTTTGTAGTTAAGAGCATGAATTTAGTTTATTAAAATTATCATAACTAATTTTTAGTTTATTACATGAGAGTAATAGAGAAATACCAAATAGAATAAAACATTATTTTCTTTAGGTATTATATATAATCTAAATTGCATTTTGGCAAGTTATAACTAGCCAACATTGTTTACAAAATGATCTATGGTCCTGTGTCAGATAGTACTTTCGTATTTGGTAATTCCTCTTCTTTTATTTTGAATTTTACATGAGGTTTATTGTGTAAAATCAATTAAATAGTTTTTCTGTACATTCATAAATGTATTAATATTTTATTAATACATAGTTTAATAATATAGTAACACATTATACTTTGCATAGACATTAATAATAACAACATATAAACTAAATAAATCAAATTAAGATAAAAAAGATAATTTTTAATATTGTTTTTATTTTCTATCATGTAATATGTGATACTTTACCCACCAACTAGCACATAACAATATATCATCCATCTTAAAAAGGAATAATTCTTTAATAAATGCAGATATAATAAATATATTACCTAGCAATAGAAAAGTCATAATTTAATCATATTAAAAAACATTTCAAAGTAACTAATCCTTCAATAACTTCATTAAACAATTTATTGAAGGAAAGCGATGATGATCAGGTATTGATAGGGTATGGATCATACAACTAATCATCATCGTCAAGTCTTTACCTTCAACTACAGGAACTTTTGGTTTGCTAATATTTCAGGTTTTCAGAAGTCTCTTGTTGGGATAACAACCTTCGCAACATTCTATGAATTGCAAATAATATTATAACTTTTCCAATAATAAAGCTTAAGGTACATTCTTAGAATACACCAATAACCTGTTGTTGTATAAACATTTTAAATGACAAGTTTTATTACAATTATCCATTATAAATAATAAAACACAAAAATATTTTTTTGATATCTTGCAGCAATATTAGATAAAAAATACATATTCTACTATGGTAACTTGTAGTATATTCTAAGAATGTACCTTAAGCTTTATTATTGGAAAAGTTATAATATTATTTGCAGTTTGTTTAACTGTATTAATCATCATTGAAGGAGGTGATGGTCGATTATCAGTTTAGGTAGATAGCGGTCATCATTATCCAAAACCATCATCGTCTATCGCCTCCTTCATCAAATTATCAGTTTTTCAAAATACAAAACATAATGTAATTATTTTACTTTATTTAACATATATTCACCTTTTATTGACTCGATTAATAGACCCACATTTTAATGAAAAATCGATTTTAGTACAAATAGAATATCTAAAGATTTATAGAAAGAAACTACAAAAAAAGGATATACCACTAGTACTGCATTGCTTCATTTCTCGACAGGATCACCTTATATCATAGATAAGCAGGTTACAAAGGATTTTTAAATTTACCTAAACCATTTTTACTTTTGCAGAATTAGCGTTAGAATCATTTTGTTTCGCATCAGTATTAATTCAATGGAAAAAGGATATTATATGTACAAGATATAAAATTGTACCAAAATTAATTTAATTTAATAACAAATAAAAATAATCGAATAAGTTAGTACAATATTTTTTTTGGTGGAAAATAAATACTATCTATTATAATTTAATAGTTCATCTTCAAACATTTCAATTAGTATTTTTTTGTATCCAATTTTTATGATTGAAAGATAGATAGTATGACATCCACAGCACATATATATACAATTGCACTCTTGCAAGGTTTATAGAACTAGAATAAAAATAAAATTAATAATTTTTTGAATAAAGGTTTAAATTCAAAATATATATATATATATATTTTATTTATTTGTGTCCACTACGATTAAACAAAAGATCCCCTAGTTTCCATTTTACAGAAACTATATTATCAAGATCTTTTAATCTATCAAGCAAAATCATATCTTTTGAGTTGTATTGATTTTCAATTTTATGGTATATTTCATCATTAATTAATATCCGCTCTTCCCTAAAAAAAGTGGTTGAACCATCATTATCAATGTTTAAAATAAAAGTAATATAACTATTATATTTATCTGTTAAAGAAAATTGCCCTTTTTTATCATATATCATTTTTTTTACAGTATCATTTTTTAAAGAAGAAGAAGAAGAAGAGTAGTAGTTATCAATTATTTTCATCATGGTCTCAAGATAAGGTATAACATTTTATATAAAATTTTTAAATTTTACAATTTCATTAGAATAAAGTCCCAGAGATTTTTCATCCCACAAAAAAAAATAATTTCCAAACATAATTTCAGGTTTAACCAACGAGTAAAGAACACCATCACCACATAATAATTCCCTTATAAAACTCGATGATTCCATCAGCATTATACCATTAATACAATTTTTTATTTTTGAAATAATCAAAATTAAATAAAATAGGCATCATTTCCTATCTGGAAACTATTGCTTCTGAGAACCATTTTGGTATCATGTCTTTTCCGTTTTTTAATAAATAAGAAATATTACTATCTAAAATATAGGTATTTGCATAATCATCTGAATTTCGAACACTTCGACCATATGCTTGAATTAGTCTTAGAACAGTATTCCATTCATACCATTTTGGATTTCGTTGTTTGAGAACAGAGATTTTTTTATCAGTTAAATCAGGATAAGGAACTTTTACGATAATTTGAAATCTAGATAGATCATCTTTCAAATCCACTCCTAAATACATAGAAGGTGAAATTAGAACCGTTGGCTTTGTGCTTTGAAAATGTTTTAAAATCATTTCATTTCTATCGAATTTTGGATTTGATTCTATGAGTCTAGATATATTTTCTTTGGATAAATTATTTTTAATAAATTGCAATTGAGAATAGGATGTAGTATGGATTATACCTTTATCATTTTTATGAACAGAAAGAAGATTATCAATAACTTTTGCTATCTGAGGCAAGGATTCGGCCATAGTACGTGCATTTAACCACGCCACATTCATCAAATATATAGGCCTGTGTTGAACTGGAAATTCAGATTCTTCAATTCTAATAAATTTTACCTGATCGTTCTCAAGTCCAATAGCTTTGCATAGGTTATCTTTACTTAAGATAGTAGCACTCATTAACAAAGAAATAGAGCCTTTATCAAAAATATCGGTAAAATAATTTGATACATCTAGTGGCTCCATTTTTATTCGGATTATTTTATTATCTTTATCATTTTTGATGAGATTAGTTACAAGCCAATTATCTTTGTTAGAATGTAAATCTTCCAGAAATACAGATAGATTCTTTTCATACGCTATTGCATCAATTAAATTTTTATCTGTAACATCAATATCCTTTTTTTTATTGTTAACGCGTTCTACCAGACTTTCTGCGGTATCAACGTAATCAGAAAAGTGTTTCTTTAAACTGGTACAAAATTCAATATATGTATCAACATCAAGTGGTTTATTTTCAGGTAGATTTAATTTTGGAAAAAACCTGTTAATATATTCTTTATTTATTATAAAATTCTTAAAAGAAGATACTTCTGATTCTAAAGTATGTGCTTCATCCAAAATTAAAAGTTTCCTTTTATTTGCCCCAGATGAATAAAATAAATCCGATAAAAAATATTTATAATTATAAATGGTATGACTTGATTTTATAGAGATCCATTTTTGGTGAAAATATACACATGGTTTCCAATCAATTCTTACAAGTTGAGAATGCTGTTTTGCCTTTTCATGGTATTTTTTTAATGCATATTTATTTATATCAATATTCTCATAAATAGTCCCCTCTGACTTTACCTCATAATCATTGAGCCGTGTTTTATACAAACAATCATAATCATCATCTTTCAAACATGGACCATAATCACAGCTTTCATTGATCCCCATATCCTCCTTGACAATACATGGAAAATTGTTTCTTCCTTTTACTTCATATAAATATGAAAAATCTCTTGAATACTGTGTTTGTAAATCTTTTGTAGAAGTACAAAGATGAGAGCTGCCCAAAAATCTAGCTAGTGCCACAGCAACAGCACTTTTTCCAAATCCTGTCGGAGCTTCTAAAAAAATAAATTTAAATCCAGATTTTAATGCTTGATCAATGTCATCAAGAGCTCTTTTCTGATTTGGACGAATATTATCAAATGGAAAAAAACTATTCAGAGACATAAGAAAGAATAATATATTAAAGATATATGGAATATTAAAGTATACCCAAAGATATTTTTGATTTTTGTTTTATTTCACGATTTTTAACCATTAAATATACTAAAATTAAAAAATAAATTATAAATCCATTAAACCATGTCCCATAATTCTCATTGTTTTAGAATCAGGACTATAAATAATACACAGGTCATTTTTTATATATGCTATAGGTTTTTCCAATGTGATATAAAGATCGGTATCCCCCATTTTTTTTATCTTTACAGTACGATTTTGTAAACCAACACTTATCATATAATTCTGAGTTTCAACAATATCCCCCTTATAAAAAGGATTTTTATTAAATTTGATTTGAAAACTATTATTAATAATTTTTGATAGGCCAGGCGATGTGATAATGTCCCCTCGAGAAATATCCTTTGCAGAAACGCCCTTAATAGCAAGTCCTACTCTAGAGGGCTTTTTAGAGTAATTGACAGGATCATCATGCATTTGAATGGATTTTATAACTATAGATTTATTGACAGGATTAATCTCAAGCTCATCATATGTTTTAATTTCGCCTTGTTTAATACATCCCAAAATAACAGTGCCAACACCTTTAACATCAAATACATGATCTATTGGAATATACACTGAATTAGTACTTGCATTGGAAGTGGTAGTAGAGCTAGTAAGAGAATGTGGTTGTTGTTGTTGTTGTTGCCCATTGCCCTTATCATTCTTCTTCTCCTCCTTGTCTACTTGTTCATCCACTGATTGCAACTCCGATAAGCACGTTTTTAGTTGTTCCACACTATCTAGAATCTGAAAAGAAGATAGGCTTGTTTTTTTTATTATATTTTTAATTTTTTCTATATCTATATCATAACTATATAAAATAAACCCTTTTTTTATATTGAAAATATCAAGTGCTAATATTTGCTCGCCTAAAAAAGAGTCAAGACGTGAAATATTTAAAATGGCATAATCAGAAATAGCAATGCATTGTAAAAGAGATTGTAGCTTATCAGGATAAGTATTAGAGAAGCAATAAGAAATGATTTGATTATTGGTTTTTCTATCATAAATAGTAATGTCAGTAGATGTCCCCTTTTTACCCAAATCATTTGCAATAGACGTATCGCCCAATATCACAAAATTAAAACTATTCAAAATTTTGAATTAGATAAACTGCTGTATTAAATAAAACCTTTACTTTGCAGTATTTTAAAAGATACTTTATTTATGATTTGAAAGACGATCAATATGATATAGTCCATTTATCGAAACTAATTAAATTATGACTTTTTTTAAAAATATAGTATATTAAAAAAGCATCAATTAAAACAAAATATATCAATATAATAATTTTGGGTAAAAAAATGGTAATACATTGCTTTATTGCAACGGTATTTTGCATTTGAATTTTCAATTTAGAAGCCATTGTTAATTGAAGATTGGTATTAAACTAATAACGATTTAATCGTCAAATAACGAATCCTAGATATGCAACAAAGGATCATAATACTATAAAAAAAGAAAGGTATTCAGATGCTGGGTTATTTTCATTTGTAGATCAGGAAATGATTATTATTACTACCTTCCTGAGCCTGCTGAGCTTCCTCCATGTGCTGCACTACTGGCAGCACTATTAGCTGCATTATGGGCAGCACTTGCTGCACTTGCGGCATTATTTGCAGCTCTATTAGCTGCATTATTTACTGCATTATTACCTCCTTGGTTTGCTGCTGCATTGTTTGCGCCGTGATGGCCTGCATTGTTTGCTGCATTGTTTGATAATTCTATATTAGTCATTGCATTCAATGCCCTATTTGATAATTCATTGGATACATGTAACGGATTATGTGTTACAGAAGTAGGCACTTGTAATGCATTGTGAAGTGCAGCCTGTCCAGTTACAGGTAGTATTTCAACTCCTATTGGCAAAGTTAGATTAGCATCTTGACCTACTACGTTATTATATTCCATGTTAACAAATAGATTTTCAACTGTTCCACCAACATAGAAGCTTGGAACTATTGTCACATCTACCTCTGCAGAGCTCTTTGGGGGTATAAAGCCCACATTTTTCTGGGTAGGGCCAATTAACACCAGAGGTTGAATTGCATTTTGCTGTACAACATTTGGAATATTCGTAGCAGAAGGAACTACAGTAGCACCTAATGCAGATTCAGACCTTGGTGATACGGTTGCAGTCAAATCGTAAACAGGCGCATCTCCAGTATTATTAATGAGAAGTCGTACTGTTGTTGGAAGACCTGGAGGTGCTAGTACCAAGAATGGTGAACTTGGAACTGTAGTATTTGCTGCCGGTCCTGTTCCTGGCAATACATTAACAACTAAAGTTTCCTCTCCAGTAATTTTGAAAAGAACAGGAATTATCTGATTTACAAAATCAAATGGTTTTAGTCTTTCATTTACTTTATGGAAGGTTTCGCTGAAACTACCATTATCATTGAATGTCCTTGTTGATGGATTACTGTTATTATTATCAAAACCAACAGAAAATGGTGATGATGCATTTTGAATATTGAGTGTGGATGCAAATTGATCTTGTTGTGCTGCATCTATACCATCAGTTGAAACTCTTTCATCTGCTCTAAGAACATGCAATGCAAGTGGTGCAAGATAAGGTGTAAGTTTTGTATTATTTAGAATGTTGATAGAAAAGTAAAGTACTACTCCCTGGCCTGGGTAGATATTTCCCTCATAGTTAGAGAATGCAATATCATGCCTATTTGGATCATCTATTAGTGGAAGACCTGATGTAAAGCCTGCAGGTAGTTTTAATGCTGCAGTTATACCAGATAATTGTACAACACCTTCATATTGTAATCTAACTGCAAGAGTTGTAGGTCCTTTATTTATATCAGTCTCTAATTTAGGATTCGTATTTGCAGAGCCTGCACCTAAAAAGGTATTATTTGCAGAAGATCCGGCATCAATTGTTCTAGAGGTTTCACCTGAAGTCCAATAAGAATTTATAAATTTGAATTTATCTGGACCTACTACGTGGAATCTAGTATCACTTTGGCTTTTATCAAAACTTTTTGAATTTGTTAATGATTTTGTAAAGGTAAATACAGGATGATGACCACTGTGATTATTACAAACAGATTGGGTCAATTTAGTATTACCAGCTGTTTCAGTCAGTGCACCACAAAGTGGATCGCTAGTATGTCCAACAGATGATCCTCCAGCTGATACTAATGTACTAACTCCGCTAATGCCATTAACTCCGCTAAAAGGAACTGACATTGCAGTTGGATCTATACTAACAACAGATTGGCCTACTGCTGCTGTATTATGATGTATAGGGGAATTTTGTTGAGGATCTGGATTTGGATTTAAGCTAGATTGAACAGATGTATGATGATGTATAGGGGAATTTTGTTGAGGATCTGGATTTGAACCAGAGCTAGACGTTATCCTCGTTTCTTTTGCAAATGATTTTGGTACATTCAAGTTATATCCTGCTACAGATATTGTACTTCCTATCAAAATAATTGCACCCAATAAAATCGGTATGAAAATATTGGTGGTTATTTTCTTTATCTTATACTTTTTTATATTTATAAAGTCCACTATTTTTAATCTATTATTTTGAATTTATGCGTATTGAAGTAATTAATTTGATAAATATATAGTATTAGAGAATTCTCCATTTATCATTATCAAAACTAAGTAGCAAAACAATCATAAGATTTATTCATTAATTAGTTGGATGTAATATTATATCCACATTATTATCTAGATACTATACTTTATGGAAAACAAACACAAACCTGTTTCGTATTTGCTTTTGTATCATTATATTTTACCAAAATGCAGATAAAGATATCTAGTTTTGATCTTACCGTACTTGCTATACGACAAATTTATTGTTAAACTACATGGCCATCATAAGGTTCACCTTTTGAAGACACTTTCGGCATATTTTAACTTTATGATATATACAAATAGAAAACCAATTCTGTACATATTTTCTAATACATTCCTAATTTCTATACCAAAATCAATCACAAAAACGTTCTTATCTATCTAAAAGCCCCGAATAGTCATTCTATAATATTTTTAATTGTAACGTAGGAATGTTGCAGTTTTAGGCATCCATGTACTTGATTGGTATCAGTATTAGATATGCCATACTAGATAAAAAAACAAAGCACTATTGTCATTGCTAACATAAATAGAAATAATTATCCTTCTTCAAGTATTTCTTTTCCTTCTGATATGTTAACAATCCACCATAATCACATAACCTAGTAAGTCAACTTTGATTAATAAGTTAAACACGAAATATATATCATTATCTTTTGGTAAATTACTTTTTTAGATTTATAATTTTAAATAGAATTTTAAATCACATCAACACAATAATACCCCAATTTTTGCTTTGTCGAATAACTATGAAAATCGTTTTTAATCTTGGAAATAATTAAATTAAAGTCATTTAAATGCGAAAATACTATTCGAATGAATTTCTATAAATTTTTTGGAAAGTTTGAGTTATTGACAAAACATCAATTCGGATACAAAAAAGATGTAAACTAAGGTATTTATTAAAGAAATGTCAATTCAGGTAGAGAACGCAAATATATACTTGGCCCAATTATCACAATCTTCTTATTTGGCACATTATATAAATGATATAAAGAAAACCGTATCTTTTCCTTAATTTGAGTTCTTTTAAAGCATTGCTTTTTATATAGTATAAACTTATTAATATATAGCTGAGCTGAAAAAATTAATTGAGTACTTTTGAAGAACTTGGTATTGAAAAGTTTATAGTTAAAGCATTAAAGGAAAATGGTATTGAACAACCATTTCCAATACAAGAGTCAATAATTCCCCTTATTTTAAAAGGAGAAGATGTTATTGGTAGATCGAATACAGGAACAGGTAAAACAGCAGCTTTTGTGCTGCCGCTTTTAAGTAAAATTGATCCTAAAAATTATTTACAGGGATTGATTTTGGCACCTACACGAGAATTAGCTGTACAAATTACAGATACAATCAACCAATTTGTAAAATATTGTCCTATAAAAGCCACTGCAATATACGGTGGCCAAAATTTTCAAATCCAAAAGAAAATACTGAGCAGAGGAGTCAACATTGTAGTTGCAACTCCAGGAAGACTATTAGATCATATAAGTCATGGAACAATTTCACTAAATAAAATTAATTTCGTTGTTCTTGATGAAGCAGATAGAATGCTTGATATGGGTTTTATTGAAGATATTAAAGATATCCTTTCATATATTAAATCAGATAAGCAGATTTGCCTTTTTTCCGCAACTATGCCCGAATCTATTATACAACTAGCTAAAGAATACATGAAGGATCCGAAACAAATCAATATCGAAAAAACTATTTCACAGACGAACATAAATCAATCATATTTACTTCTTTATGACAAAGATAAGTTCAAACAACTAGTCAATACCCTAAAGCCTATATCGACAAATAAAGATACCCATGTTATTGTTTTTGCTGCCACAAAGCAGCGATGCAGAGAACTCACTTTTAAACTGAAAGATGAGAACTTTTATGTAGAAAGCATTCATGGAGATTTAAACCAAAGACAAAGAGAAAATACACTATCAAGATTTAGAAATAAAAAATTTAACATATTGGTAGCAACAGATGTTGCATCCAGAGGGTTGGATATAACAACTGTAAGTCACATCATAAATTATGATTTACCAGATGATGTTGAAACATATTTCCATAGAATAGGTAGAACAGCACGAGCTGGAGCCCAAGGTACGTCTCTTTCCTTTGTATCTCAAAATGATATGTACACTTTGAGAAAAATTCAAAACATAACACAAAATTCACTGAAAAATCTAAATACAGAACTTGGAATAGAAGTAGACTTTAAGAATGCAATAGGAGCTCCCAGAAACAATCGCTATAGATCAAGAAATAGCGGTGGCGGTGGCTACGGTAGTGGCGGCGGTGGCTACGGTCGAAATAGATATTCAGGCGGAGGTGACTATTATAGATCAAGAAATAGCGGTGGCGGTGGCTACGGTAGTGGCGGCGGTGGCTACGGTAGAGACAGAGATAGAGACGGCGGCTACGGCAGTGGCGGCGGTGGCTACGGTAGAGACAGAGATAGAGACGGCGGCTACGGCAGTGGCGATGGCGATAGCAGATATCATTCACGATTAAAAGGAATAACAAAACCATTGGGTAGAAGAAGTAATACCAAGGAGTATAGTGAAAACTTTTAATAAAAGATCAAAACAAAAATAAACTAACATTTTTTTTAAATTTTTAACTTTTTAAATTTCAATTTATTCTCTTGAAGATAGATAAATATAGTTAATTTCAACAATATTTTAAACCTGGAAGATATTGTTGGAGATTAAAACTTGCTTTATATAAAGTTCATTGGATTATAACAGTTATATCGGAAATCGAATCGGAAATATCAATTATGTATACATAGGCAAGCAGGGCTCTGCTTATTTGCATGATTATTTAATCGTCGTTATTTGTCAATGTTTTGTTGATAGAATTAATGGAAACTATGAAAATTAGATTACCATTATCATGATAGAAGGTGTGTAGATAGATTTAATAGCCATTTTTCGAACCATGCAACAAAGCAGCAAAAGGTGTCTGTTATCTTAACGAAAACAATTTATTTTTAATTTGGATTTTGTAGTTATTCGATAATTATTTACCTGATTTTAGTTTCAGTTCAAATAACATAATTATTGAAAATTCGAGAAAAAAATTTTATAAAATCGTCAAGTTAATCGAACCAAAGATAATCTGATTTAAAAAAAGTAAAAAAATGTTGGTTTGAATTAACCTTGGCCTGGTGGTAATGGAGCTATTACGTCAACACCTACTCCAGCAGAGCTGCTTGGTGGAAAAGTAATGTCGCCCGTTGAATTGTTCTTTATAGCTACATCAGTAATTGTATTTGTATTATCAGATGTTAAATCTACATGATACAAACATAGTTTACCTGGAGTGGATAGCTGAGTTACGAGTTCTGCAGGGTTTGACTTAAAGTTAGGAGCTTCACCTGTCAATAAATCAACTTTAGATTGACTTTTAGAATTGCAAGGCACTTTTGCAACAAAATGGCCAGTTACTATCTTGTATGGAGTAGAATCATACAGTTCTATATATTCACCCTTTGGCAAGGTTTTACCTTCAAGCAATAAAGTTACAGCATCTCTTGTTACAGTGTTTTTGCCACCAGAAGAAGAAGCAGGAGCGGTAGTAGGTTGATTACCCATATTCATTGGTGCAGCAGCTGGAGCGGTTGGTGCAGCAGCTGGAGCGGTTGGTGCAGTAGTTTGTGCATATATGTTTCCATTAACAGAAAACACACCAAAAACAAGGGCAAAAGCTATAAATATCGAGAATGTTGCGCTATGTGATTTTTTCATTATAATCTTCTATAAAATTATTACTTATGTAGTTTCTTGTACAACCACCGAACTATTAATGTTATTTTTTCCTGCTCGTTTTTTTTATGAGATCTAAGGAAAACAACAGAAATCAAAATGGCAATAGGGATATAAATATAATAATAATTTATAAAAAAAGATTTTATCAAGCCGTAAAATTGGTCTGTAAGAGGAACATTCACATCAAGCACGAAAATAAAGTTAATAAGAGAATTTGTATAATAGATGTCTTTCAAGTTCACAAATAAAAGGTATTTTCCTGGTTGAGGAAATAAAGTTTTAAAATTATAATGTCCTCCATCTATCATTATAAGAGTATTTGGAGAGTTTACGATTTTACCATCTTTTTGAAGAGATATATATGCTGGAAGCTCCATTATTTTATCACCAGTTGTTGAGTTAACAGTTAAAAGTATATTGATAGTTTTATTTAACACAAGTGTTGGAGGACTTGTAACTAATCCCACTTTGTATTTTCCATTTGTTTGAATTTGAATGCCATTATTATTACTATTACCAAATAAGGTATGTCCGTAAACATAAATAGAGTTGTAATTAAAAGATAAAGTTAAAAAAAACAGAATAAAAAGTAACAAAAAAGACAACGTTAACGGTAGAAAAGTATTTTTCATTATGTACGATTTTATTTTAAAAGTCATCAAATTGGCTGAATTAATAAAAATATTCTTTGTATTAAAACAAGAATACATATACTAATTAAATAAATTGAGAAATATAAACTCAATAACAGGTATTTGAAATGATGAACTTTTTAAAAATAATATACAAATTAGGGTTCTGTTCACTCCGTGGGTGTTGAAAATGGGTGTTTAAGTTTGGGTGGTGAATGAAGATAAATTATAGTGACTATTATCTAAAGTCAAATAATGACCGATTTAGTTCAAAATATAACAAATATAACACTTATGATAGCAAACGTGATTTTAGCGATATCTACAATTATTTTAGTACTAGTCACGGCATCGCCTTTTTTAGTACTAGGCGTGAAAAGCATTATCAAATATTAAATGATACGGTATTTCGCGCTTTAGCTTTAATCACTAGTAATACAGAATTTGATTTTAGAGATACCAAAACAGAAATAGAATCCATTATCAATTCTACGGTATATAGAAATGCAAGACAACATCTAAAAAAAGATGACCCTGCTTTAATAGAAAAGATTGATATATTATATAAAGAATTAATAGACCATAACTATACGGTAGATGAATTAAACAAAATAATAGAACATGTCATAGATATTTCTTTTAGAAAACCTATATCAAGTCCAATACCTTCAAATGGTTCAATTTTTAAAATTGATAGGAATATAATTAAAGATCTTGCATTAGAAACTTGGAAACACGTTTTTCAAGAAACTAAAGAACTTAAAGATGTTCAAAATCTTGAACAAAGAATTGATGAAGATATAAAACGATTTCTTCAAAGAAACGATTACAATCAGAATGAACTATGGATTAAATCTAAACAAATTGGAATAGGGGAAAATAAGAACGAAGTAGATAATATAGAAAGAATATTCAAAAATGATATATTAAAAAATAACTATATTATACAAAAACTTTCTGATATTACTCGAAATAAATTATCATTAAATGGTCATATTGATTTAATTAAGACTCGTGTGGCTTACATTTCTAATGATATAGATAAAGAGATTTATACTACAAATGCAAAATGTTGTCCAACAGTTTGTAAATCAATAAAAGAATCTTTTGGACTACCTTTTTAGTTAATCTTTTTTAAACAAATTCTTCCATTTATCCTTTCCTTTAGTTTCTATCCCTGCCTGCTCGGCTGGTGTCTTACCTTCAAGTGCTTGGTGTGGTTTGACAAAGTTATAGTAGATTCTTTGACCTTCTGCTATTGCCGACTCATTAGATTTCCATCCTCTTTGGACTTTAACCCTTTCTCTCAAAGTTCCATTCAGCCTTTCAACTCTATTGTTGTTAGCATGAGGTTTATTAATTCCACATTTAGCGATATGTTCTACTTTGTCTCCAAGTGTTCTAACACCTTCTCTATATGCTCTTAAAGCGTCAGTGTAGACTACTTCTGGTTTATTACCATGACTGTTCTTAATGGCTTCATTAAATGCCTGTACCGCTCCATTGATATCCCTCTTTTCCGATAACTTGGAAGCTATTAGGAATCTTGATTCTCTATCCATAACATTCCAGAGATATGCTATTCCTGTATGACCCTTCCTTGTTTCTCCATCTTTCATCTTTACGAACAGTTCGTCAACGTGCCATTGGTTTGATAGCTGTGGAATCAATGAGTTAACATGCTCAGATATTCTTGGAATATATTTCTGAATCCATGAATAGATTGTGGAAAAACTCATATCCAAACTAAAGTGGTCATTCAAGTTTCTAGCTACCTTTCTTAATGATAATCCTGAGAAATAGAGGTCAAGAGCAAATGTAACTATTTCAGGATTAAACTTTATACCTTTCAATAAGGATTGTTCTTTGAATTTATGTTGACAGTCCTTACACTTGTAGACTTGTTTATTTTTATAACTACCATATCTCATAACTTTTATAGAACCACATTGGTCACACTTGATAGCATCCTCTGAAAAGATTTGAGGTTTCTGTTGCTGTTGTTCTATAAATAGTTTGACCGCATGAATATGTTTACAGGATTCTATTTTACGGTATTCAAAATCTGGACATGAACAAACCCATACATTTTCCAATAATTCAACGGTGTATTTTTTATCGGGAAAGGTTTGAGATTTAACAATATAACTATTCTCTCCGTTAGCAATGATGTTACTACCTTGTTTTAGTATTAATATCCCATCATTTTTACGGAAATCAATATTACATGTCGTCATATTTATCGGTCGATATATGATAAAAGAGATATGTATATATATGTATCGGTCGATTAGTTTACTTATTATGGGAGTTACAACGAAAGTAGCGTCGGCAAAGAAAGGAACCAAGTCTTTAAAAAGTACTATACCTGAATCTATCGTTGAGTTTTTAAAGTTAAAAGAAAGAGATGAGGTTGAATGGCATATGGAAACTCAGAACGATAATAGAGTTGTAGTCATAAAGAAAAAGTAACTACATTCTAAACTCAATGCCAAGATTTATATTATGGTTATGCACATATAAGTACGTTATGGTCTCTAGCGTTTAGTAGACGCTAGTTTGTTATGAACACTACCGTTTTAAAAAGACGGTAGATTAATGTTTTTATTATAGATTATTAAAACCTTAACACGCTTAAAAGTATTGTTTTGATAGATGGAGGCTATGCTCATCACATACAAAAGGTAGGTCCATGGATAGATTTTTTAAAATTTTCAAATAAGATATGTCAAGACACTGAACGAATTAGAACCTATTATTATACTTGTTATCCTTATCAAAGTAATCCGCCTACAGACGAAGAAAAATCTACGTATAGTAAAACAGACAAATTTATTAAAAAATTAATAAGTTACCCTCGTTTTGAAGTAAAGCTGGGAAAGCTACAGAAAATTGATGGTGTGTATAGACAAAAAGGTGTAGATGTAATGTTATCAATAGATTTGGTAACAATGAGTAGGGGTGGAAAAATAGATAAGGCAATAATTATCGCTGGGGACAGTGATTTTGTATATGCTGTACAGGCTGCAAAAGATGCAGGTATAATAACAGAATTATATTATTCTGATAAACTTGGAATCAATAATGATTTATTACAGGTATTTGATGAAACAAAAATTATAGATGATAAGTTAATAAGCGAATGTAAAAAAATTTTACGAGTTGATTCTACCACCCAAACTTAAACACCCATTTTCAACACCCACGGAGTGAACAGAACCTAAATTATATAAAATCTTAAACATCTAATTACTATACCTATTTCCTAACTTTACAATAAAAAAGCATAATTGTAAAATTTAAGCATAAAATATATGATAGAGGCAGAGCAGATAAATAAACAAAACTAGAATAAAAATAATAAAAGAAACAATATAGCATAAAAAATTAACCACAATTCTGTTCTCTATTGATTTTACTGTTATATATAAAAAATATTAGATAATTTAATTTGGTAAACAAATAAAAAACAATATCATTATTGAACCGTAAAATAAAATAAAATAAAATTCTTTATTCACATAAAAAAAGGATAATTACATCCAATAACAGTTTGATTTATTATACATGGTAAATACAAATAATACAACAGAAATTCAAAATAGCAAAACAGGAAAAACAATAAGAGAATCAGAAGGTGAAACTACTTTAGTTATGCTACCCTCGGATGCAAATCCCCTAGGCAATGTTTTTGGTGGAATAATTTTAAAACATGTAGATTTAATCGCAGGATTGGTAGCAAAAAGGCATGCAGGCCATGCAAATATTGTTACAGCAAGTATGGACAGCATGACATTTGCAAAACCAGTATATATAGGAAATGCATTGATACTAAAAGCTAGAATAAATTATGTAAAAAGAAGTTCCATGGAAGTAGAAGTTAATATTGAAGCTGAAGATTTGAATAAATCGCAAAAAGTGCTAACAGGCACTGCATATGTCACCCTAGTAGCATTAGATGAAAAAGGAAAACCTATTGAAGTTCCTAAATTAATTTTACAAAATATAGAAGAAGAGGAAAGATTTTTAGAAGGTGAAAATAGAATGCAAACAAGATTAAAAAATAGAGAAATTAAAAAAAGGCAAAAAGAAAATTAAAAAATTTTGTTTTCATCCATAGGATAAATATAAACATTCAACTTTTCATCATCTACAGAGTGAGAATCTAATAATATAGATTGGCTAATTTCAGATTTATCAAGGCCGGTGTTCTTTTTTCCTAAAATACAATTACTATTAATATTATAATCAAGAGTTGCAGAATTAAATGGTTCCAATGTAATGCGTTCTTCACTCAGTATGCCAAAATCTCTTATAGAATTTGACATTATTCGTCCTCCATCATTTAACAAATATTTAATATCAAATTCTTTTCTTAAAATTTCTAGTCCTGTTTGCATTTCAAAATTCTCACCGGTAATTATATAGGAAATTAAAGACGACTCTTTAACAAATTTTGAAAGAAAATTATAAATTTGTAGTGTTGTAATAATGACAACTTTGATATTATTTTCAGGATTTAACATTGCAATTTTATTATTATTATATAGTTCAACAAAATTTAATTTGTTAATACTTTCAAATGTTCTAACAGATATAATAAAATGAAATTTACTTTTATCTACAAATTTATTTGATAAATTCAAAAGATCGTCATAAATAAGAACATTTTTATCCAAAAGGTGTTTTCCAAAGAATTCCCATGACCAAATTTGGTCACGATTTTCAATCATATTATTTATTGTCACCATAATCGCTCGATTTCCAACAAGAATACGATGCAAAGAAGCAAAAATATTATCGCCTAATTTTCTTGTTCCTCCAGTTAGTAATTGGACGCCCCCACCTTGTTTTCCGATTATTTTGTAAGCATATATTCCACTATTTTGAGAATAGACTTCTCCGGCGATAAAGCTAGTAGCTTGATAAGGGACCTTCATTTTATCGACATAATCATTTGATGCACCTATTACAATATATGGAAGGATTTCAGATAAATGATAACAATTTAGATCTTTATCAGTATCAAAAAATTGGACCCCTCTTTTTTTAAAATGATAAAGTTTTTCTTCGTTTAAGATTTTCTCATCATAAAGAAAATCCAATTGTTTATGATAAGTTTCAATAAAATCTTTTTTTAACATTGGAAAAAAATAATTGTTGTAAAAGGAAAAAAATTAATGTTGATTGGACAAGTTAGCTGTTAAAGTTTTTCCGCTGTTAATTAGTTTTTGGAATTCCTCAGGGGTACATGAAACAATTTTATCTTTTCCAGACACGCATGTTGCATTGGGATTTCCTTTACATGAGTTACCTAATGAACCAGCGGCAACACATTGTGCACTTTGTTGATTTGATTGGGATTGTCCTATACCTTGGTTTGCAGAGTTGACGCCGCCGCTACCATGTTTACCTGTTCCTCCACCAGCTGTTTGACCAGCAGTGTTGCTTCCAGTGTTAGATTGTTCTTGATTGCTTGTATTGTTGCAGGAGGAATCCAAATCTCCAGAAGTTACACATTGTGCACTTTGTTGATTTGATTGGGATTGTCCTATACCTTGGTTTGCAGAGTTGACACCGCCGCTACCATGTTTACCTGTTCCTCCACCAGCTGTTTGACCAGCAGTGTTGCTTCCAGTGTTAGATTG
>JAICXY010000096.1 GCA_025934495.1 Candidatus Nitrosocosmicus sp.
TGAAAGCGTTATTGTTGTATCATTCATACCCAGAACATCCAAGATCCTGTCTTTAACCAGCTGTTCGTAGGGAACACCTGCTTTAACTGATAGCAAATGACCCAGCAATCCCAGTCCAAAACTTGAATATTGAAACTGTGAGCCAGGTGCTCTACTTAAAGTAGTATTTGATAATGCTTGATATAATAAAGTTGCGTTATAATTTGGATTAAAAGTACCAGCATTATTGTTGAGCCAAATGTTGGAAGGCCATTCAGGAAGACCCGATGTATGGGTTGCCAAATCTTCAAGCGTTATTTTCTGCCCTTTAAATTGAGGCACCTTCACATTTGATGGAAGATATTTTTCAATTGGATCATTTAAATTAACTAATCCTTGTTTTACCATATCTGCTAAAAGTAAAGTTGTAAAGGTCTTTGTGATGGAGCCTATATTAAAAATGGTACTCGCATTAACTGGTATATTGTTTTCTTTTGATATATTTCCAAAACTGTATACCTTTGTACCATTTGGATCTATCAAACCTACAACTAAAGCTGCTTTGGATTTGTTAATTACACTATTTAAAATAAAATTTGTAACTTTAGGTGGTATCTGCTTAAAATTAAGCCCTGCTGCTGATGATGATTGATTTGTCAAAACAGTTTTGGCAGTATTATTATATGTCAAATTAGAAAGAGAGTAAACCAAAGTGGGAGAAGATACAGATATTAAAAATGTTGTAGATAACCCTACAAATAAAAACACCAAAGTCATATACTTGAATTTAAAACGAATATGATTATCGCATAGAAGAGACAGATTGTGTGAAAAAATAGTTGATAAGTTTTTAATCATTAAAGCCGTTTTAATGAGCATATATTAAAAGATTATCCACTAAAAATGTTACTAATATAGATATCGGGTTCGGTGGAAACCGTTTGGATTTCTACATGGGTTGATAAAAAAGTATTAGAGGATTTTTATCTTCATAAATAAGACTGATCGCTTAAATCATTTACAACTATTATTGTTCAATTTTCCAATAGAGCGTAAGAAATATATCAAATAAAGAGACAATGCAAAATATAAATTTAGATCCACTTATCAATCAGTAGAGGTATTCTTATTTAATGAACTGTTATTTCCTTCACCCACAGTGGAGGTAGTAGCAGTAGTAGTAACAAAGGAATGTGAAAGACCTGAATGATTTTCAAGCCATGCGTAAAGATCTGACAAGACATATGATTGTATAGGTCCTGGAGAGGTCAGCCATTCAGATGAGGGATAAAACACATGACCGAGATTTGGATATGTTATCAATGTGTGATCTGGATGTTTTTTATCTGTGAGTGCTTGCTGTAATAGAAATGCCTGTTGAACTGGAGTCTGTGAATCATTTTGACCCTGTAGTATTAGAATACTAGTTGTTGAAGGAACATTACCAATTATATTCAAAGTAGGCTCCAAAGCATAATGTGATTTAAGCCAAATAGGACATCCTTCACTCATACTAACTACTGGTCCCTGTATTTTGTCGCATTGAAGCGGGTTAAAAGATGTTTGATTGTTATAATACTCTATCAATGCAGGCTTAAGTTGTTTATCAATGCTTATAGAATCATTGGTACCAAATTCTTTTGCTATGGCATTGTATATGGCTGTTGTATTGTTAGGATGTAAGGATAGATCATGTAAGAATGATTTTGGCACTTGCAAATTCAATAACAATATAGGTGTCTTTGTTATTTGCTGTATTGATATAAATCCAGTATGGTTTTTATCGAGGACCTGCATGGCATACTGTAATGGCTCAGGTATAGATTGATAATATTCTATATTAAGGAAGTTCTGAGCTATTGCGCCCATTAATACCATATTCTTTATCTTTGTTGCATTGTCCTCAATTGCAATTCTGGGTACTATGATGGTACCTTCGCTATGTCCAATTATTGTTATTTTGCTTTGATCAACTTCTGGCTGTTTTATCAATACTGCTAAAGCCTTCTCTGCATCCTGTTTTAGATTTGTAAATGTTGTATTTCCCCATACATTCTTGTCTAAAACAGTACCATTTTCACCTATACCCCTCTTGTCATATTTTAGTACTGCAAATCCTCTTTCCGAGAGATATTGAGATATTTGTAAAAATGGTGCAGCATTCTTGCCTACATGCTCATTCATGTCTGTTGCACCAGACCCCGGAACAAGAAGAACACCTGGAAACGGTCCGTTTCCAACGGCAGGAAGAGTTAGCTGAGCTTTAGTCTTTACGCCATTACCCAAGTCTATTACGAGGTTTCTATATTTTATTGTCTGGATATATGGTTGAGCAAAAGCAGAGTCTTGCTGTTTGAAAATACTAGCAGATAAACAATATAGTGCGAGTACACCTATTAATAATAACCCAAGTGATAACTTCAAACTTTTAGTTCTATTCAAATTTCTATATTGCGGGTGTGATGCTTTGTATTTAAACTTTGGATAATATGGAGATGATGCTACTGTATATACTGTTAAAAGGCTTAACTCCATCCAAATTAAAAGAAATAAAAAGAAGATAGTTGTCTTCCTCCTCTAGTCTCGCTAATCTAGTGGTAGATTGATTTAGTATGTAGTTGTCTTTGATCATATCTGATCGTTCTGGATGACTTCGAGAATAGTCTTGTTCTTTGGAAGGTAATATAGCACAATCATTCTGTAATTCAGTAAATGGTAACTGCCCTCTATGCAATCATATGTGTTGTCAACTGATTATAATACAATCGGCAGCATGGAGAATGGGTGTTGGTTTTTGAATGTGATTCATCTACATATAAAACCGTCCGGTAAACCTGTGTCATGTACATATGAATAATTATACAAAAGGATTAAGATGTCCCGATGGTTACAATAGAAATAGAAATGGCATAAAAGGAATTTGTAAATTTCATATTGTTTATGATTAATCTAAAGTTGAATGATACCAGATTGTTGTAACCTATTCAAAGGAGATTGTACATGAATCATAATATGCCATTTAACTTCTACAAATTCAACTAATAATTCATGTAATAAGCCTCGAGAAAATAACCAAAGCCAGACTATGGTAAGACTTGCTTCCCTCCAGAATGTCCCCCTACACAATTTCAAAAAGATAATGAATCAGAAAATTCATTCGCACCTAATACCATTATCAAATATTATTACAAATCCAATAATTCAGCAACAAGCCATTCAACAAGCTGCTAATGTCATAATTCCTATGGATGCATTACTTACAGTTTTGCAATTTAATCAGAGACCTTATTACTAATGTAATTGTTATTCACCCAGCAGATCTACTCAAAAAATAACTTTGCTAATTCGGCATTAACTGTATTAACAGGTTATATATTTTCTAAAACGGTTTTTGTAATTCTTTTTCGAAAAAGATATCATAAATTATATATGAATAGATCGACGAGTAAAATCGAATGGACAGTATTAAAACAGATACTTAAAAAAATGATGCTTGATACTTTTATATTTGATTTTATCGGTAATGGAATGAAATTTATTTTGATATTTGAATTTACATCTTGGAGTCTCATCATTTTGGACTATAATTATATCAACAGATGTGTCGCCAACTTTGTCGTATTTTTCTATCGACACTGCAGTTAGATATATTAGATGCATTTAGAAAAGAAAGCGAAAGTTAGAAGGATAAGTCAAATTTCAAATAGTCACTATAACCGTTACTAATTAGGATATCGGGTTCGGTGGGATTAAGTCCCTTGAGATATACGGGTTCGAGTGTTATGATTAAATAGATAATTGGTCGTATTTAATTCGCCTAAAAAAGGGCAACCATGGGAATATCTACATCTTATGCATTGCGCAGTCACAGCATGTGGCATATATAGATGAAGGAATCCATGAACTTGATAATAATTACTCTATCTACAATTACATCTAATAAATTTAGAGGCCACTAAGACATAGATAGGCGTGGCGGATATTTTGTAGTTCTTAATTGTCAGCCATGAGTGAGGGCTTGAATATAAACATGACAGCATATGGATATCCTTTCTATTTGACTACTCTAAAATCAGAATCATTTAAGCTAATATACTCAAATTTTACCTATTGCTATTGATATATGTCAATTAAACCCAAAATTATGAATATGATCACTAGACTTCCTCCAACTCTAATATTGGAATCAGGTGTACAATCCTCCTATTGGTGATACAATAAGAATGACAAGTTCTCAAAGAGCATATACCATTAGTAGCTACGTGACAGGATACAATCCCTTTATCATAACTCTTACTAGTCATCATAATGATAATACGTAATTGACCGGGTATGAGGATTTGAAATGAATCATAGTATAACATCCACTGATTTGTTGATAACCAACAGCATATAGGGAGGTTTATAATTGGACTTATTAGATTTCATCGATCTAGCTTTACATAAAGAAGATAGTATATAGTAAAATAATCAACAACTGGAATTAATTTATTGATGGTTTACCGAGTGAAGATAAACAACTATTGCTTGGAATCATGAGTAAGAATTATTCCAAATATCAAGAATCTATAGAGACTTATGGACTTTCAGATTAGGGGTTATATGCTGCACTGTTAATGTCCATGTTAATAGATCAACAAATTCAGATTGATGGATTAAAATATAAATAATCTCTATATATGTACAATCTGGAGACGATCTATTAATAAAGATATCAGTATATTCAAAAGCGTTGAATAGTGATAATGTTTTCGATTAATACTTCCTCAAATCCGGTGAATCTATTTTACGTTCTTCCTTTACGTTCTTCCTTACGTCCTTCCTTATATTCGAAATCCACTATAGATATATTATGGGAAATTAATTCCAGTTTTGTATCTCTTGTATATATTGATTATTTATCTCATCAACAAGTATACCATGACCTAATTATGGAATTATTTGAATAACAGAACTGGGTTTAACCTCTTCTTTTGGGTATTGTACCGATATAGACATATCCAATCAATCGAGGTTTTTACGAATCGATGATTCGATAAGACAAATATTATCAGACTATACCATATTAACAAAAACTTTCATACGTAAAAAAGGAATCAAGTTTTATGATTGATATAAACAAGGGCTCTGTTAACTTAAGGATAGATATTTTATTTTAACAATCTATATTGTAATGATAAGATAAATGATTTATTCATTTTTATCCACTTTCAAGTTCAATTTAACATAAATTATTGAAAAGTTGTCTTGAGAAAAAATAGTCAAGATTGAAAATGTTTTAGAAAACTCTTAAGAGCCCATCATCTTCTTATATTTTCATAGAAATATTTGATTCAATTAAAAGTTATCAACTGGATAAGGTATTATAATATACTTTAGGGATGAAAGCATTTGATAGTAGATCTGCAGTTGGAGAATATATGCCTACTCATTCCCTCGGCTATTCTACATCCCATTTAATGCTAAAAGAATTGTTTTATGTTTATGCCAAGAGATAGATGATCCTATGGGAAAGGAGACTATTCCAAGGATAATGCTTTATCTTAAAGAAGTGGAGTGGCAAAGGTGGGAAATTCAACCGTGACCTCTTTATCTAAACTAATCAATACGATAATAGAACCAATAACAACTGCTTCAAACAAACCAAGTGAGATCACAGAATCAAAATTTTGTATCGAGTGGGGTTCAAAACTTAATTTGAGATCCAAGTTTTGCATTAGGTGTGGAACAGAGCAAGTAGAATATTAGAAGGAAATTGAAGATATTAATACATAACATTTAAAAAATATTGTGTCGTAAATTTCTTATCTTTCAATGCTAACTCTTAATATGTTTCATTCATTGATAACTTCCTAAATTAAGTCAATCTATGATAGAAGCAGAATTACGGTATTGTTCAAACTTTCCAATTCAAAAATAAAATAATATTGGTAATTATCTTTATTATACTATTTTAGAATATATTTCAAAATAAGACTAATTCCGATTAACTATATTATTCTATCTATTCATGGTCTTTTTTGTTTGAACAAGTGACAAAAATTCTATTCATATTTTTGGAAATGATGTTGTTATATCATTACGAAAATTTAATACAAAGAATACTATAAACTGATAATAGATTAGAATTATGATTTTAAATTAGGAAACATCTTCTGTATTTGCTTTTTTACATCTCTTGGCATATTAGAATCATCTATTATCATATGCAAATCCTCTATAACACATAATCCATCTTTATTAATTTTATAAAACCAATCTATATCTATTAGGCTATTACAACAGTTTATTTTATACATCCTTTCATTGCACAAGTGGTTAAATCCTCTTTACTAAAACAGATATACTCCGATTGATATTCATAATTCATAACTATATTATGATTACAAAAAATATATCAACCAATATTATTTTACTATTTTTGAAAATCTATTTCCTATATATTTTAACAGTAATAGAAAAAGTAAATATATCAAGGAAGCTTATTAATATGTATAATCGTGGCTTTATCAGATAATTTTTCTAATGAGTATAACGATATAAATTCAGAATTTTTTGGTAATCATATAATAATACTAAAGAGAGTAAAATCTCTAAGACAGTTAAAAAGAGCAGAAAAAACATGATTTTTAAAATCAATGCAGTTGAACTCGATATACTCTGGGGTTTCAGTTTTGTAAAGGTTAAAAGCATGAGAATAATTACCTAATATATGGGTGACTGGAACTGGGTATATTTAGGCGGCGCAATAACTTCAGATCCTGCAGCAGCTTTTAATGATGATGGTACGGTAGAAGTATTTGTAAGGGGTACTGATAATGCACTTTATCATAATTGGAACAATAGTTGGACGGGTCATCCATCTGATTGGTCGGGCTGGGAGTCTTTAGGTGGTATTTTAACTAGCAACATATCTGTTGTCAAAAATGCTTACCATGGACTGGAAGCATTTGTAAGAGGAAATGATAACCATCTTTATCACATAGCACAAAGTAAGCAACATGGTAACTGGTCTGGCTGGGAGTCTTTAGTCGGAGGCATCCTTTATAATCCAGTTGCAGTTTTTAGCTACGATTCATTTTTTAGTCCAGTTGTTTTTGCAAGGGGAATTGATGGTGCACTTAATGCATTGTATCCATCCGCATCAGATTCACCAACACCAACACCACCGCCACCGCCAACACCACCGCCAACACCTAATCCAGTTGACATAATTATGTGGAATTCCGCGTCATCGGATAAAACCAAATACACAGGATCTGTTATTTCTCCTCCAGCTGGCGCTAAAGTTACGGGTGTAAAGAATGATTCTATTATTAATAATGTATTGGTAGATTACAATCTAACGCACCAAGATGGCAATCAGAACGTAAAAAAAGATGTCGCTATGACTGATTCTAACATAACATATACTGATTTCAATGGCCTGGGATTGGATGGCACATGGGAGGCTACGCGTACTTCTTTATCAAATACAACAAGTTTAACAGTGAAAGTATACTGGAAGTGAGATGGCTTGGCCTCTTGAACAGACTATGG
Organism: Candidatus Nitrosocosmicus sp.; assembly: GCA_025934495.1. Lineage (GTDB taxonomy): Archaea > Thermoproteota > Nitrososphaeria > Nitrososphaerales > Nitrososphaeraceae > Nitrosocosmicus. Next base: position 7,519 of record JAICXY010000096.1, read on the forward strand.
TACAAAAAGTCTTCCTGAAGCATGTATCGTTTCCAACTAACGATCAAAACAATTACCTGAACGAAGACCACAATTGGTTGCATCCATATAGCAAACGTACATTTGCTCCACGTATAATTTTACAATCACTCTATCATTGACTTAAGTGACTAAACTTCTCGAACTCCGTATTGTTATTTTGATGAGAAATGGTAAAAGCAATTAGCATAATTATTCCTTCACTAAATGAAAGGCAATATCTACAAGATACTGTTTTTAATATAATTGATACTATATCTTCATTTGATTATGAAATTATCATCATTAACACCGGCGGGTCAGAGACATCTAAAATAAAGGATCTAAAGTTCGTACACCTTTTCAAATCTTAGATACTTATGTGTCCTCCTGAAGCTAGGAATGTAGGTGCGGCTAAGGCTTCAAGAGAAATCTCTATGTACTGAGAACATTAGGATATCAGTGGAAGATGTTATCTAAAGAATACGGATCGGGTTCTATATACCTGTCATCATAGATTCCAGCAATGGAATAGGCTTTATATATTTAAAAAGGGATAGATCAGATTACTGAAAATCTATGATGACTGTATTGGTATTAACTGCACCTGGTAGTCCATCGATAGTATATCTATAAAGTCGCCTTTAGGGGGGCGATGACCGGAAATAATCCTACTGATAGAAGCAAACTGGGAACAAAAAGACATATTTTAACAGATAAAAATGGAATTCCTTTATCTGTTGTAATATCATCTGCTAATACTCATGATATCAAACTTGTAACAGATGTGGTTGATAACGCGGTTATAAAAATACCATCATTTAAAACTAAAAAAACAGGAGGAAGAAGAAAACTTCAACATCTATGTCTTGATAAAGCATATAATTCCGAACTTGAAGAACAAGAACTAATCAAACGAGGATATGTACTGCATATTCCCAATAAAAGAAAAAGAGATGAAACAGAGGAAGAAGAGATCAAGGTTATAACACAACGCTGCTCAAATCGTAAAAAATACTCTGCAAAAAGGTGGGTTGTAGAGCGAACGAATTCATGGCATAATATGTTCAGGAAACTGTTCACTAGGTATGAGAAGAAGGCAGAAAATTATCTTGGATTAGTACAGTTCTCTTGTTGTATTATCATTTATAGAAAGATAATTTTGGGGATAGGTTCTTAAATTTAAGAAAAGTATCAACAATTCAATATTTCAAATACAACAGGATTAAAATAAAGAATATTAATTAAATGAATAATAGATAACTTATTGATAATAAATTACTAGTCAATTATACACTAAAACTGTTACTAATATAGATATCGGGTTCGGTGGGAACAACTACAAATTTGTTTCTATTTCCATTAATAGATTAGTTCTTTAAAATAAGAAATGACTGTTTGGTCGCAAACATTGTGATAAATATTAAATGATATTATATCCCGCTCTACATTTCAAGTGGTAAACTAAAACCAAATGTAGAGCCTTTGCCATCATAATTATTTTTAGCCCATATCCTACCACCGTGAGCTTCAACAATACTTTTTGATATGAATAATCCTAAGCCGGTACCTCCAATTTTTGATTTAGTAACAAACTTTTCAAATAACCTCGGAAATATTTCATGGTCTATCCCTTTACCATTATCTTTAATACCGACAACAACAAGATTATCTTTCTTTTCTATCGAGATAGTTATTCTATTGTCTCTATTTTCTTCTTCCTCTTCTCCATTTGTAAATTTAATGGCATTATTTAAGAGATTAGAAATTACTTGGTTAATTCTACTTTTATCTGCATATATAAAAATATCCTCTTTAGATACTGATTCTATATTTAGACTATCTTTGAACTGTTGTTGCTGTTGATATCTTTCTTTACTATGAATTATAAATTCTGAAATTATACTTTGTACCATTTCATTTAGATCAAAATATTCTTTATGTAACCGTAGAGATTGACTTTCTATTCTTGTAATGTCCAAGACATCTTCTGTAATTTGTTTTAATTTTTTTGCATTATTAATTACAATCTCCATTAATTCTTGTTGCTCCTTATCGGTTGCTTTGTTTCTAAGAATCTCCGTCAGACCAATTATGGGTTGAATTGGATTGCGTAGTTCATGAGATGCGATGCTGATAAACTGTTTTTGTAATTCTTCAGACCTTTTTGATTTTTCAAATACTTCCGACTGCGACCAAAAACTTTCGAAAATGGATATATAAGATAGTACGGTAGCTGCACTATTAGAATACGTACCAAATCCTATAGAATCTAAAAATTCTTCATTTAAATCATCTTTTACTTCTATCACTAGAGATTCTTTTCTATCTACTACAAGTATAGTCGATTTAGTCGATAAAAAAGAGTCTATATTCCTAATGAAAATATTATTTATATATTTCCTATTGTCTTCTGATCCAAGTTCTTTGAATATTTTTTCTTTTAGTGTTTTATTTGACATTGATAAGGATATTGGTGCCGAAGGTAAAAAAGGAGAAAGAATCCTAATCGTCAAATTATGATGACGACTTAAATTTTCTTTTAACATTTGAAATGCACCTATTTGTAGATGACGTTGCATTGAATTGAAGGTAGGAAGTATTAGTAATATTTCATTTTTAGCTGTTTGTAAAAGGTGGATATATGTAGTTTCTATTTTAGATGAGTTTATAATGGTTTCAATCTTTTCTGGTTGTATTCCTTTTTCAATTTCAATTATTTTTTGTTCTATTGGAATTGCCTTTTCCCATAAGACATTATAAAAATATTGCTGTTGATGAATAAATACTTTCAAATTACAATGTATTGCTCTTTGAGATTGTGAGTCGATTGGAGAGATATCAGTACTTATATAATCATTCTCACTAATTCCAAAAGACCCAAACAATCCACTAATGTGTCGTATTTCTTGTGCAATTGGAATCAACTTCTTTAAATATGGCAAACTCTCAGAGGTAATTTCTGTGATGATCTGTATCTTTACTCCTCTCTCTTTTACTTTATAGTATTCACTTAGTAAAAACTCATTTGATGTAACTATAACCATAGTTGGAATGTCTATATATATATCAAATTTTTTGTAGATTAATAATAATTTATCTAGAACTAATTTTATCACATTTTCTGTACCATGGATGATCTGTATCTTTTCTTTTGCAAAAGGCTCTATAGCAGAATGTCACCCCAGATAATCAAATATACTGTAATAATTTTGTCATTAAATAATAAGTTTTATTAATATATGAAATGTTGAGGTATTATTAAAAATTAAGTAAATACAAAGAGCATCATTTAGTTACATGGTTTCTTTATTCAAACTGATCTTTGATTCTTTTAAGTCTGGCAGTTAAAGGTGCTAATACATCTAGCCTACAAAAGGATTTATTTTTGATATAATTATCTATTCTGCTGCCAATAATATTGGAGATGAATAAAAATAATCCACAATTTATATCTATTGTTTTTATGGAATTATAATCCCTCAATTAAAATAATAGAACACAAAAATCAATGAATCGATTGTGTCAGCTCTTAAATGAATTCTATTATTTAATATCGTATCATTAAAAATACTAGAAAGAAGAATAGGAGAATCATTTAACAAACCAAAAAATGTAAAACACCTATGCAGATCGAGACTATTCACATTAAATGACTATTTAAATTTTCAATTATTTTTAGCATCAAAATATAAGGTGTAAAACGTTCCTGAGTGATATCGCCTCCAACACATAGAACATCAGAGAAACAAGAGATCGGGCTTTAATAAATTACAATATACACTACTATAACTTCTCTTTAGCCGAAATACCTCACAAAATTATTAATTAAATTATGCACTAAAACTGTTACTAATATAGATATCGGGTTCGGTGGAAACCGTTTGGATTTTCACCCGAGTCCAAAAGTTGATGATATTCTAAATCAATAATAAAATCTATTGATATAGAAATATTAAAACTTTAGATAAAGGTGAAGTTGTTAAACAATATTCATGTTTAAGAAGTCAATTCAAAGTTTTTTCTCACTATTATTAATACTAGTTCTAACAAGTGGTTGGCTTTCACCATCAGCCATATCTGCCATACCACTTTTTTCATCAAATACATCTCCTCCAAGTCAAACCAGCGCCAGCAGTAACCCTACCGGCAATTCTATATCTTCAGATACTAACATACCTATCAAGTATTTGGTAGTAATGTTTGGGCATTAGTAGGGGTCAGGTACGCGGCAAGCGCCTTGAAGATGTCGGTGGCGATGCTCGTGCCCTCCACGGCGTTCGGGCCGTGCGTGTTGTCGATCACGATCGAGAGCTGCTGCGACGGCAGGTACGCGGCAATCCCCTCGTATCCGTTGAAGACCGGGTTCTGCAACACCCACCCATTGTTGACGGCGATCCCGAGTCCGTAGCTGATCTGCCCAGGCGCACCCGGCAGGCCCTTCGACAGATTCTCGACCTGCTCGCTCGCTGACTCCTTCGAGAGCAGCTTGCCGGTGCCGACCGCCTTGATGAGCGTGGTCATGTCGCGCAGCGTCGACGTCATGATGAGTCCGTCGCCGAGGCCCCACGACGGGCTCCATCCCGTCGACTCCTCGTAGACACCACGCTCCGACGTGTACGCGTGGAGTGCGGGTGAAGGGACGGCCGGGAGCTTAGTGATATTCGTTTCGGTGAGCCCGAGCGGACCGAGGAACTTCTGCTGCAAGAGCTCGGTGATCGACTTCCCGGTGATCTTCTCGACAACGTTACCGAGGATGATGAAGTTGGTGTGCGCGTAGTGGAAGCACGCGCCCGGGTCGCAGACGATCGGCTGCGCGAACGCGTACTGCAGCAGCTCGTCGTCCGTCCAGTGGCGGAACGGCTCCGCGAGCAGCGCCACCTGGAAGGGCGGGTTCTCCTGGATGTAGTCGGGGTAGCCGGAGGTGACGCTCGAGAGCATTCGCAGCGTCACCTTGTCGGCGTTGGGGTACTGCGGGAACCACTTCGACAGGGTGTCGTTGAGGCTGAGCTTTCCCTGCTCCTGCAGCTGCAGCACCAGAGTCGTGAGCA
>JAICXY010000038.1 GCA_025934495.1 Candidatus Nitrosocosmicus sp.
AAAGAAACTGATTAATCAAGATTAAGGTCAAACCGCATATAATAAAGATAAGAACTGTTTTAGTCGATGGAGCCCATGATACAAATGAGTTTTCAATATCTGGAGAATAAGAGATTACTCTAGGAATAAAGATAAGGCAAGATTTGATTGTTTCGTCCAGAAATAACAAGTTAAGGAATAAAGAAGTAATAAGATTCAGATAAAGGATTTGTTGAACTATAGGAAGAGGAAGAAAGTATGGACATAGATGGATGACAGAAGAAGAAGAAGTAGCAGTAGCAGTAGCAGCCTTCTTCTCTTCACTCAAAAGAATGTTTTCAGAATATGTATCTATTACCTGGTTTTAAAATGTGGTAAGAAATTATGATCAAGGTATCGTTGTAACATGTTAGAAGAATAGTATAAGAGAAATGGAAATTGGTTAATAAAAATTAGTTATACAACAGAGCAAATGGATCTACTAAATACAATATAAAATTATATTTTAAACAGAATATAAAAAGATACATATACATCTTCATAATTTATTGTATCAAGTTTACAACACATGGTCACAGACCAGTAATCATTCGATAATAAAAACAGATAGAAATATTTATAAGATTTCCCTACCAATTTAAAAAATATTCAAAAAAGCGAATAGGTTGCAGAGATATCAAAAGATTGAAAATAGACTGGCAGAAAACATGATCACCATTTTTATAAAAACGCGACATTACTCGAAAACTTTGTAGATGTATTTGATTTTGAATACCTATGAATGAGTAATGTTCAATTAAGGTTTTCCTTGTCATGGAAATCTTCGAATGAATTTAACCAATTAGTTACCAACTTTACTTTACATTTACTTTTTCTTTATAGAAGGTATTCATTAAATAAGTTCTATCTTTGTATTTATTGTCATTTAAATAATGTTCCTCAAAAGAGTATTATCAGATTCCTTTTTTCTTGATGTATCCGAAAATATATTGAAATCGTAAATCTATGGATTTCTTTAACTTTGGAGAACCCAAATATGACGTTGTTATGTATATACATGGATTTGGAGAACTAATATCTAAAATATTTGAATTAATTTTGTTCGTCTAACTCATAAATAGCAAAAAACAATAGTAACTACAGAGAAATATTATTGAGTCTTTGATTTATCAATTAAAAACATCATTCATCTCTAATATTTTTTTTAAAGATCTATGCCTATTATAATCATTTAACAATATTTTAGATAGATGTTTAGTTATATCAGTAACGCTTATAACGCCAACTATTCTACTATCTGCCTCTAATACAGGAAGCCTTTTAATCTTATTTGAAACCATTACTCTTGAAGCAGTATCAACAGAATCATAAGCCATTATTGTAATTAATGGAGAAGACATAATATCTTCAATTAGAACATCTTTAGCATTTAAATTAGCTAAACAAACTCGTTCAACCAAGTCTCTCTCAGTAATAATTCCTAATGGACGATTTTCTTTATCGATAACAATTATAGAACTTATTCTTTTCGTCGTTATAATTGATGCAGCATCTATTGCAGTTTTATTGGAAAATGCAGAAATAGTATATGGTTCCCGAAAAGACATTATCTCGCTTACACTACTCATTAATATTTTAACTAGCAATAATTTTGTAAATACACCTATAAAAATATATAAAGTAAGTAGGCGCTCTTAGATTTAGACTTTACTCATTGTTATATTTATAACAAACGATTTAATCCATTTTTAATAAGCAGTATTTTGCATTCTTCTTTCTAAATGAAGAATAATCATCAAAACATTCGGTTCTATCCTTCACATGTTGCTAAGTTCTTTCAAAGATGTTTTTATTATCCTTATATACAAAAATAAATTTGATATACAAGATATGGTCATAATTCAATCTATTTTCAATATATGCAATAACAGATTAAAGATAACTATTTAGATATTATTTTGAGAACAACGGCCCAAGGATAAGATCTTGATAGAATAAAAGGTTCCATCTGCTTTGTTGTATGACCATATTATCGTTATTTGTTAACGTTTTGTTGATAGAATTATAACGGAAACAGTGAAATTATGTTATTGTACTAACTAAAATATAGTTTTAACTAACTGTTTTTAAGAAAGGGATAGTACCTGCTTCTGGTATTGATACAGATGCACGATGGAGGGCCATAGTCATACAAAAGGGTAGGTTTTTGGATATAAACTACATTTAACATGTAACAGCAATAGGAGAGAATGTGGTTCCATTTACAGCAGCAGACATAACTACTACTGCCAATATTCCAGATAATAAAATGTATATTTCTTTAACATCCTCATTATCTTCTTTGATATTCTCTTTACCAACTATAGGTTATATGCTCCTGACCCTAGATATTATGCTAGAAATCGTTGTATAAATATAGCAAAAGTATTGGGAATATATCTTATTTTGTCCCACAGTAGGGCGATATGAAAGTACTACCAAAAAGAGGTTTGAGATGGTGCTTTATATTTCAGTCAGATCTGCAATTGTAATCTTATCTGTATTACTTTATTAGATAATGGGCATACTATAACTGTAAGAAGAATACATCTAATCCAAAGTCAATAAAGTATATGATTGGAACTTGGTGAGATGACAATAGGAAAGATAATGGATCTAGAATTATGACCATGTTTCGATTATATATCTTCAAGAATTTACAGATTTGAATACAGATATCATCACCCATTGACGCATGATGGTGGTCATACCTTTTTACAAAGTTAGCCAGAAAACGTCTGGAACAAACCTATTTTGCCCTTTGACACATTAATTCGGATGATTTCACTATTTTTGGCTCAATAACATCCTGAGACCAAACATATTTAGATCCGGGTTTGATCTTTTTTATCCTCTGCAGATGTCTTTTTGATTCAGGTTAAATAAAAACAAGACGATGTATAATTGTGTGAATATAAAAAATACAAGTGGATATTAGAAACTAATTTTTTTAAACCAACCTAGGTATTTCTACTATCCTTGTTGTTTGTTTTACGGATTGTTTTTTGATAACTATCGTATAATTCTAGCAATATCTCTTATTCGAGATATGCTAATGCAGTGTTTATTCAATAGCAGAATATCTTTTTGAATGAAAAGCCTTGAGCGGGATTTGGACCCGCGACCTTTGCCTTACCAAGGCAACGCTCTAGCCAGGCTGAGCTACCAAGGCATTTTATTATAAAAAATTGATAGCATAATTTAACCATTTCCATTAAAAAATAATAAAATTGATGAAAGGCCATCTAAATTTTCTTTTATATTAGAAACCAAAATCCAACTTTAACATATTATGAATTGTATCTATTGAAGTTATACCAGTTCCTTTAAATTCTACAAGCATTATTATAATAGATAATCCAAATCTCAACACCATTTGTCACGGTCTTTTTAACTAAATGAATTATTTCAGTCAAATTTAAGGTTTCACTATTTTCTATAACTTTTTAATGAAATAAGATCTATCTTGACTATATGATTTTCTTATATCAACAGCTGTGTATACACAAAGGTATATCATCTTGTAAAATTTTATGATCATTCTACCAGGAGTTTTGTTATGTATATTCGTCCACTTGCTAACCGTTCGTCCTATTTCATGCTCGTCTTCGAACGTATAGTTGTTGATTGTCTGTCTTTGTGACCACAACCATCTTCTACTTCATTCAGGTTTAATTTGGGGAATCTTACTGGCAGAGATACAAATTTAATTCATGGGCAACATGTGGCTATCCCTTTTTGTACTCTTTTTGATTTATTCGCTGAAAGATTATCAAGTACGAGAAAGATATTTTGGATGTTCTTATCATACCTTCTATCTACTCTTTTTAGAAAATCAACAAACTGTTTTCCTATTTTCTTTTTATAACAATGTACATGCATCTTATCATTAGTGTGATCATACGCTCCTTCAAACACATTTAGCAGCCCTTTTATCTTTTGAGCCTTCTGGACCTTTACCTGTACCGTGGATGACCAAGATGTACCATAATGAATCTTTGCCATTATTGGTCCTTTCTCATCTACATACAGTAACATAGAATCTGATGAAAGGTGTGTTGTACTTTAGCTATTCAATGTACTTTTTTTCAAAGCGTACTCTGCATGATCATCACTTTTATTAGATAAAACAGTTTTAGATTTTCTCCATTTTATTTTATTCTTTATAAGGATATTCCTTATTTTTGCAGAATGACTTATTTTGCCTACCATTTTTAGATCATGTATAAGAAAGCCTACTAGTACAAGTAATGACCAAGTGGAAAATCCTAAACCAAACGATCTTGGATTTGAAGATGCTATATCAACTATTTGTTTTTATATATCATTATCAAATTTGTACTGCTGTTTGTGATTGTGTTTTTTTGATACAATGGCATCGATTCATTGTTGATTGAAGCGATAGTGTATCCATTTTCTTATGTTATGATCAGATAATTTTTATCATCTTTCTTATTTATGGTACTGTATACCTTTCATCTTTGAGTAAGATTATTTTGGTTCCATATTCTGCTTTGGTATCTTCAAGTATCAGATGTAAGATATTCTTTTCGTCATCGGCAAGTAATTTGAGGAGAGTATCCCTCATAATAACAATTTACACAAGTAAGCTAAAGGCATTACAATAACAAAACAAACACAACTAATTTACAAGAAGATATAACATATCGTTTACATTGCTGTTTACAGAGCTGATTAAGTATTCAAAAAAATTAAATCGATCCATTTATTATAAAAATACAAAAGATTCATCAAATTACATGATATCAAAATTAAATAAAAATACACATTATAAAAAAATCAATTCCAAACATCTTGATTGATACCAATAAATAATTTTGTATCTTATGACAATTATGCCTCATTATACTCGGTTTCTTTTTTTACCACATATTAAAGAATATTATGTTCTATAATAAATCATAATTATTGGAAACAATCCTGGTCAAAGGACCCATATTACTAAAAGTCAGAGGAGAATGTGAAATTTTAGGGGTTAAGTTTAAAAATACATTTATTTTATACAACAATAACAAATATCTTCCGATCGAAAAGGACAAAGATACAATAATAACTGCAAAAAAAGGTTCAAAAAATGTAGATCCCAAAAAAAAAACAACAATAGATCAAAACCAAATTGGAACAAGAATATGGAATGATATTATAAATTCAATTGAAAAAACAAAAAAAAAGAAAATAATAATCATTGGTCCTTCAGATACAGGTAAATCCACATTAACTTTATTTATAGCAAATAAACTGATAAGAAAAGGTTTAGAACCAATTATAATAGATTCAGATATTGGTCAAGGAGAATTATCTCCTCCTGTTTGCATCGGGACAGCAAGACTATCCAAACAGACAATAGATCTTGCAAACTGCCATCCAACTTATATAAATTTCATTGGAAATATACAACCGATCGGATATGAACAAAGAATAACAAATTGCATAATAAGAGCCCAAGACAAATTATACACAAAAGACAATATAATACTAATCAATACAGATGGCTATATCAGCAATGGTGAAAAAAATTACAAAATAGAGTTGATAGAAAAGATAAAGCCAGATTGTATTATCTGTATGAAAGAAAATGGTCAAATTATTGATCTCTTTGAGATAATAAAAGACAGGTTTTCAAAAAACTCCAATATACAGATACTAGAAGGGCAATCACCACATAAAGAAATTCAGAAATCCCTTTCTGATAGAAGAGAGAAGAGATTATTAAAATATTCCACCCTTTATAAGACATTTACAAAGAATGTTTTCATTTCCAAAAAAAAATTAACTGCCATATATTACAAAGACAAATTTTTTTTGTTAAAAAAAACATCCTATCTAGACAATATCAACAAAATAGAAACAAATGGCACAATTATCGAAGATCTCCTAAATGACAGTTTTTTTATAAGAAATCGTTTTGTAGGGCTATCTCTAAAAGAAGATTATGAAAAAATAACAGGATTCGGAATAATAAAAAATTTTAATAATGGTTTTTTTTTAATTCAATCATCCACTTATAAATTCGATAATATTTTTATAAGCGACATAAAACTATATTTTGATAGAAACACACTACCAACTAGTTAGAGCCCTTTAGAAGCATTAAAATTAAACACATTCAAATTCCATTTAATATTATTGAGGCAGACTGAAAATAGAGATAATGACGTTAAAAACGATATTTGTATCATTTGTAAAAATCGCCTAACAAAAGAAAATACAAAAGTAAAAGAAAATCAAAAATACAACAAATATAAAAAAATAATTTGTTCTAATTGCTTTAAAGATTATTATCCATAGATATATTTTATTAAATCAATAATAAAATAGTTAAATAATTTGTATAAGCAGATAACAATAAATCAATATGTAATTTAAGCGCCAAACGAATAAAATTAAAAATAACAGATGGTAAAATCATTATCTTCATAGCGTATTTATCATATATAAAAAACAACACATCACTTTATAAAAAAATAAAAGTTCAAACAATATAAAATATGTAATGGGGTAGCCTACTAGTACCAACACAGATAAAAGGCCCCATCTCAAATCTTGCCAAATCCACCACGTAGACGTAACAGCATGGCTGAGCTGCCTTAGGGTTGCTCCCTCCCGGACCTCACCCATTTCGACAATGCGCAGTCAAGGCTACACCTTCATGTAGTTTGCTGTTCATAGCCATCCGATACGGCATGATTTCATACTAGCCAGATAAGCAGGAATCCTCCCATCCATGAATTTACCTAGTAGTTGCTGGTCTCAGCATAAAGCCGATTTCTGATTAAGGGTACGGCTAGCACCCCAACCCTACCTACCCCAAATAAATCATTAACATATTCAAATATAATTTTATTGGAAAGGCATACAGAATACGAGGGAAATTAAATTAAAGGAAGTAAAAAAATTTAAAAAAAATAAAAAAAATTGATTATAATAAATTTACATCATTCCATCCATTCCACCTGGTGGCATTCCTCCCATTCCACCTGGTGGCATTCCTCCGCCTCCGGCAGATTTACTTGATGCAATAACATCATCAATCCTCAAAATCATAGAAGCGACCTCGGTAGCAGATTTTATAATCTGCTCTTTTACTGATAATGGTTCTACAATATCAAGTTCAGACATATCTGCAATTCGGGAGTTACGTGCATCTATGCCAGACCATGTTGACCCTTTACTCTGTCTAGATCTCAATTCGGTCATTGTATCAATTGAATCCATACCGGCATTTTCGGCCAAGGTCAAAGGAATGATTTCCAAGGATTCTGCAAATTTTTCTGCTGCCAGTTGTTCTCGTCCTGACAGAGTACTTGTCCATTCTTTCAATTTGTTTGAAACATATGCTTCAGGAGACCCTCCCCCGGCAACAATCAATGGTTTTTCCAGAACATCTTTTGTCACCATTAAAGCATCATGAACTGATCTATCAGCTTCATCTACTACCCTTTGAGAACCTCCACGAATTAAGATGGTCACAGCTTTTGGATTTTTACACCCTTCAATAAATACCCATTTATCTGTTTCAACTTTTCGTTCTTCAACCAAATCGCTAACACCCAAATCTTTTGAAGTCATATCATCCAGGTTATTAATTACACGAGCACCAGTAGCTCTAGATAACTTGGTCATATCACTTTCTTTTACACGTCGTACTGTTAATATAGACGATTTTGCTAAATAATGTTGTGCAATATCATCAATTCCCTTTTGACATATAACAACATTTGCACCTGCAGCGTTTATCTTATCTACCATTGATTTTAACATACTGTTTTCTTCATCAAGGAATCGTTTCATTTGTTCTGGAGAAGTTATATTTAATTTGGCATCAAACTCAGTTTTTTCAATTTCTAATGCGGAATTAATCAAGGCTATCTTTGCATTTTCAACACGTTTTGGCATTCCACCATGTACAACTTCTTTATCCAAAACCATTCCTTTTATTAGTTTAGTATCTTTAATGGAACCACCAGATTTCTTTTCGACTTTGATATCATCCAAATCTACTTTTGTAGAATCATTTCGGGTTTCTGCGACCTGTTGAGCAGCTGTTACTACAATATTAGCCAAATCAACAGAATCTTTCGAAACCAACTTAGTTTGCATAGAAGTTTTAGCTATCTTTATCAATTGGTCTTTCTCTTTGCCATCTACTTTCATTGCAATACCGTTTAAAATTTCAATAGATTTGAAAGCGCTTTTTCTATATCCATCTACAATAACAGTAGGATGAACATTTTTAGAAATCAGCTCTTCTGCTCGCTCAATCAAAGCACCTGCTAAAACCACTACAGAGGTAGTTCCATCTCCTACTTCATTATCAGTGGCTTTGCTTATTTCCACCATCATTTTTGCTGCAGGATGTTGTACATCTATTTCCTTTAGAATAGTTGCGCCATCATTAGTTATAGTAACATCACCTAAAGAATCTACAAGCATTTTATCCATGCCTCTCGGTCCTAAGCTTGTTCTCACGATTTCTGCAACTGTTTTTGCAGCTGTAAAATTATTCTTTTGAGCTTCTTTACCTTTGGTCTCGCTCGACCCTTCTTTCAATATTAAAACCGGCATACCGCCAGCTGTACCTTGTTGAATTGACACTTCATCCATTCACCTTAAAATTATAATTAAAGGTGAGGTAATTGGTATATTAAACTTACGTAATGAACAATTCTATCAAGCAAATAAAACCAGTTAAAAAATAAAGAAATGGAGAAAAATTATAATCTATTCAAATAAAGAATCATATTTCCCTTCAGATATATCCGCATAAACATCTTTAGCCACTTTGTCTTCAACTTTGATTCCTAGACTTAGACAAGAACCAATTATTTCTTTAGAGGTAGATTTTATATCTTGTGCGTAAGATATATCCGATTTCATTTTTGATATTTTAACTATGCTCTCCATAGAAATATTTCCAACAAATGTAGTACCAGCAGTACCGGACCCCTTATTAATACCAGACTCTTTAAAGATAAGTGCAGCAGTTGGCGGTATACCAACTTCTACTGTAAATTTTTTAGTTTCCGAGTCCACCTCAACTTTAACTGGAACTTTCATTCCAGGAAAATCTTTAGTTTTTTCATTAATAGTATTAACTACCTGTAAAATATTAATACCCAATGGACCTAATGCGGGTCCCAATGGAGGTCCTGCACTAGCCTCACCTCCACTTACAAGAGCATTTACAATTTTTTTTTCACTCATAATTATAATCTATTATACTATGATAAATCCTCTTATAATCTTATAAACTCTTTTTTAAATAATTAGCATCAACTGTTACAGGGATTTGGTATGGAGAATCTAACAAAACAACAGTTGCCTCTTGTTTTTCATAATCCACTCTCATTATTTTGGCTTTCATCGATTTAAATGGACCTGCTATAATTTCAACAGTATCATCAATCACCAATTCTGTTACTACAGGCTTTTTAATCAAATAACCTTCAAGATCTTTAAATGGCAATTCCCCTCGAATTTGACCTCTTATATGACGTATACCATGTAAAGCTTCATACGCGATATTAGAATCTAAAGCTTCGACTATAACATATCCTTTAAAATGATCAAGGAATAAAATCGAATAAATGCCTTCTATCTTTTTAGAGGTTAGTCTGCTCTGGAGCATAGAAGCGATCAAACTTTCTTGACCACCTGAAACTCTAACAACAAAAAATTTAGAATCTAAGTCCTCTTCTTCTTCCGAGTTGGAAGTTACTTTATCATTTTCTTCTAGCATCGAAGATTTACTTTCGCTCTCCTCCTCGCTTAATTTTTTAACATCTAGTTTGGTTTTTTTTTACTTTTTTGTTCCTTCTTGAGAAACAGGATAGGGTTTATTTTTATTGTTATTTTTAGAAAGTTTTACACGATTTTTGTTATTAATATCGATGTCAACACCATTATCATCAACATCATCAATATTCAAATCATCCTCAGTATTATCAGAATCGATATCCATCAGTTCCAAGTCTCCATCGCCTTCAGTGAGCTTTTTTGGCATGTTATTAAAATCATTAAACATAGTTATTTGGAATTTATAAATTTATAATAATCATATTTAAATAAATCATATTTTTAGTAATATAAAAGATAAAATTAATCATATTTTAAAATTGATTTTTATTGATAAATAATTTTACAATTATAACATCAATAAAAGATCCAGCAAGCAAAACTATGAAAAACTACCTTATTGAAAATGAAAAATTTGAAATAACAAAATATGATGCAAATCAAGATGAACATAACTGCAATAATTTGGAGACAAATTACAAAAAGATATATTCTTTAGTACATCCAAACATCACATTAATTATTACAGATCAAAGTTTAATCGATATGGACAATCTAGATGAATTAATATCAAAGGACAATATGATAATATTCTTATCAAAACACGCATCTAAAAGCGAAACTCCAGTTTTAACCTCACATAGCACTGGAAACTTTTCAGAGATTGTTTATTTAGGCGGAAAACCTATGGAAATCGGAAACACTTTCCCTTCATTTCAAAAGATATATATGAAAAAACTGTACGAAAAAAGAAATGAATTTCCAAATTATGATTTGAAAATAGAAGCAACCCATCATGGTCCAACCTCATCAATAAATCCAATGTTATTTATAGAAATTGGTTCATCAGAAATAGAATGGAATAACACATCAACTGCATCAATAGTATGTACTAGTTTATTAGATACTATAAAAAATATCGAGAAAATAAATAATTACGATTTAAAAATAGGAATAGGAATAGGTGGAAATCACTATCCAAAAAAATTTAATGACCTAATTTTATTTTCTAACGTGGCCTTCGGGCCCATTGTTAGCAAATACAATCTTTCTCATATAAATGAAAAAATTATAAAACAAATTATAGTAAAAAGCATCGAGAAAATTAACCATATCTATATTGATGAAAATGGATTAGGAAAAGAAAAGGTAAAAATCCTAAAAATAATTAAAGATCTAGAATTAGAAATCGTTTATATCTAATTAATTGATATTATTTTTAAAATAGATTAATCCATTAGATTTTGTAAATGATAAAAATAAGCAAAGATTAGAAAATTTGAATAAAAATAAGCAAAAGGAAGAGAACCAAAATGAGTTATAATAAAATAATAGTTGTAACATCTATCATCGAAAATGATAATAAAATACTAATTTTAAAAAGAAGTGAAAAGGTAAAAAGCTTTAAACACAAATGGGCAGGAATTAGTGGTTATTTTGAAAAAGACGAAGATCTGCTTTCAAGAGCACTCATCGAGATCTATGAAGAAACCAAAGTGAAAAATGAAGACCTAATACTGAGAAAAATATTAAAACAAATAACAATAAAAATAGAAAATGAAAAAGTAATAACAATTCAACCCTTCTATTTTTTATCTAAAACTAAAAATATATCGACTGATTGGGAACATAGCGAATATAAGTGGATCAAAGAAGATCAGTTAAGCAATTACGATTTAGTACCAAAATTAATAGACATAATTAGTGAATGTTTTTTAATGAATAATAAATAATTTTTTGCAATATTATATAGTAGAATGAATTGTTACCTTTAGTATATAAAAATTAAAAAACAATAGAAATAATCAAGAAAATTTGTTTGGGTAATAAAATATCAGAAGATAAGTTAAGCATCTATTGAAATATTGAAATATTGTAAACTCAAATCGAACTAATTTGAGTGAAAAGACAAACAAACCAATTTAAATAAAAATAAAGCAAAATCCCGTAAACATTTTCATGTCACAGAGCAATATTAAATGAAAACATTGGTGGTATAGATTTAGTAAAGAATTAAAAAAACATTATTAAAAAGAGAAGGAGTAAATATATCAGAAAATAAATAATGGATTGCAGGAAAAATATAAAAAACTAGAAAAGATAGTTAGGAAATTGAATATTGATTAATGTGCTCGGGTAGCCTTAACCAATTCTCGCAAATGAGATAAAGATCGTACCTGTGCACCATTCACTTTTTTATATAGACTCCAGAACTGCTCGTTGGTAAGGTCTTTTCTTTCCTTTAATATTTTCAAATGTCGTCTCATTGAACGTACTTTTATAACATAAACTTCTTTTTTGCCTACTCTGGCAGTTTTTTTTCCTTTCTTAGAGCCAGGACCAGTTCCATGTTTTTTCTTGATTTGTAACTTTGATCTTGTTCTCCCTCTCGAAGTTCCTCGAATCTTAGAAGTCCAAATAGATCCATTATTTACTAACGATCTGATATTTTCACGAGTAATCGAATCAGCTACATCATCTAATTTATCAGGTTCAAATCTAACACGATTAACACCCACTCCAAGTATTCTAGAAACCAATTCCCTTTTTTTACGAATATTAACAACCATAAATATCACTACTATTGTTCTTTTTTATCAGATGTTTGTATTTCTGATGTAGTTGTTTTTGTTTGAGCATTTTTTCCATTAAGCAATTTAATTCCAAGGGATTCAGCCTTGGCAATTATTTCCAATCTTTTTTTATTTCCAACAGTATGTGCAATACGTGCTGAATCTTTATTTTTATCAAGTATCAACAAATCATTAACATTGTAAACTAAATTATCTACAAAACCTGAAGGATGTAATCCTCGAGTAACCTTTGGACCGCCATAACCAATCTTAACTATAGCTGGATATCCGGAGAATTGCTTACGCATTTTATTATCTATGCCATCAGGTTTTCTCCAATTGACAGCTAATCTATCATATCTCCAGCTTTCCTGTCTTTTAAATTTAGGGCGGCGATCGGAAATCTTTTTACGTTGTTCAAGGGGCTCCTTATTGATTACCATAATATACCGTTTTGTTTTCCACAAATAAATAAATATGTTTCCGAAGGATACATCCAACCTACCTAAATACTACAAAAGTACACATAATTATTTTTAATTAAATATTATAGAGATAAAAAAAGAAACTGTTCATGACCCACTTAAGAAAAACACATGATAAAGAATAATATTTATTTCATAAGTTTTAAAAGAAACAAGAGAATACCCTCAAAGCCTACTGGTTTTGAATTACATTACATTTTGTTTATGATCTTTAAGGGGAAACGGGTATCAAGATTATTTGTGCTTTAACAAACGAAATTTTGTAATACTTTAAAATTAATACAACAGTACAAATTTAAAGATGTCGTAAAAAAAGCGAAATTGTAAGATATGCTTTTATTTACATATAGATAGAACAGCAATAATAGAGGTTGTCATAGAACCATTACATCTTTGAGGCATTCTCAGACCTCATAGTTGGGAAAGCCTTGAAATGAGTATATCAAGAGAGATAAAAATGAGAGTGTATTTTTTCTTTCATCCAGTTGAAGAACATTAAGAGCAAATTACGTTTCTATTGCGGATATAAGAGATTACAAACAAGGCGGTAAACTTAAATTTTTAAAATGAAACCTTATACCCATTTTTACCCATAAGATTAAAGAAAACATCATCATTGAACGAAAATTTACCACATTCAAACAGTGAAAAGGATTGTTGACTATCCACATTTAGAAAATTAGGTGTCGGCTAAAATATTTACAGAATTGGTCTAATCTATTTGTAGTTTATTATACAGTGAAGCAGGAGAGTAAGAGTAAACAAAAGGAAAGCATTTAAGAAATAATAAGGAAAAGGATAAAAGGTTTTGATATTAACTATAATCTAATGAGCAAATATGAATTACCACCTGTTCCCTATAGCTATGACGCATTAGAACCATATATTGATGCAAGAACTATGGAAATCCACCATACAAAACATCATCAAACCTATACAAATAATCTTAATGCAGCTCTTGAAAAATGTTCCCAAGAAATTCAAAATAAAGATATAATAGAAATTCTAACTCAAATTGATCAAGTACCTACCGAGGTAAAAGGAGCAATTAATTTTAATGGTGGTGGGTTTGATAATCACCGCATATTTTGGAATAATTTAACTGCAAATGGAGGCGGAGAACCAAAAGGTACAATTGCAGATGCAATAAACAGTTCATTTGAAAGCTTTGCAAATTTTAAAGAAAAATTTTCATCTGCAACAGTAGCAATTCAAGGCAGTGGTTGGGGATGGCTAGTATACAATCCATCAACTAGAAAAGTAGAATATAAAGCAATGCCAAATCAAACAAGTCCAAGAACAGAACAATTAGTACCTCTTTTAGGATGTGATGTATGGGAACATGCATATTACTTAAAATATCAAAACAAAAGGCCAGACTATGTCAATGCATGGTGGAATGTCATTAATTGGAATGATGTAAGTAGCAGATACGATAAAGCAAGAAGCTAATCTCAATTATTTTTTTTGTTTTTTGTTATCTTCAGTCATTTTTTTGGTAAAACTCTCAATCAATTAAATCAATTCGTCCAAATCCGTCTCTCATTGTTGTATTAATATTCATGGTATAGTCATAGATCTTTTTAGAATACTCATCTAGGATTTTCTCCATATCTTCACCAATATCAGAGCTAAGATAAAAACCAGGACAATCACCAGTAAGCTGAAAAGATGCATGCACTACCATACGATTATTTTCGAATTGACTCCAAGAAAAAAAAGGGTATAACCAACAAACTCCGGGTTTCTCTGGGTGAAGAGTGCAAGAACCATGATCGTTTAAAAATCTACAAGGAAGAGGCGTCCCATTATCCCTCTCAATTTCATCACTTTTTCTTTTCAAATTTATCATCGTTAACGTCGATATAAGTTTAGAATTATCAGAATTATTTACGGAATTGTTATCCCATGTGGCTATATACGTTTCTTTTTTTAAGAAATCTGATCTATTTTTATATCCCAAATTTTTTGAAATTTTTGCAATATCGTCAACAGTCAATGGTAAACGACCTTGTCGAGTACAACAATTATGACAATCAGGCCATAAACACTGCCATAAGAGAAAAAGAGAATGATCAATTATATATGGAATGTGAAAGGTAACTTGATTTACTTTTATTTGATAGTCCTGTAAATCAGTCCTTTTTCCTACATGTAAATCTCTAATAATTGGATGGATATTCCATTTTTTAGATAACATATCAAGAGATAAAGAAATAAGATCGGTTTCATTCGCTCCCGCATTATCACTCATAAGATGTAGAATTATAAAACCCGTTGTTTAAATGTGACTGTGACATCAATCAAAAAGGTAGAAAATCAAATAAAAAGAATATGACATTAGAAAATTATAAATCAAAAGAAATAGAAAAAGGCAAGCATGCTTCCTCAACAGAAAATCGTCGGTTAGTATGGGAATACGTTATTTGGCCGCTTGTGCTTGATGTCAATAGAAACTATTTTACATTAAAAGAGTATCATATGCAGAGAGATACAGTCTGTAAAGAAAAAAATATTTTACCCACAAAGATTGCCGGAGGATTTGTATCACTACTTGTTAAAGGAATACTAATTCGTGAGAAGAATATCTATTCCATTCATTATAAGATTATACCATATATGAGGAAAAAGGTTAATTTAGATTATGGTACTGTAATCAGAGAAACAAATACTAAAAAATAATGCAAATCATCCAAGAATAAGTATTTGGTGTTTTTTTACTAAAGATAAAATAAAATATCAGAAAGTTTAATGTTAAAAGGTAGCTCGTGAAGCCCGGTCGAACCAACAAAAGATATAAAATTGGTGCCGAATCTAGCGGTCAAACTCCAAGCAGGGCTAGGGATTTCAGGCTCTGGATCTTATAATTAGAAAAGAAACCTGGAGACAGCAGTTCGAATCTGCTCCGGGCTACTCATTTTAATAAAAACAAGCCCAACAGTATACCAATTAGCATAGTCAAAATAGAAAGATTATAGAAATACAATGCATGACGAAGAGAAATATTAAATACTAAAATTAAATATGTGGACCAGCTTTGACAATCTCTTCGGGGACCAATCCAAATTTTTTGAAATTAGTAACGAATAAATTTGATAATCTTTTTGCAGAGAAATCATATTTCTCCTTATCATTCCAGGTGTTTTTAGGATTTAAAATTACTGAAGGTACATTTGGACAGGAAGCAGGATAATCAAGGTTAAAAATATCATGATGATCATAATCAACATTATCTAAATGTCCATTTATAGCAGATGAAACAATTAAACGAGTATATTTTAAATCTATACGTTTTCCAATACCATAAGGGCCACCAGACCATCCAGTATTGATAAGATAAACTTTAGAATTGTGTTTAGTAATCTTTTCGCCCAATAATTTAGCATATTCTGTCGCCTTCAAAGGCATAAAAGGAGCACCAAAGCACTGCGAGAAAGTCTCCTTTGGTTCAGTAATACCTCTTTCGGTTCCGGCCAATTTACTGGTATAACCAGACATAAAATGATACATAGCACCTTCTTTGGATAATCGAGATATTGGAGGCAATACACCAAAAGCATCTGCAGTTAAAAAAATGATAACAGAAGGATGGCCACAGATACTAGGTATAACTGCATTAGGTATAAAGTCAAGAGGGTATACAACTCGAGTATTTTCCGTTAAACTACCATCAGAAAAATCAGGCTCCCTTGTATAAGGATTTATTACTACATTTTCCATAACTGATCCAAATTTAATTGCATTCCAGATTTGTGGTTCCTTGTCTTTATTAAGGTTAATGCATTTAGCATAACACCCACCCTCAAAATTGAACACACCGGTATCTGACCATCCATGTTCATCATCACCAACTAATCTACGATTTTCATCCGTGGAAAGAGTCGTTTTTCCCGTTCCAGAAAGACCAAAAAATAATGTAGATTTGCCATCGTGGCCTAGATTTGCAGAGCAATGCATAGGAAATACCCCTTTGTGTGGTAAAATGAAATTCATAATTGAAAACATAGACTTTTTTATTTCTCCAGCATAAGATGTAGAACCCATAAGTACCAATTTCTTTTTAAAACTCATTATAACAAATGTCTCAGATTTTGTACCATCAACTTCAGGTATAGCAGCAAAATCATTAATAGATAAAAGTGTAAATTCAGGATTGAAATTCTCAAGTTCATCTTTTTTAGGTTTTATAAAAATTTGATTTGCAAATAAGCTATGCCACGCTTTATCAGTTACAACCCTGATAGATAAACGAGAAAATGGATCTGCTCCAACATAGCCATCAAAAACATAAAGTTTATCATTCAACTTTTGCTCTTTAATAAAATTGACCATTTTATTCAATAGATTTTCAAAGTTTTCTTCCGATATAGGATGATTAACCTTTCCCCAATCAACAGAATTTTCAGTAAACTCATCCTTTACAATAAATTTATCATCAGGGGAACGACCTGTAAATTTTCCCGTTTTCACAGACAAGGAACCCGTAAAAGATAATTCACCTTCGCGATTCACAATAACTGATTCAACTAAGTGAGGAACAGATAAATTCTTACCCACCTCATTAATTGCCAAATCCATCTTCTAAAGTTGCTTCATAATATCAATAGTTATAATCTTTGGGGTAAATTGTTATCAAAGATATAGACTATAAAATATAAAAAATTTTTTTGTTTATCAAATTTTTATGATTTATTACAAAACAGTAGATAAATCATAGAAATAATTAATATCTAAATCTAAAGTGTATAGAAATTAAAAGGCAGTATCCATGTATAAAAATATTATTTGATTAAATAATCAGATAGATCAATATTAAAAAAATATTTTAAAATACCTACATAGCTTTCTACCGGCGGTGGAATATCATCTTCACAAACTAAATCAAAATCCCTAGCATTAAACCAGATTATTACACTTTGTAAAATATTAAGGAAACGTACATGACGACTATCAACTACCCCTAATGATTGAATATATTTTTCAGCTAGGTGCCAAGATGCGGTAAAATCAATACAGTTGCTCCCATAGATACTTTTTAACTGATCTTTGATATCTACACCTAATGTAAAAGGTTTTTTGCACAATATAAGTGGAAAATCCACTTTATCAGGAATAAACAAATCAGGGGGCGACCAGATAGATATTATTTTAGTACCATCTTTTATATCACATTTAAATTTATGAGATAATTTCTCATTGATCTGTTCATCAGTAAACCATGAAAAGATAACAGTAGCCTCGGAAAGAGATGATTTAACTACATCTTCATTTATTATGTTTATATCCTTATTAGTTTGGCCTATTTTCGATTTGATCAAATTTATCATATCTGGATTGATATCTATACCGACAGCTTTTTTAACTCCATACTCTTTTTTTGCAATCAAAAGAGAAGAATAATTATTACCCACACCTAAATGATAAAAGATATCGTCTCGGTTTAGGTCAGAAAAAGAGAACATTTTTCTAAAAAAAATATCAGGAATTATAATATCATCTCCAGAGATTATAGAAGGTGGAAGGGAGGAAAGAAAATCACCAATTTTCAATAATTTTATTTTTTTAACCTCATATAAAAATTATTTTCAATCACAATACTATAAATTTAAGGAAAATATTAAGAAATCCATAATGCTTACATATATTTATTTTATTAGAAAAAAGAGAGCAAAAAAACTGGAAACTGGAGGATATTATATATCCATTATATCTTTGCTTTGGCTTGAGAGTAATAGCAGCAGTCCATCATTGACAAATACATCTGGAACCGCTTCTTTATAAATAAAAATTGTTATAAGGTGTATTACTCCAAGTAGAGAATCGATAAAAAACATAACGCTAAATACTATTATTTAAAAAAGCAAAGGTCAAAATTTCTTGCATTTTAAAAATACAATTAATACTCAAAAAAGTTCGTTCTCAATATATATAGATGCTGATTCGTATTATCGAATATAAAGCTAGAAAAAATACTGGTCTTGCAATAATAATATCACAAAAACAAAATATTTTTTGTGAGGTACCGACTTTTATTTATCATTATAAAAAATAGTATAGCGAACATTCAGTTTCATAGGAAGAAGACGTTGGTGAAGGAAAGCAAGGTACATAATATTCACTACGAGTTTGCCAATATTTGAATATAGAGCATAATTCATCTTTTGTATACAAGAGTATGAAAAAGGGCGGTATCAAATGAGTGATATAACACAAAATCCACCAAAGATAGAACAACATATATCTTGAGGATATCGAGTACTTTTGATGCAAAAAGAAGGACTATAAATTAAGTATGTTTAACAATGATTAATCTATTTGCTAATATTCCAACAAAGAGATAATGCATATATCTCGACTTTGCAGAGCTAATCATACCATTAAAAAAGTTTATTAATAATTTTTACAAAAAATTTGTATCCGAAAAAAAAAGATTAATAAAAAAAGGAATTTATCTGCTTCAAATGATTTCTCTGATTCTGATGTTGAATTTTTCTTAAATAGAATTAAAGAAGTAAAACCATATCCCAAATTGAGAGATCTTGGAAAGATTTTAAAGCCACAATTGACTTTGGATAAGATAAATGCGATTTTGAAATATTTGGAAAGATCAAATCATATTATAATTGATTTAGATGGCAACATTGTATGGATACGAGAAAATAATCTAAAAGATGATTATAGTTTACTTGAATCAGGGAAATTCTCGGATGATTTTTTGAAATATTTTGGTAATAGCAAAAATAAATAAAATTTTTACAAATATTTAAATTAAATTTAGTTCTATTGATTAACTGTGGTTGATTTTTTTAAACGTAAAAGAAATCGACGAATTACGCCAGATGGCGAACCATTGGAAGATATCAGTGGTGGTGGTGGTGGTATTCGCGGTGGAAGGGGAGGATCGGGTATTTCCAGCCCTCTGAAGATAGCAATACCTGCAATAATTGCAGTAATAATTATTTTTGTTATTTTATCTTCTAGTGTAAAGATTGTAGATGGAGGTTTTCGCGGAGTCTTGGTAAAATTTGGCGCTATCGATACAAGCGTTTCATTAGAATCAGGGATTCATTTTATTCTTCCATTTAGAGATCAAATTGTCCAATTTGACGTTAGAACTCAAAAAATATCTGAAGACACTAATGCTGCTTCCAAAGATCTTCAAAATGTTGCTACACAAGTAGCATTAAACTTTCACGTTGATCCGAATGAGGTTCCAGCAGTATATAAACAACTGGGATTTGATTATTCCAATGTAATTATAGTGCCTGCAATTCAAGAATCGGTTAAGCAGATTACCGCTCAATACAATGCTGAAGAGCTAATTTCTCAAAGAGAAGTTGTAAAGGATGCAATTTTACAAGCATTAAAGGCAAGGTTAGCTCCTTACCATATAATAGTTGATACCATTTCGATCACTGATTTCAGATTTTCTGACCAGTTTGTTCAAGCTATTGAGCAAAAAGTAGTGGCACAACAACGTGCATTACAAGCTCAAAATGATCTACAAAGAATACAAATTGAAGCCGAGCAAGCCCAAGCAAAGGCAATAGGTGAACAAAAAGCTAATGTTGCACAAGCCCAAGGTATTAGTCAAGCTAATATATTAAAAGCACAAGGAGAGGCTCAAGCAATTAGTACAATCGACAAACAGCTTCATAATAGCACTATATACCTGGACTGGCTTAAAGCCCAAAAATGGGATGGAAAACTTCCATTAGTAACTGGTAATTCGGGTGGAGGCAGTGGTAGCGGTAGTAATAACGCGGGTGCGGTTCCGTTCATTAATATACCGTTAGGTCAAGCAAACAGTAATAATAATAATAATAATAACGCTACAACTAATTCTACACATTAATTAATTTTTTAATGTTTTTAAATAATAAAAAAATATATTGAAAAAACGATATCCATTTTATTTTTTATTGTACTGATATAACGATTTAAATGAGTTACGGGTCATAATATTCATAGAAGAGTATTTTAGAATAAAACAATTCATATATTGTCTAGATTTGATCTGATATAAATCAGGTATTGAAATTTTATATGCTAGTAGTTCCTTTTTTTATGAAACAACGTATTTGAGATTAATCTTTTGTCAAAAATTGCGTTTATATCTATCTTTATGATGTTTATATCGATTATGTGGCCATTGGTAATCTGTTTTAAGCATAACCTAATAATGATGATGATATATGCGTATTTATATCATTCAACTATGCTACGCTAAAATAAATATTGATTATTTGGCAACTATTACAAAAAATGTTAAGACTCGTGATTGAAAAGGTGATTTCTCGGCATTTTTAAATTACATCTACATCATGAGGCTGGCTTTCTTTATATCCTGACGCCGTAATTTTTATAAACTCTGCATTTTCATACATTTCGGTAATTGTTTTTGCACCACAATAACTCAAACCTGATCTAACACCGCCAATTAACTGACGTATTATTTCTATCACACTTCCTTTATAGGGAACCATTGCTTCTACTCCCTCAGGAACATAGTCGTTTAAATCATCGTTATCTATTGTTGTTTCAGCATTTTCTCTATATTTTCTACCTAGCGATGCCGAAAAAGATGCCATTCCTCTATACATTTTATATTTTTTGCCATTTTTAATCAATGTTTTGCCCGGACTTTCATCTGTCCCTCCAAACATACTTCCAATCATTACAGAGGATGCACCTGCTGCTAAAGCTTTAGTTAAATCCCCTGAAGTCCTTGTTCCGCCGTCAGAAATTACTGGAATATCATATTCCTTTGCCATTTTTACACTATCTATTATTGCAGTTAATTGTGGAACACCGGAACCTGTCACTATCCTTGTGATACAAATAGAGCCAGAACCTACTCCCACTTTTACTGCATCGACTCCTGCTTTTATCAAATCCTCGGTTCCCTTTTCCGTAGCTACATTACCTGCAATGAGCTCACAGGTGGGGAAGGCTTTTTTTATTAATTTAACTGTATTGATTGCATTATCGCTGTGTCCATGGGCTATATCCACTACAATAACATCTGCCCCATTATTTAACAATGATTCAGTTCTTTCGAGATAATCCCCTTTTACACCTACAGCTGCACCAACAAGCAATCTGCCTTTCTTATCTTTTGATGCATTGGGATATTTCTCCCTTTTTAATATATCTTTACCTGTAATAAGACCAATTATTTTTTTTTCTTGATCAAGAATAGGTAATTTTTCCACCTTGTTTTTATGGAGTATTTCCTTGGCTTGTTCAATCGTTATACCAACATTTGCAAAAATTACGTCCTTTATCATCAAATCTGAAACTTTTATATCAGGATTTTTTTCAAATACTATATCTTTTCGGGTTATTATCCCACAAAGTTTTCTATCAGCATCTTCCACTAGTAAACCTGAAATACCCTTTTCTGACATTGTATTGCTAGCTTCTTTTACTGTATTGTATGGACCGATTGTGTAAGGTTGTTCTATTATTACCGATTCGCTTCTTTTTACCTTTAATACTTCTGTAACTTGATCTTGTATTGACATAAATCTATGAATTATTCCTATACCTCCTTCTCTTGCCAAAGAGCTAGCCATGTTTGATTCTGTAACAGAATCCATATTGGCACTAATTATTGGGATATTTATTTTGATATTAGTTGATAATTTTGTTTTTAAATCAGTTTGAGATCTAGATACTATGGGTGATCTTTTTGGAACAAGAAGAACATCATCAAAGGTGAGACCTTCTTTGAAATACAATATTTACCTTTATCCAGAGCATTTTAAAGGATTATAAGCGTTTTCTTTTTGATTTATCTTTTGAATTATATTGTTAAATTTTCCAACATATTGTTTGGAGTCTTTTTCCGGCATTTGTTTTTTAAAATGTGATAAAAATAAGATGAAATATGAAAAGGGAAAGATGAAATATTATTTTCTATTTAGGACAAGTCATGTTGTGATTTCTCTAACTTCATTGCCATTTTATTTAAATTATATAGTTTAATTTAATCATGATCCCATAGTTTTGAAGGTATATTAGAAATATTACATATTGTTTCTTCGATCGATAGTGTCGTTAATTTCTGCTCCTGTTCCTATTATTGTAACTGGAATGCCTGTTTCAGATTCGATATTTTCTACAAATTTCTTGGCATCATTTTCAAGTTTTGAATAGTCTTTTATGCCTTTGCAATGAGGAAATAAAATATCTAATTTCGTTAAAGCAATCTGTGTAGCACTGTTAATTTGGATTGATTTTTTTGCAAGGTTAAAATCAAAAGGTGCAGCTCTTCTCTGCCTGCCCGTTACACTTCCAAATTCTGACCAGTTTCTTTCTTTAGATTCTTCGAGGCTTATTTCATTTGTCAAAGGACCTCCACCCACTCTTGTAACATAGGATTTAAAAACAATTAAAACTTCGTCTATTTTTTTTGGACCAACGCCTACATCAGAACAAATGGCAGATGCAGTTACGTCTTTTGAAGTAACATATGGATATATTCCATGATAAAGTGATAGAAAAGTGCCCTGTGTGCCTTCTATAAGTACATTTTCTTTATTGTCTATCGAATAGTTGATCGAATTGCTTACATCTTCTAAAAACAGAGCCACTTCAGGGACATCTTTAGCAAGTTTTAACTGTCTTAACGCCCTTTCGGAATTGGCAGGGCCAGTACCAGATCCTGTAGTACCAACAATTTCTTTTAAATGATTATCTTTTTTATCTTTTTCTTGATGGTTTTGTTCAATTATTCCGCATTGAAAGTCAATGAATGTTCTATCTATAGCGTCAAATGTATTGATTTCTTTTAAGAGTATATTAGGTTCTACCAGTACACCTGCACCAATTAATAATCGTGTATCTTTATTTAACACCGCACTTGGTAACATTCTAACTCTGTATTCTTTATTATTTTGAACAAATGTATGCCCTGCATTAGGTCCTACACCTCCCCTTGCAGCGACATTATAATTATCATTAATTGCTAAATATGCTATAATTTTTCCCTTTCCTTCATCACCATAAAATCCACCTATTGTAACTGTACAAGGCATAGGTTATCTTAAAAATTATAGAATATTTATTCTTAATAGTTTAACTTTTAATTTGTAATTGTTATTTTGTTTTTGATTTATTTATTTGAATTGTATTGATCATGGTTGCCATGTAAATATAAGCTAAACAGTTATTTTTAAAAAAAATTATCACAAGTTACAATTAATTTAAATCAGTATTACTTTTCTACATCATGGAAAGAATGCAGTAAGAAAAAAATTAACGTATTATTATTTTCTTTCATGAGTAAAGATTCTGTATCAAATTTTATTGAAAACATTTTAATAATTTTGTCAAATTTGCCCTCTGGACTAAGAACTCCCATTATTAAAAAAAGGTTAAAAGAATTTAATGATTTTGGTCAAATAGAAAAAAAAGAAATAATTAACAATATATTAAAGAACTATGGTAAAATAGAAAGACCTAAAATTTTAAACCTTTTTGATTCTTGGTTGAATGCTCTTTCAGAAATGGATATATCTTCAATTAACTCCATTTTTAATTCTTATTTAATGGAATTATATTTACATCCAAACGAGTTAAAGGATTTTGATAATTCTTTTATATTGTCTATGTTTAAATTATTGGAGGATTTACCTGAAAATAAAAGAGATAAATTGTGGAATTGCTTCATTGAATCCCTCTTAAATACTCCAGACCCTAAAAAATTTATCAAATTAATTCCAAGTTCAAATATAACAAACAACCTTGATTGACTTGAAATATTATATGTTTGATAGTTAAATTTATTTATTTTCTGGTTTTTTCTCTATTTCACCAAGAGTTTTTTCAAAAAATCCTTTTTCATATTTTTTCAAAGCTTTTCTATGTTCTGGGAGTGACATATCCAGTCTCATCTCATTCATCACCATGACAGCATAAGTTGTCCATTCTTTCCAACAATCAGGACAGGATGGATATTTTTGTGATGTTGGATCTTCTACCTCGCTTTCATCAAATGTTCTGTTACATTTTAAACAAATTTTGGACATCGTTTATTAAAATTGGATTACTAGCCTTATTATGTTTTTTTATAAGTTGGTTTACTTTTGTATTTATGTAGTAAAAAATTTTTTATTATGTTAAATATACATATATATTAATTTTATATTTTTTATTTGCAAAAATTGTTGATATGGCATATTGGCATAATTAAGCTTATTAAATCATTTATTAGATCTGTTAACTTAAGGTTTTTCTATAATAGTTAGTTTATTCAAAATATCTATTACCACTCAATTTCAATTTCAATAAAATCATGATATTTTAAGCACAATATAATCAATCTAATTTACAAAAATTTGTAGAAGTTTATTTTATCATTGATAGCAGGTATGATGTAAAAATTCCTAAAGGTAAGAGCACATTTATTTGAGGTTGTACTAATTTTGCTAAATTATTTACTATATTAATATTATATATCAATCTCAAAATATTTATTACACCATTTATCAGTAAAAACCGATACAAATGGTAAATAAACCAGTTTATATCGCAGCAAGCTTACTCGCAGTTCTTGGCATGATATCCATTACAGCTAGTGGACACTTTTCTGCTTTTGCGCAGGGAAATGTGGCTGTTACCATTGTTCCTGGTGGCTCCACCATGGCAGATAAAGGGTATAGTCCTAATCCTGCTCAAGTAAAAGTGGGTCAAACGGTTGTATGGACAAACAAGGATTCAGTGCAACACACTATTACATCTGGGTCACCAGGTTCTGCAGATTCTGGAAAGGAATTTGACTCGGGTTTACAAAAACTTCTTAATCCAGGTAGCACATTCCAACATACATTTACTAAAGCCGGCGACTTTCCATACTACTGCCAATTGCATCCAACGATGCTTGGACACATAATAGTAAAATAAATCTCTTTTTTTTATTTTAATAATTCTAGTTTATGATTATGGAATTCTTTGAGTATCAATCCATCCCTGTTAACTTTTATTATTGATAATTTTGATTCAGATATAGAAAATTTTGGTATCACCAATAATGATATTTTCGATGAATTATTGTTTTTTTTATCCAACTGGGGCGTAAAAATTAAACAAAACAAAATAGATCATTCAGTTTATAATAAACTGACTATTGCTTTGATAGCGATTCATAATGGTATTGATATACTTAGTATATGTAGTAAAATAAATTGGCATGATTTTGAATTATTTTCTTCCGAAATAATGAGATTTCATGGCTATAATGTTTACACTAATTTTCGATTAAAGAATCCTAAAAGGGAAATAGATGTGATAGGTATAAAATCCCAAAAAGCTTTGTTAATTGATTGTAAGCATTGGAAAAAAAATTCGCCATCGGGTTTCAAACTAATTGTTGAAAAACAAAAGAAACGAACTATGTTATTTGTTCAAAATTCAAAAATGAATATAAAAAATGCTTTTCCAATCATATTGACTTTTCTTCCTAATACCTTTGAACTTGTTGATGGTGTTCCAATAGTCTCAATAAATAAATTAAATTCTTTTTTGTTAGATTTTGAATGTCTCAATCAGAATTTTTTTAAGATTTAATAGGATTTAATATTATTAGAGAGAAATTCCTTTGCATTTTTTAATACTCTTTTACTGTTATCAAATGATAATTTATCCAAGGCATCTTTGAAATTTAACCATGCAAAGTTAACATGTTCAAAGGATAATACTACTTTATTGGATTTGGTTTCTGCAAGATAATATATAACAGTTTTATTTATTAATTTTGATTTTTTTCTGTATTTGTAAGAAATCTGTTGTCTGAATCCTTCTATTAGTGTTATATCTATGATTCCGGTTTCTTCCATGACTTCTCTTTTGATAGTCTCTATTTCGGTCTCTCCGCTTTCAATATTTCCTTTTGGAAAATCCCAGTGGCCGTAACTATAATTAAGAATTAGGTAATTTATTTCGAAATTCTTATCCATCACATGTAATACTGCGCCTGCAGAAATTTCGTCATACATGGGCATGAATAAATTTTACACTTATAAAAATATGTTCATAACTTCATATTCTCTTTTGTTTTCTGCTCTATTAATCTGATGATGAAACTTCAAATTTTTCATTTATGCTGTAATTGTGTATATCTTCCCATTCTTCTATTGTCATCCAATAACCACAGTATATTTTTTTTGTTTCTTTTTCTATATCGCCATGTTCAGGCATTTTATATTTTGTCTTCACGTGTATTATATTACTTTTTTTTATCTCTACTTTCCATATCTTCTTGATCTCTTTTGATATGTCCTTATGGCCCTCATTAAATCTATTTTTCTGAATTCTGGCCAGAACACATCTACAAAAATAAGTTCACTATAGGCACTCTGCCATAATAAAAAACCGCTTAGTCTTTTTTCACCAGAAGTTCTTAGTATTAGATCCGGTTCAGCTTGGGGTAGATGGGCAGTATACAAATTCGATTCTATTAATTTTTCATTAATATCATCAATATCTATTATTCCTTCCTTAACCGCTACCGATATCTTTTTTATTGCATTTAATAATTCCTTTTGTCCTCCATAAGCAATTGCTATATTTAAATACATGTTTTGATAATTTTCTGTTTTTAATTCTAGTTTTTTTAGTATATTCTGAAGACCTTCTGGTAGTTTCTTAAAATCCCCAATTGATTTAATCCGTATTTGCTTATTGTGTATTCTGGTGTCATCATATAATCTGGTTAGTTTGTCTTCTAATAATGAATAAATGTTATCGATTTCATATGATTCTCTTTCCAGATTCTCTTCTGATAGCACATAAATTGTAGTTATTTTTATACCTAATTCATAGATCCAATTTAACAAATCTTCTGCAATATCTGCGCCTACTTTATGACCCTTTTCTTTTCCTACTTCTTTTATTTTTGACCATCTTCTGTTACCATCTAAAATTATTCCTATATGCTGTGGAAATGGATATTGGTTTATTTGATTTAAAAGATGTTTTTCATATATTTTATAAATTATATTTTGTCTCGAAGTATTATAAATTATTTTTAAAAATTTATCTAATATGAACATGATCTATTTGTTAGAGGGAAAAAATGCAATACAATACAAATTATTGGTTATCGTTTTTAAGAGCTTCTCCACCCTTTCTATTTCTAAAATATTGAAAAAGAAAAGTTGCTACGATCAAAGTAATTGCCAGCCCTATTAATAAAGAAGAAATAAGATTAAAGGGATTCCCTCTTGCAGTGATAAGTGATGTAAACTGTAACATTGGTATATACAATAATGCTAGAACAACTAGTCTCAAAATATCGTATATTATTTTTATACTTCCTTTAAACCAATTGCTTAGTAATATTCCTGCAAAAATTGTTGATATTCCTATCCACAGTAATGTAATAGATCCCGAAACAAAGTCTTCTAATATTGTCTTATTTGTAATTATCGAATGTATACCCTTTTGTGATTCTATCAAATCAGGAGGAATATGAGATATTCCATTTAAAATGGATGCCAAAATAATAAGTGTTCCTGCAAAATACGAGAATATTCTTATGAATGCAGAGGGCGTTGGTTTAGATAATGTAGCTATGGATTTGTCTATATCAAATGCCCTTACAACAAATGCTAAACCTAGTATGCTTAAACCCAAGGCAAATGCTACCTTTGAAAATCCAAAAAGTATCGAAAGACCACTAGTTATAAATAATGCACCAGGTAGACCAAGGAAAAATTTGGAATATCGTGGATCATAGAATAATATTTTGATATAACGTCCTAAAATAGCATATGAATATTCAACACTTCTACTTTGTCTGACTATGATTCTTTGTATCGATATAATTGGGATCTTTCCCTGAATTACTGGTATTACTGTTTCATCATCTTCGCCATCTGAAATAACTACTGCCCCATCTGCATCATATTCATTTAATACTTCGTCTATTTCTTGGGCAATTTTTGCATCTCCTTCAATACCTCTG
Source organism: Candidatus Nitrosocosmicus sp. (assembly GCA_025934495.1). GTDB lineage: Archaea > Thermoproteota > Nitrososphaeria > Nitrososphaerales > Nitrososphaeraceae > Nitrosocosmicus. The sequence goes on from JAICXY010000038.1 coordinate 28,863, forward strand.
TTATATTTGCCGGCAACCAAACTGACTTCAACATCATATCCCTGTGTTCTAAAATCTTCATAGGATTTTATTGCTCCAAAAATTGCATTGCAATCAGAGTCTTCAGGATCTTCTATTGCGAGCCTTGTTCCTGCTTTGGTGCAAAGATCTTTGCCGATTATCGGTGTTTCCATTTTACCTTTGGTACCTATATCATCATCTCTATCTATGCAAATGATTATTATTTTATCATACCCTTGAAAGGATTGTAATTTATGATATTTCCTATTATTTGTAAAACTTTTATCACTAACTCGGCCCGATTTAGGCATTAATTATACAATAGACTTAAAGTATGTGCTATTTAATTAATTTACTTTGACACTTGTTTATTTGTTATTAAATTTTTTAGTAATTACCTGATATCTTTTGTAATGCTTTTGGCATACATTTTTATATATTCTATTTATTTTTTGTCCGATGCAATTCATCGTACTTTTTTGTTATACTCTATTTGATTTTGTTATCCTCTAATACTTCTTGTAGGCAGATCATTGTATCAATTATAAATTTCCAAATTCTTAGTCTAGATATTAGATCTATTGCATAATTAGAAACAATCTACATTTTATAATATAATTTTATATCATATTTAACGATACTGATTCGTTATTCTATAGTTTATGACCTTACACGATGTCTGATATTCTATTGTATTTCCTCAATTTATTTCTAAATACATCTGCAAGTATCCTATACTTTTTCAATCTGCAAATGATAATATGTTCTATCACTATTCTCTTTTTTTGAGAATGATTTTTGTTATACTCTTTTTCTTCTTGTTACAACTTGATTTCTCTTCTTTCTATTTGGTATGGCTGCTGATTTTTGTTCTGGAAAATCCTTTTCTACTCCACCAAGGTATCCAAGGTCAAACACATTAACAATCTCTTTAGAAGAGAAAGCATGATTTTCTTTATATACTCAATATATAATCATGCCTTCTTTCTTTTTTATATCTTAATTTATGAACGATATTGCCTTGGTTGTTAACCATCAGCAGCTGTATCTTTACAGTAGTATGCCTTTTCTTATTACCTAATGAGTAGAATAACTTACTTTCTTCTTTTGTTATATATTGGTCTTGTTTGTATCTGTTGTTCTATGAATAATCTATAAAAGACAGAAATCCTGGGAAAATTTCCCTAATAACTGTATATAGTCTAGCATTCTCAAAAATCATATCAAATGTTTGTTTATCTTTTTTTGTTGATATTGTTTTTTAAATATATACATATCAATCAAGTTTTTCAATTTCAAGTGAGTAATTATCTAAAAGATGGAATTGTACATCCCATTTGTTCAATGAAGTAACACAAAATTAAAAGTTTTACACAGTGTTTCTCTCTGTGTATTTATTTGATCAATTAATAAAAGGAATCTATCACGAAACTGAAACCATAATTTTTATAATATAAGTTTCATCATAATTATCTCTATTTTAGGTGTTGCTTGCACTCTCAAGACTATCTTTTATCTAAGTACTCGTTCGTATAATCATAAAACTTGATTCCTTTTCTATGATTGAAAGTTTTTGTTAATATAGGTATAGTCTGATAATATTTGTCTTATCGAATCCTCGATTCGTAAAAACCTTGATAGATTGTAGATGTCTATCGGTACAATATCCAAAAGAAGAGGTTTAAAACCCAGGTTCTGTTATTCGAATAATTCTATAATTAGGTCAGGGTATACTTGATGATGGA
>JAICXY010000063.1 GCA_025934495.1 Candidatus Nitrosocosmicus sp.
AACATAGATATCTTCAATACTTGAAAAGGAGGATAAAGTGATAGAATACGTTAGATGCATTATTTAATAACAACAAATATCATAATAAAAAGTTAAGAAAAGTTATTATATATTATATCAAATAAATTGATACAATTTAAAGTTTTTTTATCATTAATAAAGTGTTCCTTATTATTATCTAATTCTATTTTTTTAGTCGAAATAAATGCAGACAAACCTTCCTTTGTTTCTAAATTACATGGTCTGCCATGGGAGCCTTTAACTAATGCGGTTTCAAAGGGAATACTTTTTGTTTTAAAATCAACAAACAGCTCTAAAGGATCATAACCTGGTTTTCTATGAATATCAACCGTTTTGGTAAAAGTAGGTGCTTTATCGTCTTCAAACCACCAATAATAACTAAACCATTTATCTTTATCTGAAATTGCAATTAGATCTCCACTTCTATAATGATCGATTTTTAATTCTCGTTTTTCTTTATCATCACAAATTTTTTCTATACCCTTGACTTCTTCTAGTATTTTTTTTACAAAGTTTTTATCTTCATGATTTTTAATATAAATATTTGCTATTTGATGATCAACCATAGCAAATGCCTTACTATATTCAAAGTCTATATACTCTTTATTTTTAATTGTTCTTATAGCAAGGTATCCTTTTTCTCTTAACACTTTATTTATGGATATTCCATCATTAACATCATTAAAACCATATTCAGAAAAAATTAAAAATTCAGTTTCTTCAAAAATACCTAATTTTTTGGTCTTTTTAATAATTGAACTAACAACTTCATCAATTTTTTCCAAATCTACTTTCACTTCTGTACTATTTTTTCCAAATTTTTGAGACGAATAATCCAGTTGAGGAAAATAAGCAAATAAGAGATTAGGTTTATATTTTTCTAACGTATATTCGACAGATTTTGAAATCCATTCAGTAGATTTGAATGAGGCAAAAGGTCCCCAATAACTATACAAGTCAAACTCACCAATGATGTTGGAAACTTCTTCATAGTAGTCTGGTGGACGAGAATAGCACCACATATCCATTTGCCCATTTTCTAGATGTATAGGTCTTGGAGTAATTACAAATTCAGAATTAGCAAACATTGTGTTTTGCCAAAATAAAATCGAAGTTTTTAGATCATTATTTTTTTTCTTTAAAATATCCCATATTCTCTCAGATTTTACTAGTTTGCTAGATTGTTCCCAAAATGACACTTGATAATTTTCTCTATCATATAACCCATTTGAGATTATTCCATGCTGGTTTGGATATTTTCCAGACAATACACTAGATTGAACTGTTGATGTAACTGATGGAAATACAGGTTTTAAATAACCACATTCTCCAATGCCTGCTAAATCAGAGATGGTAGGAATTAATCCAGAGGTTACATGCGAAATATCTAATCCAACAATATCTAAAACAACAATATATTTTGATTTATCATTTATTTTATTGTTCAAAGATAGTACAAATTATTAATAATTGCTTATTAATGAATAGATTATGCTTTATTTAATTGGTTATTCATATTAACCAAAACACTTTTTTGCTTGATTCTCAAAATCCATAATTACACGCATTATTTAATCGATAATCTTGTTATAAAGGTATGTTTTAACATTATTTCTTTCATCATATTTTCAAATTTATAAGAATAAACATATTGCCTCTTTCTATTTATTGCGTGAACCTCTTTCTATTTATTGCGTGAACCTCGTTCTATACACCTTGAATGTCTATAGATACCATGCTACTTCCATTGTTACAAATCATTTCTTGGTGCTAAAACAGATATATGTCTAAGGATATCCTTTTTACCACCCATCCAACTCTAACAGTCTTTCTTACTTTAAACATGGCATAATTCCATTTTCTGATATGAATTTAAATATATCAATCAATACTACATTTGCACAATCATCAATCATCAACAAATAATTTGTAGGCGGTTATCAGATTTTATAGTATCATCAACCAATTCAGGCAATGCTTTAATATCATCGATGTGTTCATCAGTAATTACTTGCATGGAGGAAAATTCTTGCTCCTGACATTTACAGCTAAATATTTTTTTCAAATATCCTTTCTCTTTTATATTTAGCTTGTCTCTGTTTGTTACCTCAATAGCAGTACTATCTACTTCAATTACAATATAATCATTGTCAGAATCATCACTTTTTGTTAACATTTTCCATTTTATATCAATTAATTATTATTTTACGGGTTGTACTAAACCTATGATATCTGGTACTTTTCCATGGGCATGTCCTTTTACAATTTCTTAAGTTTGTCTAGATGGCAATTGAAAGCATGTCTTGGCATAATAATGAGAGGAAAAAGAAAAATATTTGGATAATGAAATGGTTCGTAATCCAACCTTGTCTTTATTCATCTTTTTTAATTCTGCATCTCAGTTGTTAATGGCGTCAAAGCCTAGCAAGATTTCATCATCATGTCTAACTACAGAATGACTATGATGGACCATTTCATATTGGTTCTTGAGAGGGGTTAGCTAAATGTATTTGGAAAGGTGGAACCATGTAACAAGCAATATTATGTTTCATGATCAAAAACCAACTTTTTGAGGATCTCTTGCACCATTATCTGTGAAAACAGAATATTTTCCATACAGTTCTGCAATATCCGAATAAATCATTCAACAATAAACATTATTTTGGAGATTACCGAAATTTCTTTGGTTTGATTATGGCAAGCCTTTCATAGATGTATAAATTCTAATCCAACTTCATTAACCCCTAAATATCATACTCAATTTGCTTTGAGATCTTTTTAAAATTTGTAATTTTAAATCTATTCCAGCTCAAAATATATTTTGATAAAATAAGAATATAGTACTTCAGCACTCTTCTCAATACTCCTGAATATTAAAAATAGATCATAGATAATATATTCTGAAAGTATTCTGTTTCTGACATTCATAAATGAAATAAGACGTTACCAACCAAGATATAATATTTTCCTTAAAGAAAAGAGCCATATGCTATCATCATATAACAATCTTTTTAATTTAGGTAAATAGATAATAAAATTGAAAATAAGGATCCTATAATATGCTAATAAATTTAGCTAAAATATAGCATATTATCATATTATAACAGGAAAAGGTTCAACTCTTTTGATTCGTATAAGTATTGATTTGATCAATAATAATTTTATATATTTATCTAAAAATTAAAGTAGAGTTCACAATGAACCTTAATTGGTTTTACTTTTGCTATATTATCTCCAATATTTCCTGTCTTACCTGTTGGTAGTAAAGAAATACTATCTAATTACTTTCTGTCAGTTATTGATTTATTCCAAGCATTCCTGGCATCTCCATGTGACTATTCCTTGGGTTCTGTTGTAACAATAAATTACTATTTTTTAATAAAATCTTGCCGTTAGCCGGATCTACAACCACATCGATAGTATTTGCATTTGGACTCAATACCCAAATCATATATACCATGTACCCATTTGCATCACAAAGATATGCCTCTATAGCATGTGAATTATTACCTATTTCTTTTTCTGCAACAGTTGCCGCCTTGCTTAAGCTAATCTTTATTTGAGAAATAGTATTGTTTAACACTTGCCCGATTTTAATAGAACCTTTAATATTATTATATGCATAGAATGTAACCATCGCCGGATTCATCATATTTAAACAAGGATTTATCTTAGCCGTTTGAGATTGATTTTCTGAATTTATAACACTTGCATCTTTTGATGCAATAGTACTATTTGTATGATCATCAGCAAATTGAGCATAAATATTATAAAATAAAAGAGAGAATATGTTACCTAATACGATTATTGTCGCCACCAAATATATTGTCAAAGATAGAGAAATTCTTGAATCCATATGTTGTATTATGTTATTTGTTTTTAAATATAAGATTAATCTTCTTATCTTATAGTTATGATATAAAAGTATTTTGAAAATAAATGCAAATTTGAAACGGAAATAGTCATAATATTTTAAATATCTTATTATAGTAGCAAAAATGATTTTATTATGTTCTATTTCTATTATTTTTTCTTAAATACTCTCCTTCCATTTTATACAATCCTACTAAACAGATTGTATAACTATATTTTATTACTATCTCTTTTACCAACTAGAAAATTTAGATGATGTAAATTCACCAACAAACATCCGCTTTTTATAAGAAAATGTTGCTGTTTTTACAACCATTCATAGTTGTTCATACTTTCTTTTCAATTTTATTGCAAGACTATCTTTTTCTTTTGAATATTTATTATCATCAATACACCCATCCTATTGTTGGTCATATTCAATTTGTTTATCCATTACAAAGCTGCCAAGAGCATGGATAGACCGGCAAGATTTTGCCTGTGGCTTTGGATCCTATGTTTGCCTGTAAATTTAGTAAAATTATATCCTAATGTAACCAATGACAATAATAAAAGAATCAGGGATCGTAATTTTAAATTCTTATTTTCATCCATCCTTGCAAGAGCATCATCTCAAATATCAAGAAAATCAGAGCAAAAAAAGGATTTTGGCATCTGATACTAGATTGATTATGAGAAGACCAATGCAACAAGTGATCAATTGGTTGTCCTAGCTAAATAGATTTACTTATCCAAAATGGTAACGTTATTACATATATATTAATTATCTGTTAAAACATAATAATGCTTTCAAATGTGCCTCGTGTAAGATATTTATAGATAAATGTACATAATTTTGCAATGGTAAATTGAATTGATGGATAATAATATTCAATGATAGTTATAATGGTAATCATATTACAATAATATACATATAAAAAGAAGGAGATAAATTAAAACAACAGAAGGCAAACATCTGTGTAAACTACGGAATAGATATGTTCTAAAATGATGGTGAAATTTGTACAAATATAATATTGTCAAATTGCGGTCCTGTCTTTTTACATTATACAAATAATATATATCACAAGGCAATATGATTTAATCCAAATAACTCAAGGTTTCCTTCAAGATTAATGAAATTGCATCATCATAAAAGTATTACTTATCCGTACAATAACTATATAAACATATATTTTTAATCAAATATATTGATTATTAAATTAACTATGATAATTAGAAAAAATAAATAAAATAAATAAAGTTTCTTAGTATTATTTCTCCATATTTTTTGGGATTGTTATTGTGGAGACATTTCTAATAATGCTATTTGTATTAACACTTTTATTACTAATATTGTTATCGTTGTTAATTTTAGTTATCTTCCAAATTACACCGGTATTTGCATAAGGCCAAGCTGTTGCATGAAGGGAAGCAAATGGATAAAGACCTTTTCCTGTTCTATAATGATCTAAACCTGAAGCAGGTCCAGGAACATCCGTAGTTATTTCAAATTTTCCATTGCTAATGATATATAGCGCATCGCCTTGAGGGTTGAATTTGATTCCTGTTGGTCTAAAGCTTTTATCAATCTTTTTCAAAGATAGAAAATCCGTATAATTACCTGTTTGTGGATTGAGCAATACAACTTTTTGACCTTTTATCTCGGGAGTAAATCCAGGTTGTTTTTGAGTTATCTGAGCAAATGGATGAATTAAAGGTGCTGCGGTTCCAAATTCTCCTATAAATGCCATATTTGGAAATCCAAAACTACTATTTTTTGATATTGCTATTTGAGTTACAGCTACTCCCTCACCTAAGAGTGATAACGGTTTTCCCACTGGCGGATGATTTTTTATCAAAAATTGGGGTATTTGATTATTTGGTGAACTTGTTGATAGGAATTTTGAATTATTTTCTACAGCCTGAGAATTGTTAAAATAATCAGGCCATCCATAATATTTTGGAGAACTAGAAGAAGAATTAGTCAGATCAATTTTGAACACTTTATCATAATCATTTGCTATTGGCCTGCTTCCTCTTTCATCGGCACCATTATTTGTTACTAATAGTTTAGTTCCATCCCCTATAATGGCTACACCATATGGATTACGTAACCCCCATGCAATTACCTTTAAATCAGTGCCATTTTCATTTGCACTAATAATACAACCACTACATTTTACATTACCCTTAATTACCTGCCCATCGGTGGTAGATTGATTAAATGGAACGTATGCTCCTGTTGTAGCATAATCATGAAGATCTTCAGGAGTTAGAGGGTTAACCGTGTGAAAGTTTTGTCCTGTTAATGTGATATTTTCAGCAGGGATATCATGAAGTAACGGCGAAGTCTTTAACCATTCATAAGCATAACTATCTTCACCAGCAATTCCAGTATTAGTTACTGTGCCCTGACCAAAATACATCCTACCATCTGGTCCAAATGCTATTTGATTATTCTGATGGTCCCCCATACTGGGCAAACCCACAATAAGATCTTTTACTCTCCCGGTTAGATCAACAGATGATATTACGCCTCTATGAGATACATAGAGAGTTGCAGTTTTTTTATTAAACTCCATATCTGTAATCGGACCGTTTAATTGCCTATCAGCTACAACCGAAACTGTGCCAGTTGAATCCATTTTTAGTATTCTTGGATCAGGATGAAATCCACCATACGAATAACCTGCTTCAGAAATATACATACTACCATTATCATCAAAAGCAACGGTGCTAGGCAAAGTCAAATTCCATAGTACTGGTTCTATTTTATATCCAGGAGGAATGTTAAAGATATCAGTACTGGGTTTTTTACCTAAGTTAATTAATCCTTGAGGTACCAAAGGCTCAGGTAAACGAATACCAAATGCTTTTGAAGTTTCATAAGATAAAGATAAAGAAACAGCAAGAGATGATAATATTAATAATGCTGCCATAGATATTGAAATAATTTGTTTATATTCACACATCATGTCAAACTTTTTACCTTTTATCAAATATTTTTTTCTATTTCTATCAGTATCCATATTAAAATATGTCATCGTCATGATATATACAATAAAATATTTAAAGAAGGTATATATCTATATAAAATTTATAAGAATTTAATTTATAATATAATATTTTTGTATTTATCTATATCTATATAAACCATATTGATAATAGAGATCAATGATAGATCACAATAAGAAAAGTCTTGATATAAAAGAAAAAGATGTTTTTAATATTATTAGACCATTTCCCCATTTTACCCTAATCACCCTCTTAATTGGAATTAGTTTTGCAATAATTTATTCTTCAACTTACGGCAATACATTTCACATTTTCGCTCAACCTGCAAAAGACTATCCAATTCCTGATTCTAGCAGAATGTTTACAAATGATACCGCATTTATAAAAAAGTTTGATGCAGCGCCATATATTTTAGATTTGGCAATGGAACCTAAAAATCCCATAGTAGGGAAACCCACCCTATTTGTATTAAACTTCTTTGATAAAGCAACTGATACTTGGCTCTGGCATTCGGATTTACGAGTTGCCATATATGATCCGTCCGGTCAACCTGTTGCAGTTTTTCCAAACAATCATGGCCATGGAAGTGTTATAGAATTTGAATATGTATTTCCAAAAGTTGGAACTTACCACATAAATCTCATTTATGGCCAACAAACAGGCTCACCGAATTTTATGATAGAACCAAAAGTTATAAGACAAACTAATTTGAATATTACAGTAGGTCCAAACAATATAACCCCCATCTCTCAACATGGTTCTAACATTACCGGCACCGGAAAAATTAAAGATATAGCAATGAAAGCAGAATCATGGAAATTTACTCCAAATGTTATAGAGGTAAATAGAGGCGACTTGGTGAGATTGCATTTTACAACAGCTCAAGATGAGGTAGCATTGTATAACGGACATGGATTTGGAATTGAAGGTTATAATGTCAATGCATTTTTATTAAAGGGAACTCAGCAAACAGTAGAATTCATAGCAGATAAACCAGGTACTTTTACTTTCCGCTGTACTTCATTCTGTTCAGCGCCTGAGGCGGCAATAGAAAACCACTTTAACATGGTAGGCAAGCTAATAGTTCATTAGTATATTAAGGGGTAATAAACAAATGTTCAATCAAAAACCAAAAAGGAATACAATTTTATCTTGTATAACAGGTTCACTATTTGTATCTTTATGTGCAGTTACAATAATTACTGTAATTCAATTAGTTATGCCTTATAATAATGTGGATGTCAATCATATATCAAATACGGTTATTGTATATGCGCAGATGAATAGCAAACAAGGTAGTCCAACCACATTGATAGGTGATGTTAATATACCATATTCTAATTCTAATGACACCAAGACAACTGTTGTCAATAATGCTACTAATAGTAAAATTAGCACTTCAATAGATAAAACAGCAATTGCACTGAATGTAACGTCTGCAGTAAATTTTGCTAAAGAAACTCCAACCACACCTATTTCGCCTACAGGTATTTCAACACAAGGATTGCATCAACCTTTTGGGCATAAGGTAATAAATAATAACGCATCTATGATAAATAAATAACTTTTAATATTTGGTAACATAGTTTTGAATTTATTATATTTGTATTTATTTCTTCAATTATGATTTAATTGGTTTGAAATATAATATTATAAACGAATGTGAATTACTTGATGAATAATGAAATATTTTAATTATAAATACATTTACCGGCTAAGACAACTTAAGATAACAGCTGAGTAAACACACAGATACTTCCTCATGTAAAATATTTGTGATTGCTCTTCTGCCATGATTTTTATCATATATGTTATTCTATTTGGTAACGACTTGTCCTATTTCTTGTTCATCTTAAAATGTAGAATTGTTGATTGCCGTCTGTATTTGTAACCATAACCATCTTACTTCAATTAAATTGAGTTCTGGAGAACGTACAGGCAAGAATAAAAATTTTATTCTTGGGCTATGTTTGGATATTTCTTCCATCACCTTCTTTAATTTATGTACTGATAGATTGTCAAGAACAAGAAAGATATTTCGGGATATTCTTATCATTGTTCCATCTTTCTATCTACTCTTTTTAGAAAATCGACAAATTGTGTTCCGGTCTTCTGTTTACATCCGTGTATATCCATCTTATCATTTGTATGGTCATACTCTTCTTAAAACACATTTAGCATCTCGTTTATCTATCGAGTCTTTATCTTGTAAACGATAAAGATGTATCACCATGGATCTCTACAGTTATTGGTCCGTTTGCCGATATAAAAGAACGGAATCAACATATATGTTATACCTTTGCTGTTCGATATACTTTTTTTGAGTATTCTGTATGGTGATTGCTTTTATTTGGCAAATTATTCTTAGATTTTGTCCATTTTATCTTATGCTTTGGATAGATATTTTTATTTCGAGATGATTTATTTATTTCCAGTTGTAGATCATACATAAGAAAGTCTACAGTATACACTTTGACCAACAAGAATCCAAGACTATAATATTCGCTCTTGTAATTGGGGTCATGTTTACTATCTTTTTCCCTATTTCATTAAAGAACTTAATACTGCCTATGATTGTGCTTTTTTTGATACACATATCAATTCTTCTCCATTGAATAATTGCCTTTGTAATTTGTTTCATTATTGTCAGCCTTATTATCTATTATTTTATATAATCATATTGTAGCAAATTTACTTTGCTTCATATCCCAAATCTTTATCTTCAAACATAGGCATTAAAAGTTCTTACATTAGCATTAATAAGCATTTTGAGGCAGGCATCATTCATATATACTCCATATAAAAAATCTAAAAGCATCATTATACTGAATAAAGACAAGTATCATAAATGAAAATACAAATTCCTTTTACAGAATTGATAACAAAACCTATCGAGATACCTCATTTTTTTATTTTACATTGACCGATGATGTCCATTTTAATTTTTTTTATATTTAATGCATTTACAAATGGAGTAATTATTAACAATGGGACACTTATCAATAAAATCAAAGCATAATAATTTACTGTAAAAGAAGCCACGGTAGTAGCAAATGAGCCTGCTAACACGTTAAATAGATAAAAAGATGCACAGGTAGGACAAGCAGTAAATAGGCTTGATGTTGCACCAAGAATGCTTAAAAATTTTGCTCCTTTGTTTGTGGAATGCCCTATTGCAGTAATACCTTTTCTTTTTCTTTCTAAACGATATGTTTTAAAAGCATGGATAGATGAAACAGCATTTAAGCCTACCAATGTAGAAATTACTATTATTATAATAAGGTTGATCGGAATAATTAATATTCCTAAACCATCATTCAAGTATATGGACAATGCAGGAGTATATCCTACAGGTCCATATTGCATTATGATTATCGAAGGAAATTTTTCAATTCCATACATGTGAGAAATACCACCTCCTAAACGAATAATTAATGTACTTGATATCATAGCATAAAAAAATCCATAGATTGCAGTTGCCGGTAAAAAGAAAATAATTGATTTTTTATCAGTTATCATATTAAATAATATTTTCAATATGGAAAAGGAATCCTGCCTATCTCCATCGCGTGAAGGAAAATTTATTTTAGAATGCGAGGAATTAGATAATGATGATGGAGATGTTATGCAATCTTTATTTGCATTATCATTATAATTGTTAAATTTTAAAGCCAAGTATCTGATCATTTGGCGTATACCGAGTATTGCAATAACAATGCTGATTACAAAGATAATATAAAATATATAACTTGACATTTGGATCCATTGAGAATTTTCACTCGTTATAACCTGCGGTAGTAATAATGGATAATAAAAAAAATCAAAAAGTTGTATTGTAATACCTGTCAATATCAATATTATTGGAATAGCCTTTGCTAATCGCATATTTTTATTCAACCACATCAATAAATAAATTAGTTGTTTATTGTTCTGCAGTTCTTTGTTGTATGATTATTGTATTTTTTTATTAATGTTTATTAATAATGATGTTTCCTAAATGATCAACAATTTAATTGATTTTGCGATGAATGAGTTAAATCTTCAACTGTTTTCAAATTATGCAGTAATCACCTCTGTTACACAACAGCAATCAATAAATTATTTATATCTAGTTTATACATTGTTGCAGAATTCTTAAAATCTCTCCTCGACCTCATTTAAATAAAATTATTTTGTTATACAATAAGTTTTTAGCATCGTTTCTAGTATCATATTTTTCAGTCTTACCGAATAAACATTCTCCAAAGGTTCTCTTTATAATGGAAAACATGGTTTATACAACAATCCATTTGTGTCCATAGATTATAGTACTAACCTTCCATTTTTGCAAATCATTCTCTTGCGCTAAAACTCATAGGTTTCCTATTGAAATATGTTGTTAACATTTGCAATAATAAGGTTAAAAGAAAGGAATTTGATTGATTTTAATGCTACTAAAGTTTTAGAATCACGATATAATATAATTTCTCTGTACAAAAATATTTACATTTAAGAAAGTTTTTTATATAAAAAATTATAATTGTCAAATACGCATTATAATAGTCATAATGTATTTAATATCCAATCTAAACGTATCAAAATACATTATTCAAATTATATTAAAATAGGAAATAAACTTTTTATGTAGTATTTGAAGATAAAGGGAATATCAAACCAATCAATCAATCTTTTGAATTTTTAAAAGTTTTTCACAATTAGGACAGCTAAGACCAAGAAATTTGAATAATAAATCACCATCTTCAAATTCTTCGGTTTTTAAATGACCTAAGTTAATAACTTCATTGCAAAAAGGACATTTTGCCATATTTATAAAAGATAAAATATATCATATTTAAAATTAATGATATAAAAAAGGAGTCAAATTTAAAAATTTTAAAGGATGTTTTTAATCAATGGTGTGGTTTTATAGATTATTATTGTTTTATTGCACACATGTAATTTTTTGTAAATTATGGTTTGTCGCCTAATTCCTTATCCTTTAGATATTATTTCTTGGCTCTAGATTCGCCTAAACAGATTATAGAGTGATACCTTTACCATCATCTCATTTACCATATTTTAAAACCAAGTAGCAGATACCTACACACTCTCACCGAACATTCTCTTTATAGTTGAAAAGGCTGTTGTTTAGGCAATCCACCATCTATTACCATACTTTCTTTTCATCTTCCATTTCAGCAGGCCCTCTTTGGTTTGTAGTCTTATTACTTCCATGTTTCTTAACCTATTATTTCTAATGTAAAGAATCGAATTTTTTCTTACCTTTATTCCCGGCGTGATCTCATTCTCCTCAAGGTATCTAAAATTTCTGTTTGTATAATGAGATCCATAGGCAAGGACTGATTCAATCTTAGTAGCATGTTTATCCAAAACATGGTTAACCAGTTCCTTTAGCATCCTTCTTCCATTATGAACCTTCTCATTTGTTACTTTTATAGCAAGGATTTCCTTTGTCTTTATATTTGCAGCATATGAATCTTGAGATAACCTTTCCTTTGAACAATCTTTCCATTTTTTATCCATCCACTGGCCCCTGTTGGTTATCTTGATACCAGTTCTGTCTGCTGCAATTATGATATAATAGATCTCTTGCACAATTCCTTACAAACAGCTTTATGACCTATGGTTACTTACTAGTTAGTTGAGGCATGGTCATAATTCATATCTGTTTTCAATACTGCCACATAGCTTAAAGCTAACCTCTGGAATATGATTTTGACTAAAACTGTCCCAAAGATTAGCTCTTGATAGATTAAATGATTCCATACTCTTTAACATTCTGTATCTGATAGGTTGTATACCATGGCCTGTTGCACAACGAAAACGTGGTAGACCATATGTATATTCTCCAACCATAGTTCTAAGATGTTTTATTGTACGAGTATGGTTTAGAATCGATTCAAACAAAGCATTGCATATTTTTCTTAACATGGACTGTCAGTATAATCGCAGACTTGTGCTAGCCTGTGGTCTTGTAACAATACCTAGTAGACGTACATTTGACCGGCGATTGAAGACCATGTCTACAGATATTAAACAAAGAATATCAACAATGGGATATCTGTTTGTTGCAGAGCGTTTGGTGGTTGAGCCTTCTATAACAGCAGTAGATAGTACTCTTTTAAAAGCTAATGGTCATGTATGGCATAAATCATCAATTAATAAAGGAATAGTACCTCACTCTGGCATTGATACAGGTGCAAGGTGGGGCTATAGTCATACTAAGGGATGGGTTTTTGGATATAAACTACATCTAACATCTACAACAGGCGATCTTGTGGTACCCCTAACAGCAGATGTAACTACTGCTAATGTATCAGACAATAAGATGTATGTTCCTTTAACATCCTCATCCTCATCCTTTTCTGTCTTCTCTTTACCATCTTTACGTTATATAGTGGCTGACCCTGGATATGATGACAAGAAACTGTATGAATATAGCAAAGGATTGGGAATAGATTTGGTTTGCCCCGTGGAGCGATACGAAAGTACTCCCAAGAAGAGGCTTGAGCTTGTATGCTTTTATCAATCGGTATTGGGACAGGCAATATACAATCAGAGAAGGATATCGGTAGAACCATTGATAGAACATATCAAATCAATCTTTAGGATAGACCCATTGCCAGTACAAGGATTTCACAAAGTATCTGCAATTGTACTATTATCTGTAGTACTTTATCAGTTAATGATATACTATAACTGTAAAACTGATAAAATAAATCCAAAATCAATAAAATACATGCTTGGGACTGGCTGAAATGGAATTCTAGATAAATGTGAGCAGTTTCGAATTATGACCATGCCTCAGTTAGTTCTTTCGTTGTTTTCGTATGATCGGTTATCCAAAAAACCATTACCCTTCAAATCATTCACGGGCTTAACAGTACATCAGTTTAATGATATTTATGATAAAGAAATAGCAAAAAAATATGGCAAATATGAAATACAACGTTTATCTAAAATAAACAAAGATAGAGAAAGGAATATAGGCGCTGGAAGGCCTTTCAAACTTGACCTAAAAAATAGATTTCTACTGCTATTAATCTATTACCGTCTTTACATCACATACACTTTATCTGGCTTTCTCTTTGATTTGGACCAAAGCAGCATCTGTAGGGATATACAAAAGATTGAATCCTTGATAAGACAATGCTTGCCAATTCCTCAAAAGATATACAACATTACAAAAAGACTGAAAAAGCCAGAGGAAGTTGAACAATACTTTCCTGGTTTTCTATCTTTCATAGATTGTACAGAACAATAGCAAATTCCTCGACCAGTAGATAATAAAAGAAGGAAAGTGTATTATTCTGGAGGCAAAAAGAAAAAACATACCATAAAAAATCAGATTATGGTTAACAATCATCATGGTTATATTATTCATAAAACAGATTATAAAAAAGGAAGAAGGCATATGATTACGATATTTATAAAAAGAACTATCCTGTTGTCACTCCCTCAAAACAATTTGTAACTGTGGTTAATCTAGGATATTTAGGCATAGAATCAGATTTCCCAGAACAACTATCTGCCTTACCGAATAGAAAGAAAAGAAATCTAGAATTATCAAGTACAAAAAGAGTGCAACGTAATTCATGCTAAAAAGAGGATAGTGATAGAGCATACCATATGTCGATTGAAAAAGTACAGGATATTGAGTGATGCATTTAGAAATAAATTAAGGAAACATAACAAGGTTTCAGACATAGTAACAGGATTGATAAACTATAGGATAATGACATCATAACCAGACAGAACCAAAACACAAAATCTAGGGCACTGGTTTGAATAATTTCTAATTATGCAAGAGATCTAATCATTATTATTATTATCATCATCATATCCTTTCTATCACGGTCATTGATATAGACATTCAACTTGTTGATTCTTTTACATATATGGCCATAACTTGGCGGATCAGCAGGTAAACTTTTTTCAGTAGCATGGATAATTACTTCTGTCTGTCTGTATGGAAGATGAAAGGAGTAACATATTAACCAATGACTAGAATGAATGAATTTGGAAATACGAATGGTTTACTCCCCTTCTTGCTTTTATTCATTAGTTCTAGATCGGAATCCCAAATATCAAGGAAATTGTATGAAAATAGTATCTCATCGCGTTGGACTAATGAGCGGTTGTAAGAGGACCAGTCAATCAAGAATAATAAATTAGTTCAATCCAGCCAAGTAGATTGAGTTAGAAGACAAAGCAGAATTATGCAAAAAGGCAAATTAGTATATTAAAAAAGCTTGACAAAAGGAACATTAATTATATATAAATATATTGAATTTTTGTCTTGATATACAAAACTAAAACCAATATAAAGTTTATAAAATAAAAGGAAAAAAATATTATAACGTTGTATTAAGTTTTATTACTGTCACAATATTAAATAATTTTAGTATTTAAAATATTAATAAAATATTTCAATATAATAAATCGCAATCGAAAGTAAAAGGTTTTTTAAAAGTAAATAAATACATATTTAGCATTGATCAACTCATGTCATGTGTACTTTTCTTCCAATATATAAACAAGGAATTAGCATGCTTAATGATAACAATCCCATATAAAGTCCATTCGAACCCGCTACAAAGGTAGAGTCTAGTAGTATTAATAAAATAATCATATTTTTAACTATAAATTGTATATTTAAACATCCATATTTTTTTTTAACTATTGGATTATAAAATATTATAGTTATGGACAATAAAAATGCAATAAAAAAACCTAAATAATAATATTTATTTGGTAAAAATATCAAACCTAAAACAAGTATTACAATGAAAAAAAATACATATGTATTATAAATTTTCTTTAAATCTAATGATTTATTAAATTGTTTATCTTCTGTATCAGTTTCTCTTTTACTTAACCATGTAAGTGTAAAAATGTGAATAAAAACGGCAGATATCAAAATTGTCAAATTAATAAAAGATGCATTTATAAAATTAGGCTCTACATAAGAGGGTAATACTTTAAAAAAGTCATGATTAGGAGTAGAACCATAAATAATATTTAGAGTACGAATACCACCCATTAAAAAAGGTCTTGTTAAACCATTTTTTAATCTAATATTATATGATAATATCATAATAACAAGTAAAATCGAAATTATCGTAGAGGTGAAGGTCACTAATGATGCTAAAAATATACCCGAAACAAAAAAAAGTATTGTGAAAAGAACAGTTGTAGATACTTTTATTTTTCCTGAAGCAACTGGCCTATCCGGTCTTTCGATTTTGTCTATTTTTATATCAAACAGATCATTAGAAATCATTCCACCGATATAAAGAAAAATAGAGGAGAACACAAGCATTAAAATATTATAATAATTAAATATGACTATATTATTTAGCGTAGTAACGAAATACCCTGCTAAAATATCAGGAGGAACAGTAAATATGTTCGGTATTCGAAATAATTGAAAATAATACTTTAACAATTTGTTTTGATTTATTGTAGAGCTAGTTTATTCTTAAAATCTCATTTAAATATTTAAAGGATTTTGAAGATGCTTGGGAAGGATTATCTTTATATGGATACAACTCAACTGTAATAAATCCATCAAACCCTATTTCTTTAATTGAATTTATTACTTTTTTAAAATTTATAGAACCTAGTCCCGGAATAAGATGGTTATGTATTCTATTTTTTATATCTGCTAAGTGAAAATGGTGGATATAATTTTCTAAATCAAAAACTAATTGGGATGGATCTTCATTGACACAGACAAAATGGCCTATATCAAAATTAAGACCGATATATTCCGAATCAAAATTCTTAATAAATTCTATAAAGTCATTGGAATTTTCAAGTAAAAGTCCCGGTTCAGGTTCAACAAGTATCTTTACTTTATATTTTTCTGCAATTGGTAAAACTTCTCTTATCCCCTCAATAAATATGTTTAAATATTTTTCTCTACTATTAGGATTTCTCATTGGTCCCCCAGGTTCAATTGAAATATTTTTCGCACCCAGTTGATTAGCCAATTTTATGCATTCGATGGTGTGTACTATTCGAATCTTTCTGCAATCGGAATTTTCTTCTATCCAAGATGGATGATACGTATCACATATTCCAAAAAGAGTAAATGCATTGAGGTTAGAAATTTGAATATTGTTATTTGTTAATTCATTTTTTATTTCTATAATTTTTTGAGGATCCAATGGTAGTGGAAAAGCATGGGGTCGATCGCACATAATTTCAATGCCTTTATATCCAATTTTAGCTGTATCCACAATAGAATCTATAAGTGAAAAATTAGTATATGCGTTGGAGCTAAAGGCTAGCTTCATTACAAGCGTTTGTTCTTTTTTGTTTAAATAGTTATGCAATAAATTTTTTTATTAAATTAAGAAGCATTTATAGAAAAAATTTAGGGACTCCAAGTAAATTTTTTAGATTGTTTAAAAAATTCATACGCATTGAAAAAGGTAACCTTATCGATATCTTCTCTTTTGCAATTGTTTTTTCTCATTTCTCTTGCTGTTAATGGCACGCTTAGCGGATCGGATATGCCCCAGTCGGCTGCGCTATTAACCATTATTCTATTGCTTCCATACCTATTAACAATATCAATGACTCTTTTGGGAGATAGTTTCGTATTAGGATAAACAGATAGACCTGCCCAGGCTCCCCAATCTAGCGTTTTTTGTATTGTTTCCTCCGTGTTATGATCAATCAAAATATTATTAAATTCATAATTATTTTGATCAAATATTCTCCGCATTTTATCCATAGCTTTAGGTTTATCAATATGCGGTAAATGGATCATAGCCAAAAGATTATCTCTTTTACATAATTCTAACTGTTTAACAAAAATCTCTTCCTCCAAATCATTAATTATATTGTAACCTATCTCACCTACAGCAACTACCCTTTCTCTATTTACGAATTCTTTCTCCATTATCCCAGTTGCTTCAAAAGCTAGGGGTCGCATGATAGATTCTTTAGGATTAACCGAAATACAAACAAATTGCTCAATTCCAAAGTTTTGAGCTCTCATAGTTTCATAGGTTATCATATGTTCCCAGTAATCAACAAATGTCCCAACAGATGTTCTCGGAGAACCTAGCCAAAAAGATGGCTGGACAATAACTTCGATTCCAGAGAGGGACATTTTCTCATAATCATCAGTGGTTCTTGAATACATATGAATATGAGGATCAAAGAATCTGCTCATTACATTATAGAAATAAATAAAATATTTATTGTTTAGTAAAGATAAACAATTAAAAAGGAATGCAAGTATGGCAAACATTGTATATATTAAAATGGATATAGACAATTTTTGAATATAACATAAATACAAATTGAATAGATTTGGTTAAAATAATATAATAAACCTGGAAACTCGATTTGAGAAATAATAAAAAGCACGTTAGTTATTGATCAGTTAAGGGCTGTGTAAACACAAAGGTATATTCTATTGTAAAATATTTGTGATTGCCCCTCTGCCATAATTTTTATTATAATTATTCTTCTACTAGTTACCTGTTGCTTTTCCTAATTCTTGCTCATATTTGAATATATAGTTGTAAATTGCCGTCTGGGCTCTGTTAACAGTTCTGTAAAAGGCATGGTATATTTTTCAGTAAAATTGATAATGAGTAGATCTCTTGCATAATTAGAATAAACAGCTATATGATTGGTTTCTGCTCCAATTCTTGTCCTTTCTTTGTTCTCATATGATAGGCTATCAAAAAAACCATTACTTTTCAAATCATTCACTGGCTTGACAGTAAAAGAATTTGATGACATTTACGATAATGAGATAATAAAAAGATATGGCAAACATGAAATACAAAGATTATCCAAAAGAAAAAATAGAGAAAGATGCATAGGTGCCGGAAGACATTTTAAACTAGATATAAAAAACCGGTTTCTTATGCTTTTGATATATTATCGTCTGTACATAACCTACACATTAGCAGGTTTTCTGTTTGATTTGGATCAAAGCAATATCTGTAGAGATATTCAAAAGATTGAAAGTTTGATTAGAAAATGCATACCAATTCCACAGAAAATATACCACATAACAAAGAGGTTACAAACACCTGAAGAAATTGAGAAATACTCTCCT
>JAICXY010000193.1 GCA_025934495.1 Candidatus Nitrosocosmicus sp.
TCCATAAGGTTTCATCTACATTTGCTTCAAGAAGCTTTTTTATAACATCTGGATTTTCTTTCAAATAATCTGTCCTTACTATAATATTTGCGGTAACAAATTTACCCTTAGGGGGCCATAAACTGCGTTCATCAACAAATACTTTTCCATGTGCTTCGTTTACTAATCTAGTTGCCCATGGCTCAGGTACCCATGCTCCATCTATTTCTTTTTTCAAAAATAATGTAACTATATCTGCGTTTGAAACAGGAACTATTGTAACATTTCCTCCATTCTCTACAGTATTAAAACCGTTTTTTACAATATATTTTCTCAAAGATATGTCTTGGGTATTACCTAACTCGGGTGAAGCAAATTTTTTACCACCTAAATCTTTGACCGAATTTATTCCAGAGTCATTTCTAACTATGAATGATGCTCCACCACTTGATGCCCCTGATACAATTCTAATGTCTTTACCATCCGAAACTACATATCCATTGATTGTAGGACTAGGACCAATATATGCAGCATCAATTCTATTTGCTAATAATGCCTCTATTGCTGATGGTCCTGCATTGAAAACAACTGTTTCAACCCTTGTAATGTTACCTAGAATCTTTTGGAAATCTCCATTATTGAAGCCAATAACTGCTTGAGCATGATTTATGTTGGGAAAGTATCCTACCCGTAATGTTTTGATTATTTCAGAATTAGTTTGTGCATTTGATGAATTTAGAGAAGTACTTGCTAATATCAAAAAGGTCACAAGCGTTATTATTATAAAAATGGATTTTTTATTTTGTTTGTGTTGAAAATTAAATTTATCTTTTAATTTTAATTTTTTCTGTCCCATTTTAAATTAATTAATTCTACCTTCATATTATCACTATTAAATATGCCATATTTACCATTTTGCAGCAAAATTTTCATAGTTTATCATTACTAACATCAATTTATATTTTAAATAGTGAGTAGATAGTTATCAGACATTAGATATTGCTTAATTATTTCTAAACATCTTTATGACCTTATCTTCATATTATCGATAATAAAACTATTTTACGTACTTTTGCTAAATGGTATGCTCTGCTAAAACCTTGGACATGGTGTACTATTTTGATAGAATGGTTCTCTAGTATCCCTTTTTTTAATTTACATAAGTAATTAATGTGAAATATTACAAACTTTTAATTGTGATCTATTTGGTAAGATTATTAATTACTTTATTTTTGCATATATAATTTTATTATATTATATTTTAGGGATTGTTGGGTTTTTCTAAATTGATACATTTTTTTTATGATCTATATTGTAAAGTATTTGGAAATGGCATTATTCTTATTTTGTATTATTAGTTATGTACATGTATTAAAGGCATTCAATGTAAAGTATTTATAACACGTAAGAATAGGAATTCACTTTTAATTTAAATCTTTAGTAGGATTACCAATCCTATTCGACTAGCACAAGGAATTTTTGAAGAAGAAATGAATTTCATTTATCATTATTTATACCATATAGAAGTCTTTGGAAAAAATAACTAAATCTGTATATTTTTAAAAATTTTATTTACTCTCTCTGTCATTAAAGTATTTCGGATAATTGTGAAAGAACATCAGAATTAGAAATAAAATGTATATCTCTTTAATTATGTTATACCTTTCAAACCCTTCTCTTGTAAAACCTTATTTAATAGTGTCAAGTCATATATTCCTGAAATATCTAATTTTTTTCCTTTTGTATTGCTAATAAATCCTAAACTATTTGCATCATTTCCTATTTTATACAAAGATTGCTTTAAGGGGTCGTATGTAAAGTCGGTTCTTGCAAATGCTTCTTTTAATTCATCATTAGGGATTGTTTTGCCTGTTATTTGCTTTAAACCATTATTAAATGCATTAATAACCTTTAGAATATTGCTATTACTATTATTATTTTCATTTATAGTGTTGATATTTGTTTTATTCAACTGCTTATTTATCCATAAGGTTTCATCTACATTTGCTTCAAGAAGCTTTTTTATAACATCTGGATTTTCTTTCAAATAATCTGTCCTTACTATAATATTTGCGGTAACAAATTTACCCTTAGGGGGCCATAAACTGCGTTCATCA
>JAICXY010000129.1 GCA_025934495.1 Candidatus Nitrosocosmicus sp.
ATCCAAGGCTTCAACAAAAGATAAAAGGTATTCTAAATCTGTTTGATGATACCTATGACCATATCAACAACCAGATGTGGACATACACTGCTACAGAAAGAAAACAGGAAAGCAGTTCCTGGATTTTATCAAACGAATAGTTGACCAAAAGTATGGCAGCGACGGTACTGGATATGTATCAATACATAAATCCAACAATTTAAAAGAAACTATAGCCAGATATCATTATCCAAGACTTTCTAAAATAATTTTTATCTTTAGATGATTTCTAACCTGTAGATAAAGTAAAGTATTAATTTTATTTGGTTGCTACTCTTCTTCCTCTTCTAATTTTTCTCTCTGTTCTTCCTCTTCTTTTTCATGATCTTTTTTTAATTCTTCTATGTCTTCATCAAGACTCATTAATTTCAGATCTATTTTAAATAAAAATATTAATAAATATTTGTATCTTTTTCTAATATTGCTTTTGATTTATCACAATAGTTAATCCGCAAATTCAAAGAATTGATAATATATGGTATTAGTGCCTTTTGTCTAAAAATAGATCTTTTATTTTGATTCAATTATTATAGAAAATTAGATTATGATTTAATGAATGATAATGACGTTGGTATGTGGAATTGGCCAATTCTAATTTAAAGAAATAATTTTCACTTATGGATGGATGGATTTTTGATAATAAATGTTAAATTTGAGTTTTATTTTATTATATATAGACAGGCTCTGTTAATTTAGGAAAAATCTAAGCTTTAGAATGACTATTTTATCTATGAAATCTAGAAATAGAATACCTTCACAAATTATTGGATATGGATTATCTTGTACTTTCTTGGTTTATCATTTAGGAACACTGTCAATAAAGCATTATCTTTCTTAAAAATAATAAAAAAAGTCATCTTGTATCAATTTGGTACTGGATTCAAAATACAAACAGAGAAAATATCAAAAGAATAAGAAAATTAAAGAGTATATAATTGACGGAACTGCTATAAAAACAGGCTCTTCTGAATTAATATGGCTTTGTTGGGTAGTTATTGAACCTAGGCATAAAGAAATTCTTTCTTTTCATATATCAAAAGAGCGAAACATGTTGGTGTAGCCGAACGGTTTCTGTCTCACGTTTTAGGCAGGTATAGAAAACATCAAGTTTCATCCGATGGTGGTGGTACATGGTATACTCTTCAGATCTGCAGATTCTTGAATTTATATTATCATCTTCATTCTTCTTTTGAAAAAAGCATCATAGAGAGGACAATGCAGTATGTAAAAGATAGATTAGAATCGTTTGATGGCTATTTTCCTTGTAAAAAAAAAGAACAAATGTAAACTAAAGCATGTGAAACAATGGCTTAACATATTCATTGATCAACACAATAAAGAATTAATATCTTAAGTTAACCGCACTGATAGGCATCTATATATTATTTTTAAATCGAATCCAACTTCTATTGCTTTTTGTATTGATTAGATCTCTAGCATGTTTAGAAACATTTCATATGGCCCATTACTTTTGTATTGTCTTTTATTTAAGTCTGGTTCACTATTCTATAGTTTATCAGACCTGTAACTATGTTCGACATTCTATTGTATTTTCTCAATTTGTTTCTAGATACATCTGTTAATTTCCTATATTTTTTCAATCTACCGATATAGTATGCTCTATCAATATCTTTTTTCTAGAATTATTTTTGTTATACTCTTTTTCTTCTGCAGATAGTTCCAAATTTCTCTTCTTTCTATTATAGGTGTGGATGATGGCCGTTCTGGGAAATCCTTTTCTACGCCAAGGAAGGTATCCAAGGTCAAATACATTAATAACCTCTTTGAGAGTGATGGGACGACTCTTTTTATATACTCAATATATAGTCATGCCTTCGTCCTTTCATATATCTTAATTTATGAATGATAAAACCTTGTTTGTTAACCATAAGATGTGTCTTTACAGTAATGTGCCTTTTCTTTTTGCCAGAGTAGTATGCCTTGCGTCTTTTATCCTCGGATCTTGATTGTATCTGCTACTGTTCGGTGGAATCTATGAAAGCAATAAAGTCTGGAAAATATTTCTCTACTTCCTCTCGCGTGGTTTTCAATCTTTTGTTATATTATATAATTTCTGCTGGATTGGTGCGCATTTTCTAATCATATTCAATATTCAATTTTTTGTATATCTCTACAGACGTTGCTCTTTTGATCTAAATCAAATAGAAAGTCCGCTAATGTGTAAGTGATGTATAAAAAAGACGATAATACACTAAAATCATTAAAAACCTATTTTTTCATCTAGTTTGAAAGGTTTGCCTACCGGCACCTGTTTCTCTTTATGGATATTTTTTGGACAACCGTTGAATTTCATGTATAACATATCTTTTTGTTATTTCTTTATCGTACATATTGTCAAACTATTGCACTGTCAAGCCACCAGTAGTAGCAAATGATTTAAAAAGTAACGGCTTTTGGACAGGCGATCATACGAAAGCAAAGAAAGGACAAGAAAATGATTGATTGTTAAGAATTAGCTGTTTATTCTAATTATACAAGAGATCTATTTTATTTCGAATAAAAGTATATTTGTTAGAACTAGTATAGTTACTCTGTCTATTGTCCATTTCTTCTAAATTTTCTCAGCCATTGTTAATTTATGATGATAAGTGCTCGTCTTGTGGAAAATTTGCCAAAGTAGTTGCCAGGTTATCTAAAGGATGGATACGTATTGCAGGTCATTATTATTCACAAGAAGCTATCAATACAAAGAAAATGATTTTTCCTCATGATTATGATGCAACTAAAATGTTTTGGTTAATTAACAAAAAAGGAGCTTATGGTGCTAGATTGGGTCTAGTTCAAGTAATAAAGGAGATTATTTTAGGAAACTTTAAAAGTATGTTAAAAAATCATTTCAATAAAAAATATGATGATGATTTGATAATATCTTGTAATTACCATGAAAAAGAATCATGTATGTCCACCAAAACCACTTTGATTCGTATTTTTGATATGATAAAAAATGGTGATAAGTTTACTTTTAATTAGAACACTATTTATTATAATAATATGCATTTTCTAAAAAACATATTTAACTATCATAATTTGCTTAATTTCGCTAAATCAAATTCAAAGCATTCTTATCAAAGATAAATTATGTGTAGCCGTAGACTTTTTTGTTGCAAAACTTATGGCGATAATCTGAAACTATTAGCGTACTTTTGCCAGGAGATATGATATATGATATATGATATATATATACTCAACATCTAGGTCAAACAAAATTGAAAAATCTTTGCATATGCTATAAAAGTGATTCAAAAATTAAATTAATTTAATAATTTTTTTTAAAATAAGTTATATTTGCCTTTTTTATTCTGTCGTACATAAAAAATAAAAAAAGTGAGATTTAATAATTATTATTGATTCCTTTAATATTGAAAATTCTATGGGTGAGTCATTCATAAGAACTTTTGATTGAGCACAATATATTATATTAAGATTATTTATATATGTGGTTTGGCTGTGAATATAAACTGGAAAACTATACATGGTAACAATATAAATGGGATAGTAAAATACCTTTTACTTCTTTATTTGTTTTTCCTGCAGGAAGAGGGACTATTATCAGCCAGTCCCGTGTTTGGCCTTTTCCCTCTTCCATAATAATGACCTTCGGTGAACGGAACAGAAACCCGAGCCATCATTTTGCAGGTATAATATATTTGAGTTTGTTTATATAAATAATTTATATGTTAATGGTTAAAGGGACCAGTCTCTTTCACTACTGATATGTACATTTGTTTGAGTATCTGAATATCTGAATATCTCCAATAATAAATCGATTTTAAAGAAGGGATTTCCTCTTTATCT
Organism: Candidatus Nitrosocosmicus sp.; assembly: GCA_025934495.1. Taxonomy (GTDB): domain Archaea; phylum Thermoproteota; class Nitrososphaeria; order Nitrososphaerales; family Nitrososphaeraceae; genus Nitrosocosmicus. The sequence goes on from JAICXY010000129.1 coordinate 3,856, forward strand.
GGTACCTTTTTTTTTCTTATATGTCACTAAAAGTCATGATTTTTACAAAAATTTGTAGTTCAATTCTGATGATATTATATCATAATAATATAGTACCGCCATCTATCACAATGGTATTACCTGTTGCAAAAGAAAAACTATTGTCTGCAATACAAGCAGCAACTTTGGCCACTTCTTCAGGTTTACCCCATCGTTTCATTGAAGATTCTTGAGCTGCGGAGTACCTTTCTTCTTGTGTCATTGATTCAATTGTTCCCAAAGTTGCTATACTTCCAAGAGCCAAGGTATATGCTCTAATATTATTAGTGGCATATTCTTTTGCTATGCATTTAGTCAAAGCTATGTTAGCAGCTTTGGTAATGTTATATGGAGATCCCTCTGTATATCCTGCAATTGCAGGTGTTGATGAAATGTTGACTATAACTCCTCCTTTATTTTCTTTTTTACAATCTGTATTGGCATTTTGCAACATGATGGGTATAACCGCCCTTGATAAACGTACAGACCCTTTCAAATCTACTTCAATAATCCTTTGAAGTTCTTCGATTGTTCCCTCATGGAATTTCTTGTACCAAATATTTCTATCAAATTGATAGCCAGAGTTGTTTACTAAAATGTCAATCCGGTTGTGATCATATAATATTCTATTAATGAATTTATTTACGCTCATATCATCAGTCACATCTAGTTCATCTGCAAATACATTTCCTTTTATCTTATCTGCTGCTATTTGGGCTTGCTTTAAATTCCTAGAGCAAACAATAACAATCGCGTCATTGTTTTCTGCAAATTCTTTTGCTATTGCAAAACCAATTCCTTTACTCGATCCAGTAACTACTGCTATTTTTCCTGTAAGTGGCATTTCTTTTACCCTTTTTCTCTAGGTCCCATTATTAAATATCTATTTTGTATCATTTTAAAAATAGTAAATACTTATAGATTGGCGAAAAAATGTCTTGGACAAAGATGACTTGCAAAGAGAGGATTCCATTGTAATAACTACACATTGTTCAAGTATTGTTTCTAACACAATATAAGATCTATCTCCATTACCAAATATGTATTTGCCTTTTTCTTTGGCAAAATTATTAATTATGGACTAGTATCGCGAAATACATCTTTTGAGATAAATTTTCATTGCAATACAAGGCAGATCCTTATAGAAGTAAACTTATTATTGATTCATTGGTAAAAGATGATCGATCTATTGCTGTAAATGTTAAAGAAAAAGGATTGATAATTATTGGTGCCTGTTCACATTCGGGTATTATTAATGCGATCAACTATGGTAAATTCCTTACAGGGTTTGATAAAATGTTTGCAGTTTTAGTTGGTTTTCACTTGGCTGGTGGAAAAATGTATGACGAGGAGATTGAACCTACAATAAAAGAATTAAAAAAAGTAAATCCAAAATATATTGTTCCATGTCATTGTACTGGGTGAAAAGCTACAAACGAATAATTCAGGAAATGCCTGACAAGTTTCTACAACCCAGTGTATGTTCTGTATTTACCTTTGAATCCAAACAACATGTGCTCTAATTTAATTATTTTGCGAATCTATATCTCTTATTTAGTGTGCTTCTAGAAATAAGAATAACACGTTTAAAAGCTATAGAAATAATTTGAGTAATATAATCATTATGTAATTGATTCAAAGTTAATGAATCCTGCGATGATGGTATTTCATGTTCATATGTATTATTCGTTGTTTTTATTAAATATTTATTTGAAGTAAGAGGGAGAAATGTTGAGTAGATGATTTTACCTCTATTTATTTAATATATCTTTTTTAAACAATCTGCAAGTATGCCCGATGTTTTAGAACTGTCCATAGGTAGATTGTTTATCTGTTTATTTAAAAATAAATAACAATTTCTTTTGGCTGGTTCTTTGTTATAATGGATCTGTTTAGTATTTACTTTTATAATCTTGCAAATACTTTTATTTCCAATTTTAAATTATTAATGAGATTTAATCTTCTGTCATTCTTTTAAAATTATCTGCGTCCGTGTTCTTTTTGTATATGATTATTTAGTTCTCCTTCATTTTTTGCACGGTAATTGCATGTTCTACATATTCTTTTATCTTTTTGTCCTTGAAGATAATCGGCAAGTCGCATGAGAAATATTGTAATTCCCCACATATTATTATAATAAAAGGGATGTTTTAAAAAATTTTATTTTATAAGTATCTAGAATTGAACCATGATGAGTAAAATATGACAGATGGAGATCTTTTGGATTTCTACCACCTAACTCTATTATTGTTTAATATGACTCGTTATTGTTATAATGTATTATTAAAAATTTTTTATTTTCAATAAACATTTGTATGCTATTATTCCTACGAATTACTACGAAATCCATTATATTTTGAATGTATATACAATATTCCGTGGTTCACATAGGGCAATAGCATATTTTGAGAAAATAAGTATTGATTTCCATTTATAATACTGTATTACTACAGTTATACTATGTGATTATTTATAATTAAATGATATTGGCACATATTCTATTTGCCTTGTAACAGTTATCGAAAATTCAGATTTCTATCTTTTAGGAATACGAAGATTTATTATCTATAATACAAAATAAGTTTTTAAAAATTATTTTTCTTTTAACTATGGTATATTTTATAAATTTGAGTTTATTAACTATTTTATATCAAAAGCCTTTTCAATAAGATATATACATTAATGAATATAAATGGCATTTAAATGCAAGAAATGCAATCAACAATTCGAAGAGAAAAGACGCCTCGAAATTCATAAAAAAGTGCATGACAGAAAATCCAAAATATCTGAATATGGTAGTCCTGGTTTTAATGATGATAGATTAAGGGGGGGATAGTCTTTTTAATTTTCCTGTTTTAAATTGAATTTAGGTTGATATCTCAACTCTTAACCGCGTATTCTTTGTATTCTCCAAAAGACTAATACGAATTTTTCATATGGGTTTATTCTGGGCAGTAGTTATGTATTTCACTTCTACCATTTATCAAGAAAGTTAATTCGGTTTCTTCTTTGTAATCTTTAATTGCTGCTTTGTCGCATTTTCTCTTTCGCTATATCAATTTCAAGATGATTCTTATCTTTTTCATTTTCTTTTTTTGAGTTGATGTTATAGGTGATATGTCGTATCTCTATCCATCCTTTTGATTGACACTTGATATGAGTTTGTTGAGTCTCGCTCTGATTCGAAGCATGTACAATTAACCTCGTCAACCTATACAGTAGCAGGAGAAACTATGAATTTCATGTCATTAGATCTATCTATTACAAATATACCTACTACTATTCTGTGGCATGAATCCTTTTCTTTTGTTGATTTATAGCTTTTAGATGATAACAGATTTCTTTTCACTTAAATTCTTGTATATATATGAATATTATTTATTTAATACATGAACAATTTGAAGATGTATTAGTTGTGTTTTAGAATATGTTTTAATAATTAATCTATAAAGGAGGAGGATAAAGATTGTACGATGTGAATTAAAATGGAAAATGGAGGATTTTATAAAAAATATCAAGAATATATTTTATTTAACAAGAATATTATAATTTCTGGAATATTTGCATTTTTTGGTGGTGCGTGGTTCACTCAAGTATTTGCACATTATAACAGTAACAACTTTGTTAATTCTTTAGTAACTCTTTCAATAGAATATGGAATTTATATTCCACTTTTCGCATTATTCTTTTATATAGATAATAGAAAAAAATATATAGAACATTCAACAGGAAAGAAGGACTATGGCAAAATAAAAAATGATATTAAAAAACTAGTTACTGCATTTTCTATCTCTGAAGTAATATACTCTTTTGCAAAGATAACTATTCATTATGAATTGCTTCAATTACGTATAGTAGAACCATATCAAGCTTCAATGATAGGTTCTCTTATAGCATGGGTAATATTTTTAGTATCGATAAACTTAAGTTTAAAGGCTGTTAAACTATTTCGACCTAAATGAATTCAATCTTTCTTTCATTGTTTTCTTTGTAATATGATATTCCAAAGCGTTGAAAAATATCTAAAAATGGTGTTCCTTCATCACTTTATTCATTCCGGTCACAATCTGGATAATTTTATGCGAGATAATTTTGATTATGTAGGTTAACCTTTGTTTTGTAATTACTCACTTTATAATTTCTTATTGAAATGTTGTTAATGGTTTTACTAACAGAATTTTATTCTATCTCTAGGTGATAGTATTAATTTTAAAGATGGTTATAACAATTGCTTTTTATTTTCGAAATGCTCTTGTTTTAATTGAAGTTCGATTTCCCTTTTGGGATTAAATGGTAAACCACATTTTTGACAATCAAAATCGAATTCTGGAGAATATATCTATATTTTTATAAATAATGGTATATTTAAATTTAAATTTTGAAATAGATTAATGTTGTTTATATTGAATTATTAAAAAACTATGTTATCAAAATTTTTTTGTAACGATGGGTATCTCTCTTTTCCCTGACTCGAAAAAAATGGATGTTTAGATTTTTTTATTGCTTTGTTGTGTAAAAGAAGACGTTGTAGTAGTAGTATTGTTGTTGTTGTTGTTAGTAGCATCATTAAGGTTTGAATTTATCTCTCTTGAATTGTGTTCAAATGTTTTTGCTGCATTAACGTTTTGATTGAATATGTGTCTTGAATTATCTTTTGCTTGTTGTAATCCTGATTTCCAT
>JAICXY010000136.1 GCA_025934495.1 Candidatus Nitrosocosmicus sp.
GTGGATCGACAGAAACAGCATCAGGATGAGTCCCTACCTTGATGGTATTTACAACGCTATTTGTTTTACCATCAATAACAGAAATAGTGTTACCTTCAAAGTTAGCTACATAAGCTATATTGGCGCGTGGATCGACAGAAACAGCATCAGGATGAGTCCCTACCTTGATGGTATTTACAACGCTATTTGTTTTACCATCAATAACAGAAATAGTGTTATCATTACTATTAGCTACATAATCTATGTTGATTAATGTGTTAGCAGAAACAGCATCAGGATGAGTCCCTACCTTGATGGTATTTACAACGCTATTTGTTTTACCATCAATAACAGAAACAGTGTTATCATTACTATTAGCTACATAAGCTATGTTAGTATTTGGGTTAAACGAAACAGAATCAGGATGAGTCCCTACCTTGATGGTATTTACAACGCTATTTGTTTTACCATCAATAACAGAAACAGTGTTATCATTACTATTAGCTACATAAGCTATGGTAGTTTGTGGATCGACAGAAACAGCATCAGGATGAGTCCCTACCTTGATGGTATTTACAACGCTATTTGTTTTACCATCAATAACAGAAATAGTGTTACCTTCAAAGTTAGCTACATAAGCTATGTTGATTATTGGATTAATAGAACTAGCCAATGGTTGATCGCATATAATTAGTAAATTTGACTTTATGAAATTATTATGATAATAATAATTAATAAATAGTGTTACAGATACAATGGAAAGTATTGTTAGAATGGAAATAATTACTTTTTTGAACATCATCTTTTTTGTTCTCTTACAATCACATGTGGTATTAAAATTGATTTATTTATTAAATGGTTTTACTAAAGTTAACAACGAGTTCAATGGTTGTTGTATAATATAAGTTTTTGATGAAAATTGTAATATTTATAAAAACGACTCGATAGATTATTTTATTCTTTACATTTTGATTTATCTGTATCAAACTTAACAATATTAGTTTAACCTCGTTATAATATACAGTATTTTCTTATTAAGATGTATAGTAAAATGATTGATGTTATTTTCCATACAATATATATTTATTGGGCAAATCTTTTTTTATTTTTTGCGAATTTAGTGTTGGGATATAAGTTGCTTGTAAATATGAAAGTATGATTTTTAATCAATTAAATGGTGGTTGTATCTTTATATATTAAAAGCAATTTGAGTTGATAAAGATACTGTCTTATTCATCTATTGAATGCTTAAAGGTGCATTAAATGAAAATATGGCCTTTCATTATCCGAATTGTTTTGAGTATTTATCTTTTCACAATGATCTTTTAAAATGTTTATTGAGAAAAACAACCTAAAATTGTTCTCCCAAAGCAGAAAATTTATTTTATTTTTATTTTTATTTTTATTTTTTTTATGATAATAGAAAACATATATATTTTCTTTTAATCTATCTACGATTTTTTATATCAGATGAAATCATTTTTATTAAAGAATTGAAAATTTAACTTTTTGATCTGAGAAATCTTTTAATATAAAATTATTTTGTAGGCGCTGTTAACTTAGATTTTTCTGGGATAGTTAGATTATTCAAAATATCTATTTCCACCCAATTTCAATAAAATCATGATATTTTGAGCACAATATAATTTAATTTACTAAAATTTGTAGAAATGTATTTTATCATTGATAGCAAATATGATGGAAAAATTCCTTAAGTTAACAGAGCCCAAAATACATATCAGCCAATTTTTCTGGATCGTGCAAAATATAATATCTAGCACTCGCTGATTTAAATCTGCCATCTAAAACCTCTGCCTCATCCAAATTAAGAGTTTCTTTAAACCTCATTACATTAAAATGAATTTTCCTCATTGCTATATATGGTATTCCAACATCCCGTTTCATTATTCTGTGGGCTGCAGAAATATCATAATAATCAAATTTCGAGATAGGCTCTTAATCTATATTTTTCATTACTTTATTCTGTAATAGTAACAGTATGATAGGCTGATTTACAATTTGGACACATAGAATGATCGCAGATACATTCTTTACAGTAATCGCTATTTTTTACAAATTCTACTTTTTTGTCGGTATATAAACATTCTTCACATATTACCATTACCATAATCATAAATAAATAACAAACTTTAATAATTATAAATGGATTTTTAGCGAGAATAATAAAATTAACTATTTTGTCTTTTATCTTTTATTTGAAATATGATGTTATTGTTTTTTGAAATAAATAGTATTGTTTATAAAGTATATTTCAAATATTATCAATTGTTTTCATCATCTCTTTCATCTTTATCTCCATCTTCATCTTTTCCTGAATTTTTATTCACTAGAATGAAAATAGGCACCAATGAAACCCTGGAAGATAAATTAATTTTATTTTTCTGATCTTGAATTTGATCTATGAATCCTTTATAATACGAAATTTCATTATTTAATGAGTTTGTAAAAGAGCTTGCTGTTTGTATATAGTTGATACTCTCTTGCTTTTGTTTATCAAGATTATAAACTTGTTTTTGCAACTTTTCTGCATTGACTTGATACTCTTGTACTGCTGCCTTGATATCACCATATCTTTTTAGGTCATTTATCCACATCTTCCAGTATTCTGATTTAACTTTGTTATCATTAGTATTCCTCCTATATTCAGTAATATTGTCTTCATTTTGATTACCGATTTTAGAATTACTACAATCAATATTATTACTTTTTGTACAAACTTCAACCAGTTGATTGATATTTATAATATCTGATTCAGTCATTCCTTTTTGCAATAGATTGGATAAGGCTCCTCCTATTGATGGTTGTGATTGTAATATGGTACGGCAATTGATCACTTTATTATTCAAAAAGGCAAGCTCATCTTGTTTTTCTTTTAATTTGGTCTCAAATCCAAGTTTGTTATCATATTCTTTTTCAATATCATCAAGGAATTTTAAAACTGCTTTATCTGGTGAAATCTTGTTAGCTTTTGATACTTCTAAAATGATATATCGTAGTTGTTTTAACTCTTTGAGTCCCAAATTCATTTCTTCAAGCTGGTAATAGATATTCATAGTTTGCTGATGTTGATTTACTTGGTCTTGCCACAGTGCTGCAGATTTGTTTGCCTCTATTTTTTGGTTATAGAGAATCTGAAGTTCATCATTTTCTTTTTTTATTTTATCCTCTAGCGAGATTGCGCTTATGTATTTTTCCATTATTTTTACTATATCAAAGCCATTTTTTTTAAAATCGTTTATAACCGAAGTAAACTTTTCAAAATCCTCTATTTTAATAGCGAATCTTTCCCATAGCTCTCTTTTTAAATTATAAAACCAATCAATAAATTTTATAAAATATTTTTTATCTTGTTTTAATAGCTCAAGTTCAAATTCTATTTGATTTTTTTTTGATTCTTTTATTTTGATATCCTTTTCTAATTTCCATTTATAATTTTCTAATTCTCTATCCTCTTTTTTCTTTTTAGCGATATAGTTAGAAATCTGAGAAACAAATGGAGTTTCCATATTATTTAAAGAACCGGTATTTTGTTTGGGATTCAAGTCAGCTGTAATATTGTTTGTAAATGCATTGGAACTTTGATTAATGACGAATTCATCAGAGTTTGAACCGGGCATTGGTTTGGCCTCTTGAGAAATGTATGGTGTCTTCGGAGAAGGAGATGACATCGTTTTTTTATCATTTCTTTCTTCTTCTACTTCTTCTACTTCTTCTACTTCGCCATCAATCCTCTTTCCATTTACTGAAGATCCTAATAAATTGCCAGATGGAGAATACCATGAAAATAAATCTTTAATCCAAGAAAGTATAATATTCGGTTTAATTCCGAGTCTTTTACAATTCATATAGATCTCCTTTACAAAAAATGAAAATTCATCGTAGTTTATTCTTCTATTGTCATTGCCATTGCCATTGCCATTGCCAATGCCAATGCAGTCAACGACATTCTCATCGTTAATATCATCGGTAATTCCAAGGTTTTTCATTATATTTTTCATTCTATAGCCTTCTGCACATTGTTCTATGGGGATACCTGATTTTTTAACCAAAACAACAAAGTCTCGTAGTTCTTCAGCAATGGGTATCCCTATTCTTAATTTCCAATCTTTAATTATCTTTGAGACTTTACCTGTAGATATTCCTAATTCTTTAGCTATTTGGTCTCTGGATTTACCATTAAGATATCCCTGTCTTACTAAAGATGTAATGGAAGAATTGGAAACTATCAACTTTTTATATCACTGTATATATCAAAAATCTTTATAAATAAAAAAATAAGTCAATCGGTCAATTTCAGTACCTTCGTCATTTTATTGTCATTGCCGTCATTCTTTCCGTCATTCCGTCAGAAAACCCGTCATTTTTATTTAAATTTCAGTACAAGCGTAATAGAACATAGAAATTATCTTCGATAGATCACTACTACCTAGAGAATTGATTCATCCTTCAGTTTATTATTGCAGTGACAAAGTAGGAAATCTAATAAATACAATAGGAATCTACCAACTTTCAAGGAATAGAATCATTTAATATATTTCCTATCCATTTCTTTTAAATTAAGAATTGGATTAAATACTATTAATATATTAAATACGTTCTGAAATTATTTGTCGATATAATGATAATATCTTTTCTCTTTTTTAGATTATGGCATAGCACAAGGAGGAATAGTATTTGAATCAAGTTCCAATGCTTTATTACTACACTCCAAAGCTTCATCGAATCTTTTTAAAAATCCAAAAGCCATACCTTTGCTAGCCAATTTGGCAATAATAATTCGACTTAATACAGAATTATCATATCCTATCGAATTGAAAAAAAATTTATCTTTTTTACTCAACCCCATGCTAACATGGACGTCATTAACCTCTATAGATTTCTTCCAACACTCCAAAGATTCATCATCTCTTTTTAAATCCTGAAAAATCAATCCTTTGTTCATCCATGCGATTGCATCATTTGGATTTAATTCTATGACTTTATTACTACACTCCAAAGCTTCATCATACCTCCTGATATACAATAGGGATAAAGTTTTGAAATTCAATGCAATAATATTATTCGGCTCTATTTCCAACGCTTTATTACAATTATTTAGCGTTTCTTGATACATTCGGAATCTCCTATATGTCATAACAATTGCAAATAAGTAAATATTGCATTTTGTTTTATCGCTTAAATAATCAGGCATATGGCTGATTGTTTTTATAATGCTTATTGGAAGGTTGTTAAAAGATATAGTATCATATAATGTTTGTATAGTAGTTGCTGTGATATTCTCATTGGAAACATTGAAAATCGAATCTATTGCAATCTTTAGGTATTCCATTCTCTTTGAAAGTATACTTTTATTTTTTACATTATATAAAAAAGATAATATCTCCATATCCCACCGTGGATGAATGGTTTTCCATAAACCTTCTGAATATTGATATAATAGTGCATGTTCTAGATCGTAAGCATATGAAAGAAGGTTCATTTCTTCAAGTAATTTATCAGTTATTGGTAAATTGCCAATATCCAATAAAGAACATACCAACATAGTTTGAATCGTTGATGTATCAGGTTGAGAAGTAGATCGGTCAACAATGTATCGATAATATCTATCCTGTACATCCTCTTCAAGTCCTTTTCCAAAAACATAGAATTTTACCATGATAGGATGACCCTTTGTATTATCAAAGATTCTGTCAACCAAATCAGATAGTTTTTCTTTAGAGAATGTTGATTTGATTACCTGCTCCGACTTATGTTCCCGCTCCTGCTGCAGTTGCCATTGTTGGAGATGTTGATATTTTTTGATAAAGTCTTCAATATCTGCCTTTGTGAATGCTTCTATATCATATCTGTATTGAGGAATCTGTATAAATTTTCTAATAGACTGTCGATATAATTCTTCTACCGTGTTTAGCCTATCATTTACAAACCAATCAAATTCTGGACTTCTAGCTGTTAAAACAAATAATAGATTATTACTCTGATTATAATTGGATAATCTGTCTATTGCATAAAATATTGCAGCCGTTCTTTCGCTATGAACATTATCGATTGCTATCAATACTTTATTATTGCCTTTTAAAAGTCCTTCTATAAATTTAACAACTTCAGGTCCATTCTTTATTTCTATATCTCCAAAGTTGTACAGTATCTGAAATCCGCAATCAAAATATTCTGACATAATTTCCATAAGTATGGTACTTTTAGAGGTGCCCGATTCACCGACTATTAATAGCCGATGTTCTTTTTCAAGTTTTATTTTTAATTTATCTACTATGTTACGCCTTAATTCCATTTTTTCTTTTACTGATTCTAATTTGAATGAAAAACCATTTTTCCAATCTTCCAAGTCTTGCTTGGTGCTTTTATGCTCTATAAAATACGTTGGATAAAGTAAATTTAGACCGTAACTTTGTGCTTCATTAATAACAATACTAATATCTTTTCCAATTATATTTCCACTACCACCAACTCCAAACCCAATGATATCTCCTTTTATATTTTGAATATCGACAAAAGAAGTTTCATCTGGTACCATATGTCATAATACCTCTTTGGATATATTTGAAGATGCATTCGTAAAATGAAAAAAAGATATTAGACGGAAAAATGTTCATTCAATAATTAAATTAATAATTATACTTGAAAAATAACCTAATTACGAATTATAATTTCAATCATATTTCTAAATATCTAGAACAAAGAATAATCCATTTCTTGGCTAATAAATATTAAGAATAACCAAAATTTAATTTATTATTATCTTTTATAGATTTAGATTCTTTTAGCCCTTCCCAGTATAAATAACAAAACTGTTAAGGCTTTTGATAAACAAAAAAATGTTATTATATTTAAAATCATATTAACTCTAATACTTTATATAAATGATGGAAGGGAGTAACAATATTAAAGCCAATAAAGAAAACCTAAAGTTTTTAATATTCTTGACTTTAACATTTCTTGGTATTACTTCTTTTATTTTTTTCTTATTTTTGATATTTGCTATACCTCCATCATATTCTGGAATAATGGGTATTGGTTGTGGTTTTTTTATTAGTTTTTTAATTATGGGAATTAATGGATATTTAAAAGAATTTATAATAAAAAGTCCATTTTTTGAAATATCTTCTAAATTAGAAGAAAAAATAGAAAAAGTTAATTATGATGTTAATGAATCAAAAAAAGATACTAGTGAAAGAATAAACGATCTTAAGCAAAATATTTCACTTTTATATAATTCAATCAATAATTTAGTTTCCAATGTTTCAAATACAAATGTTAAATACTAAATCAAATTCACAATCTAATAACACTTCCAATATTTTTACAGATCAATCAAAGATGGTCAAGCAAATAAGATTTCTTATGATGGAATTGGTTAATAGTGGTTTAAAAAATAATGCTTATAACGTAAATAATCCAGAAGTTCAAAAAATTATGAACGAACTGTTAAAGATTCAACAGACGTATGGTAGCCTAGATTCCAAAATAGATTTTCTTAATTAAGGAATAATAAGTGGTATTGAAGGAAATTATGATAAGGCCATTCAAGAAAATAATAAAGTTTTAGAAAACGATCCCAACAATATCAATGCATTAAATAATTTGGGTTTTAGTTTTATGAGTATAGGTAAATAGGCTCTGTTAACTTAAGACATTATTTCATGATTATGCTCATAAACAAACAACTTGAACCATTGTCTTATATGATTTAGTTTACACTTGTTCTTCTTACAAGGAAAGTAATCATCAAAGTTTTTGGTTCTATCTTTAATGTATTGCATTGTTCTTTCTATCAGGCTCTTTTCAAAAGA
>JAICXY010000009.1 GCA_025934495.1 Candidatus Nitrosocosmicus sp.
AAGCTATTTACAATGGTATTATAATGTGGAATTTGATTTTTTGATTCATCTATTGATTTATTGATGTTATGTTTGGTTTCATCAAGTGATCTGTTGACTGATTCTTTGAAATCATTGCTATTGTTATTATTATTATTGTATGAATATTCTGTATTGCTTGTAGTGTTCTTTGACATTAATGTATATTGGTTATTATGCTATTTAAACATTGGTAATTATAGGAATTTGTAACCAAATAAAACCTTGGTAATAAATGTAACTCAATAAGATTATAGATTATGCTACAACTATTGATTTAGGATATGTGTAGATGTGACTATTCCTTTGTTGCCACTGCAATTATGATCCTAATATCCATGTGGAATTTGATTTTGATTTTAATTTGGACTTCTTAAGAGAAATTGAGGCAGTTTTATCTTGTGAGTTGATAACATTTTGTAATTAAATAGGAGTTGTAGATTTCAAACATGCAATTTGTTATACAGTTGCTGGTTTTCTCTGTTATTGATGCATTTATTGTTGCATTTTTAAAATTACTTGACTATAAAAAAGATTATTTTAATTATCATGCGGTTCAATTAATTTCTTCAATCTTTTTATTCCTGATTGTCATGGTGGTAGTAATTAGATGAATGAGCAATTAGATCCTTCTTTAATACTATTCATAAAAAAAGATATTGTAGAACTAAAACAAAGAAACTTTCCTTTATCCTATTCGCGCATAGGGTATCTGAAAGTCATAGTGATAGGTGGCTTGCTTGGTGGATTGTTTACTGCAATATCTTTACTCCATATTAATTGTGATGAAGTTTTTGAGAAACATCTGTAAATATATCGGATAATGTGCAGGTATTGTATTGCAAATGGAAACAGTGAATTTTCTAATAACATAAAATTGCGCCAAAGGATGATACTGCAATAAGTATTCCTCTTTTAAAAGACAGTATTTAAAAAAAGATTACCATTGAATCAGACGCGCCAATACTATAATTGATGACTTCTTGGCAGTTACTCTATCGCCTTTTGAAAGGTGCATTTCCTGATACGTTGTATCATAATGAAAGAAAAATGACTAGTTTTGAGCAAAAGAACGGCGACATAATTATACATTTTGGAGAAGATCAAAAAGACAAATCATGTCATCTTTTAATGGGTTCCGATGGAGCAAGGTCTATAATGCATCACCAATTGCTTCCGCAAATATTATCTTCTTATGTTAAATATGTAGCTTGGAGAGGACTTGTTGATGAGAAAGTTTCTTCAAAAGTATTGGATATCTTTTCAAATAAATTTAACTTTTCCATTGGAAAGAAAACTCATGTTTTATGCTATCTAATTCTTAGTCCGAATGGAGAATTATCTACAGGAATGAAGCATCTCAATTGGGTATGGTATGTTAATACCTCTCTTAAAGATGATATGTTTAAAAAAGTAATAGTTGACAAAAATGGAATTATTAGAGCGTTATCAGTTCCTGCTGGGATGGTAAATGAAAATATAGTAAAAGAGCAAAAAACAATTGCTCATGATACACTGCCAGATATAGTTTCAGCATCTTGTTTTTGCAACAAAAGAGTTTATACAAAGCGATTTATGATCTACCTGTTCCTAAAATGGCATTTGATCGAATATGTCTAATCGGAGATACATTTTTTGTTGTGAGGCTGCATATTGCCGCAAGTACATCAAAAGCAGTCAAAAATTGCAGTTGCGTTAGCCAAATTCCTACTACAATACCGGGGAGATGTAAGTACCGTATTAAAAATGTGGGAGTCATCACAATTAGCCTTGGGTAATTATCTCTTGTCTTTAGGAATTATCTTTGACAGTAGTTCTCAGATGTAAATGCAATTCAGAAATAAAAAGACATTTCTTAAATATTTAAAAAATTTTATTTAAAAATCCACTATGAAATGTTAAATGTTAAATTGGATATTAGCAAATATTGTGACAGCCATTTATATTCACTATTAATATGATCACGATCGCCTAATAAAGGATAGACATATCAATGCGGCCAGGAACCTTTAGAGAATAAAGATTTTTGTGTATTTAATGATTATTCTTTTGACTTGGGGATATACAATATACAAAATAAATTCTATGCTATTTCTTAACTTGATTATGGTAGATCCCTTGCATAATTATTATACACGTATTAAAATTTTATAGATTCTCAATAACTTTTGTAATATTCTTATTTTACTTTGCGAATCGATAAGGTATATCAACTTTATAAAAATTTTTTCTGATGACGCTAGTTAGGCAAGATCTAGTCTATCAAAACAATGATCGAAATTTTGTAATTTATAATAAAAGGTAAGTGAAAAGAGTTGAAATTACACTCAATCGAAGGGTCATTCCTACTGCTGACTTAATATTGTGGTTTTGTCGATACGAGCATTTTATTAATCAAACCTTTTAAACAAATCTAATTTTTATTTTTCTTCTTTTTCTTCTTTTTCTTCTTCTACCAACATCAATTGGTTATTGTATTCTATTGCCAAGCTCTTCTGTTTGAGCATTTTTCTTACAATATTTGCAAATTCTACTATTTTTTCTTCATCAATTTCATTAGAATGGACTTCCGCGCGTACATATTTTACTGGCTCAAACCTTTTCTCAAAGTAGCCATCAAACTCAATAAGTGACATTCCACTATGATCCGACGCCAATTTTCTTATAACTTCAAGATAACCTTCAACACGTGGTAGATAGTATTTTATGGAATTTCTTAATATTTTTACTTTGTATTTTCTATGACTCTCTTTTGGTTTATTCACATTTATCACGTATATCACTAGAAGTGAACTTTAGTTGTATAAAGTAATTTATTAACTAAATATTTGTAGCAATATTTTGATTAAAAATTATATGAATTTTACTTCGTTACATGACTATGAAATTCGTTTTTTAATGATTGGACTTTATTATCTGTTACAAATTCCGACTCAATATTTTGTAGATTTGAACTGAATGTGGCTTGTAATTACGAATAAATTAAGCCATGCAACAAAGTATAAATTGTAAATATTAAATTGATGCTAATTAACAACTATATTGTATTATGTATTTGAGATTATGATAAAAGAATATCTAAATGAATTTTGTGTAATTTACAAGTTCTTTTAATTTACAAAGAAAAATGCTGCTCGAATTAACGTCAAACTATTAATTCATTTTTAAAAAGGATCGTTGTATGTTTGTATTTATGTCCGGATTAAATCTGCTTATTGGTAAAAGAGACTACTTAATTATTATAGAGATAATATAAAAATAAGAAGAATATTAATTATGAATTCCAATAATTATCATGTCTGTAGAAACTGTGGTCATCTGAAAATATTGCATAAATTCATTTCCGGGCAGAATGACGATCATCATTGTCGATTGTGTCACTGTCTTGAATTTCTTGATTATTCAAACACATAAACCTGATATTATGTCATTTTTTTAGGAAATCGCGGACAATAGATCAGGCATCGATGGTCTTATATCCTTATTACTTGTCAGTTACTAGATGGAAGATCTTTTACTTTTTAATTATATATGAAATTTTTGATCTTAAACGAGAGGTGATATAAAGAAATTATCAGTTTTCATTTGTTATCTATTTAAATATAAATTTTTTAAAAAGATATGATATCTATAAATAATGAAATTAGTTTTCTTATAATCTATAATTTATAGATCTCGATTATTCGCATAAATAATTTAAATAATTTAATTTCAAATATTGTAATGATTACTCTATGAAAATATGACAATTAAATTGAATGGTTTTGATGTTATTTATTAATTTGGATTTTAGTTTTAGTGGAAATGTATCATTGTTTACATTTTGTAATTCTTGAATGAATGGGTAAGAACCCAAAAATAACGAATGTACTAAATCTGATGAAAAGAAATTGTTGTTGTACTAAATCCTCATTTTGAGGACAAATATTTCATATAATCTTTTGCTCTTTTAAATACGATGTTTTATTTATGATACACATGAGTTCAGATATAGATTGGAATGATACTATAAAAAAAGAAGCCAGAGGAAGTAGTGACGAAGATTTGGGTGAAGTGCAAGCGATTGTAAATGGATATATTGAAGTTCAAAGAGGTCTGATAAATAAAGAAAAATTTTACATTCCTCAAAATAAAGTAGAAAGTTATGATGGCTCTGTCCTTAGATTCCATATTTCTGAGAGTGAGCTAAGTAAATATGCTGGAGATTCTTCTCCTCCATCTATAGAAGATCAATATACTTCTACTACTTTAATCGATAGAGGTGGCGGCAGTGGTGGTGGAATAAAAGTGGATGAACCTGAGGAATATGTAATTCCTCAAGGAGAAGAAAATCTAAATATATCTAAAAATATTGCAGTAGGTCAAACTACGACAGTCAAAGAACCTGTTACGGAAACTAAAACGGTAGATGTTCCGGTAACCCATGAGGAAATAACTATCGAAACGAGACCTCCAAGTGGCCAGACCGAAGCACAAACTCCAGTTTCTTCTACACAGAATATAACAATACCTATAAAAAAAGAAGAAGTTGAAGTTAATAAAAGGTTGGTTAAAGAAACAGATCTTTCAAAAGAAGTAGCATCAGAAAATATTACATCATCTGATACGGAATAACCTATATATAGAAGATAACAATTTTTTATCCTATTTGTTAATATCTTTGTTCTATTCCATTATTTTTTAGTTTATCATCTTAATTATTCCTAATCATTATTATTTGTCATTAATTTTAGAGATACATTAGTTTTCTATTCTAATTTATGTTTCTATGATTTTAATGTGATTTGATAATTATGCCTAAATTTAAAGTAAACGATACCAATGAATAGTATCTATTATTTTGAATTTAGTATAGTGTGAGTAACTATATGTTATTGTAGTTATAAAAGATTATTCGTATTCTCTGTCTCAAATTGATGAATCTAAAACCTTTTTTATTTTACAATCAAAATTATTTATGTAATATCTTTTTTTCTATTTAATGCGGGAATTCATATTAAAAATAATATTACAAATATTTTTTATTTTAAATTATCTAGTAATTTTTGTACCGGTAGTGTATTGAGGATATCATTTTTTGTTGCCCAGCCTCTTCTTGCTTGACCTATTCCGAATTTCAAAAATACATAGTGCAGAGGATGATGAGCATCAGAATCAATTACAAGTTTAACATCATTTTCAATTGCTGTTTTTATATACTCATCTTTCAAATCCAATCTATCGTAATGCGCATCTATTTCTAAAACAGTCTTTGTATCTTTTGCCACTTCTATTAATTTTGGAATGTTAACGGGATAACCGTCTCTTTTATTTATTATTCTTCCTGTTGGATGAAAGATTATATCTACATTGGGATTTTGAGCTGTATCAACAAGTCTCTTTGTCTGTATTTCAATAGGCAAAGAGAAACTAGAATGAATGGTAGCACCAACAATATCTAGCTTATCAAGTGTATTGTCTGTAATATCTAATGATCCATCCTTAAGGATGTTCACTTCTGCTGATGATAGTATACGAAAATCTGTAAAATTTAATTTCTCGTGACTGTCATCTTTGTTATTTTCATATATATGATAATCTTTATTTTGTATATCCGAAAAAAAATTGCCATTTTTTATTTTATCATTTAATTCATTAATTTTATTTGTTTGATTTAGTATTTGTTCTTCGTCTAATCCTCTAGTTATCTTTAAACTTTTGGTATGATCCGTAATAGCTATATAGTCCAGTCCAAACTCTTTTGCATAGAGTGCCATTTCTTCGATGCTCATTTTACCATCTGTATTATTAGTGTGAACTTGAAGATCTCCTTTTAGATCTCTATATCCTACTAATTGTGATATTTGACTCTCTTTTGATTTATCTTTATTTTCTCTTGCTTTTTTTGCTAATTCTATTTCCCCCTTGTTCTCTCTCATCTCTGGAGGTATCCATTCTAAACCTAGTTTATTGTATATTTCCTCTTCTGTCAAACCTGCTATCTTTTTTTCTTTTAGGTTTAAATCAAATAGTCCCCATTCATTCAATTTAAGTTCCTTTGATTGAGCTATCCTTCTTAATGCTATTCCATGCTCTTTACTTCCAGTAAAATATAATAATGCTGAGCCATAGCTTTCTTCAGGAACTACCAATAAATCCGAATCAATCCCATTATTTAATTTAACAAATGCTTTGGAAGATCCTTTACCTAAAATTTCTTTAACTTCTGACATATTAATGAATGATTCAATAACTTTATCAGGCTCATCTGATACTACCAAAAAATCTATATCCTTTATTGTTTCTTTCATACGTAAAAATGAGCCGACAGCTATAACCTTTCTAACCGTATACAATTCTGATAAATATTTTTCAATCTGTTTTACTAGTGGATAAACTTCTCCAATAAGAAATTTGCCCTTACTGTTTTTATAATTCTTGATTTTTTTTAAAATTGTGTCTTCTTTTTTTTGAGAGAACCCTGTAATCGTTCTTATTTTACCTTCTGTACCTGCTTTTTCAAGTTCATCTAAATTTTTTATTTTTAGGTTATCATAAATTAGTTTCAGTGTTTTTGGACCAATACCTTCCAACCCTAAAAATTCATCGATATTGATTGGTAATTCTGATCTTAACTGATTGTAATACTGGATTTCACCAGTTTTTAGATATTCTTCTATCTTGGAAGCAATTGCTTTTCCAATTGATGGTATTTTTAATAAACCTCCAATACCTTCTGTTCTATAAAGAATTTCTATGTTTATTGATAAATTTTCAATTTTATCAGCTGCTTTATTATAGGCTTTATTTTTAAAACTTGATATATTGTTATTTTTGGTTGTCTCTATCTCTAAAAGAAATGAGATCTTGCGTAGAATATTTGCTATTTCTGCATTAGTTTTATTCATTATGTATTATTTGAATATTTGAATAGATATTCATTAAATTTACTTCTTTAGTGATTTTATATTGATTTGGATTAATTAAATATGGTATTAATCTATATGCCTATCGTTATTTTATTTTATTGTATCTTTTAATTTTATTTTTTAAATAAAAGTCTTAATTTTTTTATATTTATTATCTATGGATCTCTTGCATAATTAGACACCTATCAAAATTTTGCAGCCTATAAATGAAATTGTATAATATTACATTTTAATTTGCTGGTTATGATCAAGATGTATCTATCATTAGAAATTTTTCTAATGGTCTAATTATGCAAGAGATCTTATATTTATAAGAAATTATAAAAGCTAATTTATAAATGCGCCTATAAATATTTTTATAAATCTTCTTTTAGTAATCGAGTGAATTTTCACCTTTCTTTCTGTTGGACTATATTTACTATATACACCTATCTTTATCATATGATTAGCTATTCTTCCCAATGTATTAATATATATAGTCAGGATTAGTTTTTCTCTTTTATTTTGCTATTTCTGATGACTTTCTATAAATCCATGGCTTTTTTGATACTAAATGTATGATTGAAAAAGTCTTTGATATTGCAACAATCGTTACTGCTTGCATCATATTATTGCATCTAGTTAGTATTGATGTTTTGTATGAAGTATGTACTCCTTTGTATAATTATATCGTATGTCGAATATTCGGATAAGGATGTGTAAAACATAGAGTGTAGTTGTAATATGTACAGCGGTCATAATAATCAAAGAGCAAGGTGATTTCTTATTAAAGAAGTCGAAATTTTAAAAGAATATCAAAAAGGACCTGTAAAGAGAGTCTCAAGGCGTTTCAGAAAGAATTAAAGAGTTGGAGGCAAATTAGAGATTTTTTTATTTTTAAATACATGTATATGAATTTAAATGAGTTTTCGATATTCTTTTTTATAACAATTAGTTGTTTGTCTTGTTCATTTGGATTATCCGTGGTCGAGCATTTATCTTCTTAAATCTTGATCCGAATATTAGGAGTATCTTTTTAAACTAATTTTTCCATCATCATGTATTTTTATATTTTAAAACAAAAAAATAATGAAATCAATACCAAATTCAATATCCTTCCAATGAGATTCTAATTTGAGGGTTTAAATAATGTACAAAAAAACTTAATCTTTTTCTTTGTTATTTTCATTTGAAGAGCAACCAGTTTCAGGATTAATGTCCTTTATCGATTTATCAAAAATTTTTTTTCTATTTTTATTGGACATGTCATTTGGTTTAAAAACTGCTCCCATTACTATAATAACACAACCGAAAATAATAAACTTTTTCTAATACGATGTTTTGATAGTAAATTATATGTGTATCCATTTTATATCATATTTAAATAAAATTTTTATTTCAATACTTGTTTAATTCTCAATTAATTTTATTAATCTATTTTACGGTATTTGCAGAAAAGTATTCCTTTATGCAAATTATATCTTTCATAATATGACTGTTTGGTTTTAAATGAAAATAACCTACTAAATGATTGTATATACCGACTTACATGAATTCTCAAATAGATTTTAGATAATTTGTAGAAAGAGCAATATAATAAAGTTCAAAGATAGTAAAAAAAATAAGGCGATTTAACCCGGATATCAAAAAGTATCTGTTGAGAGATCCACGAGTTAATGTTATTTAGTATGGATCATCAAATATTGCCATCTTAAAATACCATATAAAAGGTAAATTTTAGAATTAATGTAATGTTTTCAATTCTATGAACGGTTATTGTGGTATTTTAGATTTACAAAAATGTAATCAAAATTAGATATTTGTCTTTATTATCTGTTAATTTTATATACTACTCCTTTTTTATATTTGGACGCCATATATTGATAAGAACGCTTTTATCTCTTTCACTAATGATATCTTTCCATCTTTTTATATTTATATCTATTCTGGCAAGATAGCACGTTTTCATTATTTCTATTCTATTTGTTAGTTTTTCAATCAAGTTCTCTATTGAAGGATTATGTCCTACAATTAGGACTCTGGAATAGATATCCGGTATGTCTGCAATAACTTTAATATATTGTTCTGAAGTTTGATTATATAATGATGAGTCTGAATTTATTTTTCCCTTAAATCCTGAAAATTCCACTATTAGTTCTGATGTATCTATGGCCCTTTTAGCAGTAGAACTTATAATATAGTCTGGTACCAAATTCAACTCTCTTAACAATTTACCCATTTTTGATCCTTGATTTCTTCCTCGTTTGTTGAGCGATCTTTCATGATCAATTAGACTGTCCTCCTTCCAGTTAGATTTAGCATGTCTTAGGACAAGAAGGGTTTTTTTATTATCTATTAACGCCAACTAAAATCCCACAGTGATTGTTTGTATCTTATATATAATGCGATTATTGATATATACATTGGATAACAAAAATAATATTGTCTCATCAATTTTTCTTTTTCTAATTTTAACATGTAATTACTTTTGAAGAAATTTAATGGCTTCATTGCTTCATTATAATCCATATTTGCATTTTTCTATTACTCGTGTTTTAATTTTGTGATGTTTTGCTGAACCGCTAATTTTATATTGTTTGTGGATACCTTTTACGTTGTATAAATTATAATAAAAAAATTTTATATGATCTCTATTGCAATTCTTATTTAAAATATTATAATATTTGTAAGAAACTTATTTTATTGGATCGTTTTATATTTGAAAAAGAAAAAAGTAATTTGAAATAAAATAAAACTGGAATATTCATGTTGGTGTATGTGGAAATGAGTGATTAAAATATCTAAAACTTTCTAAAACGGCTATTGCCATTAAGGAATAAATTTATTCTATTGACGTTAATTTGGTGATTAAACAAAAAATTATCTAGACTCTACTTTGGTGTATGCTTAATAATAAAGTTAAAGACATATCTTGTTCATAGCAACACTAATTGAATTATTTGCTATTTGTTTTACATTCTTGATATTAAAACGTTAAAAAACGATTTACTGAATTATGTAACAAAGCACCTTGATTTTCTACGAATTAGGTTCTCTTTCACAAATTTTTTGTATAATAATACATAAACCAAACTTGCTGGTTTTAAAACATTTGTCAAAACGATATACACATTAATTTTGATATGGTATTCATCTTATGATCTGCATTTTTGGGCTCGGTGATAGAAGAATAAAATAATTTAAAAATTAATGCAATAAAAAATATTGGATTAAGAACCTTTCAAAGTAATTGGGGATCTTTTTGTATTACCGCGGTTGCAAAAACGTCAAAATATTGGCGTCAATTAAATGAGTACCTAGCGATTCAATTCCTATTGGAGCTATGAAAAGTATGTTGAAAAGAAATCTTAGTAAAATTACAATGATGATTATAGCTACTATGACCACAATTATAGTCCATAAAGTTCCTAGCATTTTCTTATAATCTTATTTACTGCTTTGCATATTTACGTTGAGTTCAATTAACTGAGAAAAAAGTTAATGTATATGTTTATTAAACCTTTTACTATTTCTCCATCTAAATATGTGAAAATAAGATGTGCTTGATGTTATAAATAAAATCTGTGTCTTATTATTGGTACTCTTTTATCAATTGTTTAACCATTTTTAATTACATTTAGATTTATCCTCCTCCGGCACCAATTCCGCCACCAGAATTTTCAACTTCTAAATCTTGCAATTCCTTATCTGTTTCTGATTTTACCTTTGGAGAAGGTTTTAACATTTCCTTTTTTAATTCCTCACTATTTTCAACATCTTTGATATCTTTTTTTTGTTCGTTGGTATTTTCATTCATATTTGATAATGTGCATTAAAAATAATATAAGTATATATGATAACACAAGGACGTTCATTTTATCTTTGTTGTTACATTTATTAATAAGTAAGACAGACCTTTTTATCTAGTTTAATAACTTTTTATATAGAAATTGATTTTAATGCTTATACTGCAAACTGTAGATGTAGTTATTTTATATATGTGAGAATATTGATATGCTCTTCTGCACTCTAATAATCCTCTATCTTTTTAATTATATAATTATTCTTTAAAAAATTTTGTTAGTGTTTTTTGTATAAATCATACTTATTGATATAATTAAATGTTTTCAGTTTTGTAAATCATTCTAATAAAATACTCAACTAAACTGAACATTAAATATAATTAAATTAGATTACACTTTTTTTACTTTTGATCTTCTATTATTGCCTTATATTTTTTGTATTGTTTTAACTCTTACTAAAAAAATTCTGATATATTAGATGGTTTAAAAATTATCATTAGAATTAACAATATGGTCATCTTATTTAATGGACTTTTTAGTGCACTGGAGATGATGGTGGAACGATGTGATATGTTTAAAGAATACTTGATTAAATGATAGATGATAGTGCTCTGAAGATAGGTGAAGAAATTTGAAATATTATGTTGGGTGCTCCGGATGGAAAAATCAGTCATGGGTTCGGGATTTTTATCCTGCTGGTTTAGATTCAAAGTATTTTCTATCAT
Source organism: Candidatus Nitrosocosmicus sp. (assembly GCA_025934495.1). Classification (GTDB taxonomy): domain Archaea; phylum Thermoproteota; class Nitrososphaeria; order Nitrososphaerales; family Nitrososphaeraceae; genus Nitrosocosmicus. The sequence continues at coordinate 11,434 of JAICXY010000009.1, forward strand.
ATTATTCTAAAGTTTTTAATTTTGTCCATGTTGATTTGAATGATAATCCAATTCCACCGAGTTCTTTAACAATACAGAAATGGTTAGAAGAAACCCCGGATGATTTTCGTTTTTCTATAACCATACCTTGGTATGTCGTAGAAGAGAGGTGTGGTAGTGGTAAAATAAAAAATATTGGTGAATTTTTGGAACTTTTGACACCATTACAAGACAAAATTCTTTGCATTATGATATCACCTCCAAAGACCATATCTTTAAAAGATGAAGGACGGAATTGGATTGAAAAAACATTAAATGAATGTACCTGTTATGGATATTCTGTTGTTTTTGATTTTAATAAGCCTTCTTGGTATCAAGATTTAACTTATAACATACTCAAAAAATATGCTTCTTCTTTTGTGTGGTCGGATACAGGCTATAAAGGCTATTATCCTGCAGTAACTTCTGACTTTATTTTTCTTAAATTATCTAGTTCTACTTTTGGGAAAAACAATGATGAAACAAGATGGATTAAATTAATCAAACAAAAAGAGAATGAATTTTTTTCTACAGAGACCAAAAATAAAAAATTCAATTTTGTAGTTGTAGTTGTAAATACACCTGATAATATAAATTCTATTACTGGTTTATTGAATTTGCAAGAGAAACAATTGTACAATTCTCAAGATCAATCGACATTTCTTTGGACTGGAAAGGTTATAATGCATGTAGATATGGATGCTTTTTTTCCTGCCTGTGAAGAAATCCGAGATCCATCACTCAGAGGAAAAGCTCATGCTGTTATTATGACACCTGAAAGCAAAGGAAATATTACTAGAGGTGCGGTAGCATCTTGTTCGTATGAAGCTAGACAATATGGTGTTAGGTCTGCTATGTCTTTATTAAAAGCTAAAGAATTATGCCCTCATCTTATTTTAAAACCTGTAGATAAGCAATACTATGGTCAAATATCTCGTCAGGTGATGACTTTATTGGAAGATTATGCAGATATAATAGAGAAAGCAAGTATAGATGAAGCATATCTTGATTGTACAAATAAAATTATATCTTACATCCATTCTATATCTCAATTTTCACAAATATCTGGAGATTCGGATGAAAATGCCGAGGTTGTAGAACCTGTTTCAAAAAAAAAAATACAAAAACTTTTTTCAGTTGAGGATTATGCTCAAAAAATTAAAAACTCCATTAAAGAACAATGCAATGGGCTGGTCTGTTCAGTAGGCGTTGCACCAACTAAATCTGCTGCAAAAATTGCATCAGCTTATAAAAAACCAGATGGCCTAACTGTTGTTTATTCTCAGAATTTATTACAATTCCTTGAGTCAATGGAAGTGAATAAAATTTCAGGAATTGGTTTAAAAACGAATCAAATTTTAAAAGAAATGGGGATTAAAACTATTGGACAGCTAGCAAAATGTGATGTACAGAATCTAATTGAAAGATTTGGTAAAAAGAATGGATTATGGATGTGGCATGTAGCTAATGGCCAGGACAATGAACCTGTATTACCAAGAGAAGATAGCATTTCAATAAGCACAGAAAAAACATTGCTAACGCCATATAAAGACAAGAAATCAATATTGGAATATCTTGTAAATGAAATAGCCGACGATGTTTATAAAAGAGTTAAAGGAAAAGGATATGAATTCAAAACAGTTGGTATTAAATTAGTGAGATCTAATTTTGTATTAGAAACAAGAGAAACAACATTTTCTACCTACCGTGATGACAAAGAGAGTATTACCTCTGCATTGGAGCCGCTATTAGAAAAATTTCATCTGGATAAAATGAATGATAATGATGTGTTTAGCGAGATCGATTCTATATCTATACGAAAGTTGGGGATAAAGGTTTCCAATCTCTCTAAAATAGATAAAGAAAAATTACCATATCAAAAGACATTATTTGATTATATCTAATAGTGTTTATAACTTATAGTAAAAATGCTGCATGAAATATTATTTGATTTATTGTTATTTTTATCTTTGTCCTGTTTTGTTACCTGATTTATCTTCATAAGATCTCTTGCATAGTTAGAATAGCTTACTATATGCTATATTGTAAGTGATTCATCAATTTCTTGTCCTTTTATTGCTTTCGTATGGCACAATATCAAAAAAATAGTACTTTTCAAATCATTCACTGCTGGCTTAACTCTACAAGATTTTGATGATATTTACAAGAGACAGTAAAAAATATAAAAAACATGAAAATAGGATGCTTGTACAAAAGAAAAGATTGGGAAAGAGAAACAGTTACTAGAAGACACTTTGGCCGAATAAAAGGGATAGATTCCTAATGCTTTTAGTGTACTATTCCGTTTAGCTTATGTATTCAAACTTTATCAAAAATTTCCTCTATATTTTAGAAATTCCTAGTTTGTGTACTTATACTAATTGGTATATCGCCCTTAAATAACTTATATATTATGTGGATTTTTATTCAACCTTGATCAGAGCAATGTCTGCAGGGATATCAAAAGATATCTAGTTTGGTACGGCAATGTGTACCAAATCAACAAAAGATATACAACATTACAAAGAGGCTTCGAACTCCTGATGAGGTTGAACAATATTTTCCAAGCTTTCTTGCTTTTATCGATAGTGCTGAACAGCAACAGATTCCAAGATCTTTCGATAATTATAGAAAAAAGAAGACATTTTATTCTTGAGGGGGAGAAGAAATACATCCTATTGTCAAAAATCAACTTGTGGTTAACAAATATGGTTTAGCTATTCATAAAATCGGATATAAAAAAGGAAGAAAATATGATTATATATTCGCATTTACAAGAATAAATATCCTGTCATAACAAAACAAGTTGTTACTGTAGCTGATCTAGGATACCAAGGTATAGAAAAAGATAATCCAGATTAACTATCCACATTGCCATGTACAAAGAAAAGGGATCAATTTGTATCGGATGAAGATAAAGAGTATAACAGAATTCATTTAAAAAAAGAGATGATGGTAGAGCATACATCATTTGTCAAATAAAAAAGTACAAGGTCCTGAATGATATATTTAGAAACAAATTAAGAAAGTACAATAGAATATCAGATATAGTTGCAGGCCCGATAAACTATAGAATATCAAATTACCAGAACTAGGAGCAGACATAGAATACATGAGAATAATCTGAATTGTTTTTAATTATGTAAAAGATCTATATATTCAATAAGGACAAAAGGAATAATATGGGTAAGTCTATGTACATGTTGATAGTATAATAAATGATATTAAAAAAAAGGATTAGCGGAAAATCCAGAAAAATAATTTCTTTGCCTATTTTTGTAGTACTCTTATTAAGCCTTATAACTAATATTTTAATCATCGAAAGTAACGGTCATGTTTTACAAGCTATGTCGTCAAAGTCATCATCATTGCCTGTAACTGTTGGTAATGGTACCAATAACAGTAATGATAAAAAAATACAAGTCCAACAACAACAACAACAACTACCATCAAAACCCAAGACACATGAATATACACTTATTGCAGAAGATACCACATTAGAAATAGCACCTGGTATTCGTGTGGATGCTTGGACTTATAATGGTACTATTCCAGGTCCTACTTTAACAGCAACAGAGGGTGATAGAGTTATAGTTCATTTTATTAACAAAACTCCACTACCGCATACTGTTCACCTTCATGGTGATCATGCTAGCAAGGAAGATGGTGTATTTGAACAAGTGCCTGCTAATGGAACTTATACATATGATTTTATTGCCGAACCAGCTGGTGCACTAATGTATCATTGTCATGTTTCTCCAGTTATGCAGCACGTAAGAATGGGTTTGTACGGAGCTTTTATAGTTTATCCAAAAACACCTTTACCTCCAGCAAGAGAATATGTTTTTGTTGATGGTGAATATGATACTCAAAACCAATTAAATCCGTTACCAGAATATTATTTTTTTAATGGCTATGCTGAACAATATATGAATCATCCTCTTCCTGTAAAAACTAATGAAACTGTCCGAATTTATCTTATAAATGCAGGCCTCTCTCCAGCATATGGCATGCATATTCATGGAACATTATTTAAAGCGTATCCATCTGGCATTTGGGAGAACCCACCATTAAAAGTACAATCATGGGAATTGGCATCGGGTAATACTGCAATCTTGGAGGCCAAGTGGCCCTGGCCTGGTAAATATGTATTTCATTTCCATGGAATACCTGAAGAAAGAGGCGCGATGGGATACTTTGATGTTACAAATGCGACTGTCAACGCGGTCGATGGAAAGGATATATCCATTTCAAAAACTATAAACATGAACGACTGGCAGATGAACCTGACAAATAGTTTACAGAAAGCAGACCCTAAAGGAAAGGTAACTGCAACAACTAATACCACTGCACCTGCAAAAAATAATAATGAAATGAGCAAAATGGTACATCAATCTTCCCCTTCCATATCTTCTTCCAATACTTCCACTGAAGTCTCGGTAGTAAAAGGAGCGGCTACCCTTGGCAGTAAAGCATTTTCGCCAAGTCCTCTTAAAATCAAAGTAGGGAGCACAGTTACATGGATAAACAATGATAATAATATACACACCATTACATCTGGCAAACCAAATGCTCCTAATGCAGGTGAGGCATTTGATTCTGGTTTAACTGCTCTAATTATGCCAGCTAAAACCTTTTCTCACAAGTTTACAAATACTGGGGAATTTTCATACTTTTGTAGATTACACCCTACTATGATAGGAACAATCGAGGTGGTTCCATAATATATGCAGAATTGGAGGACCATATTTCGGACTTCATATCTAACAAATATTATTTAAAGAATTTATCATCCAATCAAAAAGTAAAATAATCCTATAAACCACCGATATCTTTGTCTCCTTATTAACCTGATTTACATCGCTAACCCGAAATGATTTTGAATGATAGTAGTATAGTGGTTTTAATACCATTTTATATGATTCCTGGAACTTTATTAACTTCTGATTGCTTGATTAGCAAATTATTTTAATTTACTATTTTTTATAGAATGTGAATTAAAGTGATGTTCCTTTTTATACTGGTCTGCTTTGGTATAATAAAAACTGTTTTTACAACTGAAATAGATAGTAAAAAATTGTTTAGTTTCCTGATTTAGAATACATCTAAAATCATTCTTCGTCCATAGCAAATCATAGTGAATTATATCTATTTGCGTTATATCCTTCTTCCTTTTAAAGCGTTAATTAAAAACGATTTACTGAATTATACTATAAAGTATTGAAAAAACAAAATGTAACTTTTGATTTTTAGTTATATTTTTGATATTGTACCATAATAGTATTAATTATATTCAAGTCATTTTGTACCGTTTGTTATTTGTTCTTGTATGAGTTATTTTTATTTAATGGTTCACTCATCTTGTGATTTAAGGCTGATTGTATGATGATATTATTTTCATTATTGTTTCTATTTTTAGTATGAATGTCTAGCATGAAATAATGTTTTATTCTTTTATTTGTTTTATTTGTAAATAAATAATCCATTTTTTATATTTGTATTTGTTGCAAATTATATAAAAAATATACAGGATCCGCTAAAAAAAATAAATTTTTTTTTTGTAACGAATTTATAAATATTAATAGGGTATATCGAGGATTGAATGTTGATAACAAAATAATATGACGGATATAAATCCAATTAATGATTTAACATATAAAAAAACACTGAAATATCTTATTGTCATTCTATTTTTTAGTACAATACTTATTAGTTTGGGAATAATGTTGTCAAATGAGCATTATCGACATTCTATTATCTATATTACATTAAATATTGCGGCAGGATTTGCTACTATTTTAGGTATGATTGCTCTTTATAGACACAAGATTATTGGAAGTCATGGCAAATCATATTTATTTCTAACTCTGGGTATTGCATTGTGGTTTTTTGCAGATTTAAATTTATTGTATTTATATTTCTTCAATGGAATTGAAGAACAAAAACAAATTTCTATTTCGGATATATTTTGGATTGGTGGATACATATTCCTTTCGTTACATCTAATATCTGTAATAAGAACAATTTCTATAAAAAAAATATCTAAAACAATAGCAATCTCTTTAGTTATTGTAGTTATCTTTTTAATCTTTAATCTCATTCATTCCTCAATGCATAGTTTACTTATACACAATGGTGATATAAATAGGATCGAAAAAGAATTTGGAATAATAAATTTGATAATTACCATTTTATATCCAATTTTAGATTTAAGTCTAATAATTCCATCTGTAATAATACTTGTAAATTTATATCCTGATTATCAACATTCTATACCATGGGTACTTTCATCATTATCTTTATTAATTAACGCAATAGCTGATAATGGATACGTTGATGATTTTATTAGAGGTTCATCAACTTTGTGGAAATGGGATTTATTCTATATCAATGACTTTATACTTATGGCTGTTGCATTGTATTGGTTTAATAAATTTCATATCTCCAATTCGTTAAAGGAAAATAAAAATAAGAAAATAAATAATAAATGATCTAATTTTTTTATAATTGAAATCAAATGCGATTTATCTCCATATATAGGGCTCTAATGTATTCTATTCTTCGACTTCTTGCTCGTCCTGTTCTTCTTGCTCGTCCTGTTCGGTATCTTCCAGTTCATGGGTTTCATCAATAATTTCCTCTCTTTCTGCTTCCTTATTACTCATAATTACAACTTATCTAGTAATTATTTAAACATAAAAAATTTAATTTCAAATAGTTGAACTTAATCCAATATATATTTTATTTTAAAAGGATGAATCAATGAATATTAATATTACTACCATGTGCCTAAAAATAAAACAATGATGAATCTCGAAATTGCATCTGAATCAAAATTTATTTTTTAAAATCTTTACTTGATTGAGTTATCCTGCTGAATTTTGACAACATTATTAGATTTATCGACATTATTATTATTAGAAATAAAACTATTATTGATACCATTATCGACATTCTATATCAATTTACTGATATCTTATTACTACTTATCTTTAATTATTAGAATGTAAAAAATCTTTACTTTCATTTATATATTGAAATTTAATAAATTAAAAACATGTGATCTAATTTCAGTAATGTGTATATTTTGAATAGCTATAAAATATTTGATCCATTTATTTTAAGCCATTTTATTTTGTCTGGATAATTAATCATATGGTATTTTATTATTTTCCAAAATCTGTGTGAGTGATTTTTTTCTATAAGATGACTCATTTCATGTAAAACTACATATTCAATTACTTCTATTGGAGCTTTGATCAAATTTACATTTAAATTGATTATTCCTTTGTATGTAGCGCTACCCCATCTGCTCTTTAGGTTTTTTATTAATATTTTTTTTGGTCTTATATTCAGTAAAATCGAATATTTTTCTATAAATTGATTAAAAATAATGGATGATATATTAAATAACCATTTTTCATATATTGTTTTAACTTTGTCTTTATTTACGTGCATTACAAATTCATTATTTGAGAATTCTAAATAGTCATTTTTATCTTTAACAATTTTTAGGATTACGTTTTTTCCAAGATATGGTAGTGTTGTATTATTTTTGTAGGTTGGAAAAATGATTTCAGGTTTTTTTCCGCTATTTTCCTTTATTTTTTGTAATATCCATTCTGCTTTACTGTTCACTAAAGATTCTATATCTTCTATAGATTTTGAAAATGGTGCTCGAATCAAAATATCATCATATTTTACCGTTATTTCACTTGTCTTTTTTCTTGCGGTTTTTATTATTTGAAACTCTATTTCATTATTTTTATAAACAATTTTATGTTTTTGATTGGCTAAGAAAATCATAACTTTTTCTTCTCATTTTTTTAAAGCAAAAATCACAGATTAATATTTATTTAATGAATGATTATTTTATTTGTTAGAGTAATTGGCAGATCGTATTATTTAATAATTTAAAAAAGAAATCCATGCGCTTTTTAAACCATTCTTAGTAATAATAGTAAGATGTGTCATCTTCATTATCATCTCCGCAGAACAATAACAATAATAGGATTGAAAATGTTTTGATATTACAAGGCGGGGGTTCGATTGGGGCTTTTGGTTGTGGTGTATTTAAAGGACTTGCAAATAATAACATTCGAATAGATATCGTTGCCGGCACTTTGATAGATGGAATAAAGGGCGCAATTATTGCAGGGAATAAAGACAAAGAGCATCCAGAAGTCTATTAGAGCAATTTTGGCTCGAATTATCAGAAAATTATATCGATACAAGTAAACCGTCATTTGATATTCATTCTAAATTTGTAGAACACGTATTATTTCCATTTACATATCATCATCATCCTCCTCCTCCTTATCGCCGTCGACAGAAAATGAAAAAAATCTTTTAACAAAAACAAATGAAAATTATTATCAAAAACTTAAATCTTCAATCTTTCTATAGCTCTGCTATTTTTGGAAATGATAAAATGTTTAAACCTCTATGGGTATATGAAAATCCTTTCTCTGATCCTAACTATTTTAGTCCTTCAAAGTGGACATATATATGATCATTCGCCTTTAATTGTAACATTAGAAAAATATATTGATTATGATAAATTGAAACCCGATGAAAGTCCAAATTCATGGTTGATACTAACTGCAGTTCACATTTTGACTGCAGCGCCGCTCACATTTGATAGTTTTAAACACCAGATAACATCAAAACATGTTCTTGCAACCTCTTCTTATCAATTTAAGGTGAACTGAAGTTGAAGAGGGAATCTATGCGAGGGATGGGATCTTGTTAAGTAACACTTCATTAAGAGAAGTATTGGATGCTTCTCCAATAAATGATAAAAGAATATTTTTAGTAGAAAATTGCCCGAAAAAAGCTGAATCTCTTCCAAAGAATTTGCCTGATGTATTTCATAGAGATCGAGGTGTTATTTTTTTGGATAAATCTGGGCATAATATAAAAATGTAAAGTATTTGCCTGATATTTACATTATATAGATGAACTGTATAATGTAATAGAACAGTTCACTGATACAACAAAATTAGATGAAAAACAATTAAAAATAATTCGTTCAAAATATAAAAAATTTAAAAAAGAACACGGCGTGGATATTAAAGATATCTTTTACATCTCTCAAGACGAAACTAATCCTTCTATATTTGAAATTGCCGATTTTTCTCTCGACTCGACCAAAAAATTCTATTGAAGAAGACAAAAAAAACAAATCAGATTTTAAATGATGGAAATTCGTTCAAGTATGGTGATAGCTTTCGCACAAAGATGTATACATGATAGAATATGGGATGGTGGTGGTTATCGTGTTTTTAATAAGTAATCTATGTTCTTGCAAACCCTTTTTCGTTATTGTTAAATAAAATTATTCCATGTTCAAATAATTCTATTTAAATTATTTTCATTTAAAATCGACTCGTTTATAATAAATCGAATTTATCATTTTCAATAAAGCAGGCTACTACCGTTTGTTTTGTATAAACATGATCTTTTTGGAAATTTGGTAAAAAGCGAGGATTTTATATTGTTATGCTCTGTCTTTGTTTTCTTGTCGTATCTTTTGATTAGTTGAATATTTTTTGATTCATTGATTTATCGAAATAAACGAAATAAAAAACAAATTAGAATGGAGTAGATAGAGTAATACAATATTTGGATAAACATGTTCATAACAGATAATGTTAATCTATGGTGTTTTAATGTGTGGAGGTAAAGGAACTCGAATAAAATCTGTTATCGGTTCTGAAACGGAAAAACCTCTTATAAGAATAAAAAATAAGCCTTTTATTGTATATTTAATAAATGCATTAAACCATGCTAACAGTTTTGAAAAAATATTTGCCGCCGTTAGTAACAACACTCAAAAAACTCGTGAATTTCTAAATGCTAATTTTCAAAATAAAATAGTATTATTAGAAACAGCTGGTATAGGATATTCAGAAGATTATTTAACAGTAATAAAATATTTTAAAAATACCAAATTCGAAAAAGAAAAAGAAAAAGAGAGCGAGTGCAAAAAAAAAATATTATTTCTTCCAATAGATATACCTTTAATATCTCCTGAAATATTGAAACAAATAATCCAATTACATCAAGAAAAGCCATGTCTTACAATCATTATAGAAAAGGATTTTGTTAAAAATCATGGCATAATGTCATCCTCGTACGAATTTATGTTTGATCAAAAAAACTGTTGTTATTCGGGTATCTCTCTGATTGATGTTTCCAAGATTAATGTTGATGATTGTAATAGAGTTCAATTAATTGAAGAGGAATACGTTATTTTAAATAAGAGTGAAATAGCTTGTAATGTAAATACCTTCAAAGATTTAAAAATAGCGGAAAATTTGATGGGATATTTTTAAAAATTAAAATAATTGTTAATGGATTAGATTAATCCATTGTTTCTATAATTTTACCTAATATTTGAGCTTGGCCACCTGTATTTACAACTAATTCCGTATTACATGATTGACAAGTTATTATTTTTGTGCTATATGTGTATAAGATTACAGTATTTTGGCAATTTTCGCATTCTATTTTGACAAAATTACTACGAGGTTTAGGAATCATAATATTGTGTTTTTTCATTACGTTAATACACCTCCTTATGGTTTATAATTATGCTTGGATTTCCAGCTTTCTAATTCGTCTACCTTCTTTCATTGTTTTGCGCTGACAAGTTTTACAATTATACTTTAACGTAATCTTTTTGGTAGTTTTAGCGGTTCTTTTTAATTCGGGGAATTTTTGGCCACCATAACCCTTTTTATCCTCTGCATGTCGTAGCGCACCTTGTGCAACTTTTCTATCTTTACCTTTTTTATAAATGGACACTGATTGAACAGTATGAGTTTTACATTTGGGACAAAACTTGCGCATCTCTTTCTGCATTTTCATATATAACTTAATTTCATTCTATGGGTAATTTAAAGTAAAATAATTGCTTTATGAAATTTATATTATTATCTTTGATACATGTGCACAAACATGAAAAATTTGAATATCAAAAGAAGAAATAATTAACTTTTTTTATTTAATTGATAAATACACAAAAAATAAAATTATACAATACAAAACTTATATACACGCTTCTCGATTAATTTTTAATTATGTTAGAACAGTTAGCTCTACAAATTAGTCTAAATTGGGCTGGATGGCCCGTATGGATACCTTTAGGAACAGGTTTAACCATTGGTTTAATCTACGCACTAGCTTCTGCAGCTAGAAAAGCTAGATAAACTCCTAATTTTTTATTTTAATTAATATTATTTATCTTTTCAAATTCGTATATTAAACGTGAAACTACGATATGTGCTTCCAAACTAAGATTAGAAATCGAATATTTTTTTTCTAAATGCGATTCTATATGTTCTGAAAAATGACCTTTGGGAAATCCTCCTACAACAATACAGGGATTTTTAAACTGGAATAATTCCTTAGAAATATCTTCAAAGTTTTTGAAAACACCATTAATCGAAAGACCGACAATAATATCTGGTTTTATATATGTTTGGAGTAAATCTGAAAAACTTAGGTTATCGCTTAATTCCAAAAGTACAATTCCATCTTTTGAAACTATTTTTTTATTCTTAATCAAATCCAGAATCAATCCTTCATATCTTGCATACGATTTTGGAATTCTCACATTATCTTTTATCTTGATAACTTGATTATTTATTGTATGAACAAAAACTTTGAGTTGATTTATTTTAAACAATGGTGTAGCAAGAGCATTTAATAAAATAATGTGTGATATATCTGGTCTTGCTCTTTTATAATCTTGTTTTAAATTGCTTGATAAAATGGCAAAATGATGCAAAGTTCTATCCAATAATATTTCTGTAGGTTTTTTTCCACTATTTCGAATTTTTTTTAAAGATGTATGTCGAAATGTTTCAACTGGAATGGTTTCTAATGCTGTTTCTGCAATGACCAAATTTAACAAATGATTTATTTTACTTTAAAAATTATTTATTATTTAAAGTTATTAATAATTATATCAAAATAAAATAATAATATTTAAAATGAAAAAAAATAAAAAAAAACAAATTGCTTTACAAAGAGTTAGTAATTTAATAGATACTGCTTTATATACCCAAGATTTTTTCTCAGATGATCATATCCTATCCGCTAAAAAAATTATTGAAAAATATAAAATAAAAATACCTTTTGAATACAAGCTCCTTTTTTGTAAAAATTGTAAAAAGTTTATTGTTCCAGGTAAAAATTCAAGAATAAGAATAGGTAGATCAAAAATTAAAGCTTTGAGAATAACCTGTAAACTATGTGGTCATACATATAGAAAGATTATAAAAGCAAAGGCAGAAATTGTAACATAAAATACTAAAATATCGGCCTTCGAGTAAATGACAGAACAGAACAAGCAAAGAATAAGGATTTATAAGGGAAATTCAATGGATTAAATTTGTAATAATCAGATGGCTAAAATTTTTGATGTACCCGCAGATGATTTGATATCAAAATTATCAGAACAGCTTAAAAAAGATAAGAAAATAACTCCTCCTGAATGGTCAAATTTTGTTAAGACTGGAACTCATGCTGAAAAAATGCCTCAATACAAAGATTGGTGGTATACCAGGTGTGCATCGTTGGTAAGAAAGGTGTATTTACATGGTCCTATTGGAATTTCGGATTTAAAAAGCTATTATGGTGGTAGAAAAAGAATTAGCTATAATTTAGATCATCATAAAGATGCAGGGGGTGCAATAATTAGAAAAGCACTTCAACAGTTAGAATCAGCAGGATATATTGATAAAAAAAGCAAAGGTAGAATGATTTCCAATGATGGAATGAAAAGGGTGGATAGGCTTGCTACAGAAATATTTAAGGAAGTTTGCAAAGATAATAAAAGTTTGGAAAGGTATGCATAAGGAGGTTTAAAAAATGTCTGGTCCTCAATCACAACAGCCATCCGACGAGGAGATGAGAAAACAAAGGGCTGAAGCTGAGGCAATAAAACAAAAAGCATTGGCGATGCTATTGGATTCTCAAGCAAGACAAAGACTAGCTAATGTAAAAATGGTGAAACCCGATCTTGCTGCAGCCGTAGAGAACTATTTGATAAATGCTGCTACTAGTGGGCGATTAAACAGAGCATTAACAGATAATGAACTAAAACAGATTCTATTGAGCATACAACAACCAAAAAGGGATTTTAAAATAAACAGATTGTAATAAAAAATTAACTATTGTTCTATTGATATATTTTTATTAATAATCATTATTTTTGAGTTAACTATATTAAGGTTTTAAAATTACTTTTCCCAATGAAGGCTGCTGTATTTAGAGAGTATAACAAAGATCCTACTAAAGTAGTAAAAATTGAAGACATAGATGTACCAAAAATAAAACCTAACGAAGTTTTAATAAAAGTGGAATCATCTGCATATAATTATAATGATTTATGGGCTATATGGGGAGACCCGGTGAAAACTCCTCTTCCACATATTTCAGGCAGTGATGTTGCTGGTAATATTGTAGAGGTTGGTGAAGATGTTACCAAATTTAAAGTAGGTGATAGAGTGGTATCGCATTCTAATATGAGTTGTAGGATATGTGAAATGTGTACATCTGGAAGAGAATATGATTGTAAAGACAGATCTATATGGGGATTCCAAACTGGACCATTATGGGGAGGATTTGCTCAATATACTCATTTACCCGAAGTTAATATTGCTAAACTTCCAGAAAAAGTCACATTTGATGATGCATCTGCAATGTCTATGGTGGGGATGACGGCATGGCATATGCTTGTTGGCAGAGCAAAAATCAAACCTGGCCAATCGGTTCTTATAATGGGTGGAACCAGTGGTGTCGGAATGGTGGGCATCCAAATAGCTAAACTTTATAATTGCAATGTAATTGCAACCGCTGGAAATCAACAAAAAATGGATAAATGCTCGGAATTAGGCGCAGATAACGTAGTAAATCATAGAGAATCAGATTGGTACAAAAAAGTAAGGGAGATTACAAAAAGAGAAGGTGGAGTAGACATCGTATTCGAGCATATTGGAAAAAATGTATTTCCGCAGGAAGTAAGTTTGCTTAAGATGGGTGGCACATTGGTCGCAACGGGAGCTACCACTGGTTACGATTCTACAATCGATTTAAGGTATCTTTTCTTTAAGGGAACAAATCTTCTTGGCTCAACGCAGGGAACAAAAGCAGAATTGGAGCAGGTAATATATTGGACCGATAAAGGAAAATTAAAACCACTAATACACACAACATTACCATTTTCAAATATGGTTGAAGGTCATACAATGATGGCGGGTGCCGAGCAAATAGGCAAAATTATTACATCTCCCCAAAAACTTTAATTTTTTGTAACTTGTCGATATAAAATGTGGGCCGATCTAGAAGTTTAATTTTCATACCTGGAAATAATACTCGTTTTTTGGAGAAATCCAAGACCATTAATTCGGATATAATTTGTTTTGATCTGGAAGATTCTGTCCCTCTTAATGAAAAAGAAACCGCAAGAAAATTAGTAAAAAAAACAGTACAGGAGTTTACTAAAATGGATCAATCTAATAAAAAAATTCTTGTATCTGTAAGAATTAATGCACCTAACTCGCATTTGGCAATAGATGATTTAAAAAATATTATATCAGAGGGAATCGATGCTATAGTAATACCAAAAGTCGAAACTAAATTTCAAATCATCAGTCTATCAAATGTAATAAAAACAATTGAAAAAGAAAATGGTATTCCCAATAATTTTATAAAACTAATGCCCTCAATCGAATCATCACTAGGTGTAGTGAATGCTTATTCTATTGCAAAATCTGACCAACGAATTTCATCTCTTGTTTTTGGAATTTTTGACTTTTTACATGATATGAAAATTGATAATAATGATGCTGATATTTTAACAGGATATATGTATGCCAGGGCCAAAGTACCGGTCGATGCAAGGGCCGCAGGTATCGATTCTATTGATTCTATTTGGCAAAATATTGATGATATGAATGGTTTGGAAAAAGATTCAAACTTTGGTAGAAAATTAGGCTACACAGGAAAATGCATAATACATCCTTCTCAAATAGAGCATGTACATAAAGTTTTTAGCCCTAATGCCCAGGATATACAATGGGCAAAAAAGGTAATATCTGCATTAGATGAGTCAATCCATGGAAAACCAATAAAGATAGGTGCAATAAATTTGGAAGGAAAAATGATCGATGCTGTGCATTATAAACAGGCAAAAAGGATCTTGGATTCACTCATACATCAGTAAAAAAATATATTTTTTTATATTATTAAAAATATTCAAATATTCAAATATTCAAATATTCAAATATTCAAATTATGTTATACTGATATAACTCATGTTTACTGGAATTATACAAGATTTGGTAAAAATTGATGCAGTAAAAAAAACAAATCCTTTATCTAATGTCTCTAACCCTGACATAAATAACAAAAATAGGTCGGATACCGAAATAACTCTAAATCTTAAAAAATTCAAAAAATTGAAAATTGGGGATAGTGTTGCAATAAATGGTGTTTGTTTAACTGTTGCAAAATTAAATAAAAATCTAGCTACTTTTCAAATCATTGCTGAAACTATTAGAAAAAGCTGTTTTTCCTCTATAAAAAAAGGAGATCGGGTAAATATAGAAAGAAGCCTAAGGATGGGAGATAGGCTTGAAGGCCATTTTATTCTTGGACACGTTGATTGTATAGGAAAAATTGAACATATTGAGAAAAATGAAACAGAAAGTATTATCCTAATCGAAATTACGGACAAAAGTATTTTACATCTTATTGCTCCAAAAGGATCAATTACAATAGATGGAATAAGTCTAACTGTAGTAAAGATGATTGAAAATAAGGTTGAAATTGCTTTGATACCTCATACATTAGAAAATACAACACTAGGGATAAAAAATATTGGAGATATTGTAAATGTGGAAGTGGATATTTTGGCAAGGTATATTTCAAATATCTACCAAAATATTGGTAATAACAAAAAAAATAGTAAAATATATTAACAATAGATATGAAAAAAATATGATTGTCGAAAATATCTGAAGCAGTAACAGCATTACAAAACGGACGTTTTGTTCTGATTCATGATGATGATAATAGGGAAGATGAAATCGATATGGTTGTTTCTGCTGAGAATATTTTACCTCAACATGTTTCAGTGATGAGAAAGGATGCAGGTGGACTTATATGTACCGCGGTATCCAAAGAAATTTCTATAAAATTAGGATTACCTTATATGTATGACATTTTGAAAATTTTTGGACAATCTAACAAATCTATTTCTTTAATAACTAAAAATACTTCGCCCTACGGGGATAAACCCTCTTTTTCGATCACACTAAATCATGTAAATACATATACTGGAATTACAGATTATGACAGATCATTAACAATCTCATCATTAGCTAAAATTTGTAGGAACTTGAATATGGAAGTTGAGGACAATACTATAGCACTTGAAAAATTCCAAAATAGTTTTATAACTCCAGGTCATGTTCCTATTTTAATTGCTTCAAAAGGATTACTTAATGAAAGAATGGGGCATACAGAAATGTCTATTTTTCTTACAAGAATTGCAAATATTACAAATGTATCTACTATCTGTGAAATGTTAGATCCAGTTAACTATAAAGCATTATCATATAAAGATGCATGTAAGTATGCTCAAGATAGGAATATCGTTATGTTGGACTCCAAAGATCTGATGACTTATGCAAATGATATAAACAACAAATGAATAAAATAAGAATAGGAATAGCCGTAGCAGATTTTAACAATGACATTACATTGTCGATGTTTCACGAATCAAAAAAGTATGCTCAAGATCAATCTGCAAAAGTTACCTGTGTATGTTTTGTTCCTGGAGTATTCGATATGCCTTTAATAGTCGAAGCGATGTTAAAGAAAAAAAGTATTGATGCTGTAGTAACACTGGGAGCAGTAATTAAGGGTGAAACAGGACATGATAAAGTAATAGCATATAATACAGCTAGACTTTTAGGAGATCTTTCTTTAAAATACTGCAAACCAATAGCACTAGGGATAACTGGGCCTGAAATGACTTTTGAACAGGCCAAAGATAGAATAATCCCTGTATCACATCATTCCGTTAATACAGCTATCTCGATGGTTAAAAAGTTAAAAAAAATTAAAAGAAATAGATTAAAAAATAAAGATATAGGAATAATAGATTAGCGTGACCTATCAAACAACAGTAATAAAGTTAGAAGGATATGGCCCATGGACATTAAGTCTTGGAGGTGATAGGGAATATAAATTGCAAATATTGCAGTCAAATATATATTCTGATTTGCAAGATTTATTTTCAAATAAAAATGGGATAGTTTTTTCAAATAGATTTGATGAATTCATTGCCGTTACAAATCAAATTGATTTGGATGGACATGGAGAAATCTATGATAAAATTTCAAAGAAATACAACAAAATAAGCATGGCTATGACAATAGGCATAGGAGTGACACCATTAGAATCAAATAAAAAATCTTATTATATAAAAAATAAAAAGGAATATTGTATTAGGTCTGGTATTTATGCAGAAAAAGAAAATTTAATGAAAGCGCCAAGGGATTCTAAAGAAATTGATTTAAGCATGGGAAAAGACATCAAAATACTTCATGTTGACATTAATAATTCCGCAGCAATAGTTAAAAATTTATCTGCTTATGAAATAACGAATTTAATTATAAACCTGTACTCAAAGATTTCAGACATCTTTTTGAAAGAAGAAAGTCTGGCATTTTATCTTGGAGGAGATAATTTTATGATAATTGCAAAAAAAAATATGACATTGGGAAAAGTTAAAGAAATTATTGAAATGTTGACCATATCAACAAAAATCAATTTAAATTGTGGAATTGGGAATGGAAAAACAGGTAGAAAAGCCGCTGAGATGGCAACCACATCCCTTGATTTAATTCGAGATTTTAGACAAAATGGTACAATAATTAATGTGTATGAATTGATTTGACCGCTATTATAAAAAATATCGATATTTTGTTTGGTAGCGAATTACAATTAATACAAAATGGAATGATTATTGTAAACGATCAGGGAAAAATAGAGAAAGCCGGAAAAACATTGGATATAAAAAATAGTACATATTATTTAAAGATTGTAGAAAAAAAAAACATCAGTATTATTGATGCCGAAGGATACTTGATAACTCCTGGACTAGTCAATTCCCATACTCATATAGGTGACGCCATAGGAAAAGATATCTCATCAAATTCAGATTTAGATACCCGGGTTCATCCAAATCATAGTATAAAAAAAACAATACTTGAAAGAACAGAAACAGATCATTTAAAACAATTCATGAAAAATGCTGCCATAACTATGTTAAACAAAGGAATTACAACATTTGTTGATTTTAGAGAATGTGGATTATCTGGGGTAATTTTATTGCAAGCTGCATTAAAAGACATACCCATAAAAAGTATTATTTTAGGAAGAATCGATTTGAATAGTTTTTATGGAGATAAAATGTCTAAGAAAAGGGTTCTCCGGGAAAATAGTATATCTTCCTCCACTAGTGAAACAAAAAAAAATGAATTGGATGAAAAACGATTTTATAAAATGGGTAGTGATATATTGAATATATGTGATGGATTTGGGATTAGCGGTGCAAATGAACATGATGACCGTACATTAGCAATTTATAAAAATATAATTAAAGAAACAAATAAACAAAATCGATTTGATAGAAAAGACAAATTACTAGTTGCAATACATGCTGCAGAGTCTATCCTATCGGGAAAAGAATCATTAAATAATACTGGAAAAACAGAGATAGATAGAACAATATTTACATTGGATCCTGATTTATATATTCATGTGACAAATCCCACAAAACATGACCTAGATTTACTTGAATCTACTCAAAAAGGTATTGTTGTGTGTCCACGAGCAAATGGCATATTGGGCGTGGGTTTTGTTCCACTTAGAGAAATGCTTGAACGAGGATTCGATATAGCTATTGGAACTGATAATATCATGATAAACTCTCCGGATATTTTCAAAGAGATGGATTTTCTTTTAAAGAGTCAAAGAGCATTTGAAAAAAATAATTTGTTCCTTGATGCAAAAATGGTACTTAAAATGGCCACTGTTAATGGTGGAAAAATATTAAATCGAAATATAGGATGTATAGATAATGGATATCAGGCAGATCTTCTGTTCATAGATGAATATGATATTGATATGTACCCAATACATGATCCGTATATGTCCATAATTCATAGATGCTCAGAAAGAGCAATAAAAGCAATAATGATTGATGGAAAATTCGTTGATGCAAAATATTGCATAAATTAGTGATAAAGGATAATATTGTTTGTTATAATGAATGCAGCAATAAGTGTAGATGGAAAAATAAGTACAAGGAAAGGAGATTCAAGAATTTCTTCCTATTTAGATATTAAACGCGTTCACAAATTACGATGTAATGTGGATGGGATATTGGTAGGAATATCTACTGTGATTAAGGATGATCCACTTTTAAATATACGCTTTACAGAATGTATGAGTACAAACAAAAATCCTGTCCGTATAGTTATAGATAGTAAAGCAAGAATTCCAATGGAATCAAATATTGTAAAAACTGCAAAAGATATAGAAACAATAATCGCAGTAACAAAAAGTGCACCTAAAAATAAATTAGATGAACTGAGGGAAAAAAATTTAAAAATAATTATTTCTGGAGAACATGGAAAAAAAGTGAATTTGATTGATGTATTTAAACAACTAGAATCGAAATTTGAAATTAAAAAAATCCTAGTTGAAGGCGGTGGAGAGATAAATTGGTCAATCGTAAAAAATAATCTTTTTGATGAGTTAATAATTACTATCTCTCCATTAGTAATAGGCGGGCGTAAATCTATAACATTAATAGAGGGAAAAGGTTTTGATAAAATAAAAGAATGCGCAAAACTTGAATTATCAAAAATATTTAAAAAAAATAACGGTGAAATAGTAATTTATTACAAAAATGCTACAAAAACGATCCTATAAAGAAATATATAAAAAAGTTAATTTATTTTGTTGCATCTGTGCCAAGTTGTTCGATTTTAAATCTTAAAGCGTCTTTTAATTTGCTATTATCTACCATGTTCAACGGTTCATTACACACTGGGCATTTAAAAAATAACTCAATCGCATAATCAAATTTGATCCTATCACATTTTTGATTTCCACAGTGATAAAATTCTGAAGATTCTTCGTACTCTAATCTACTTTCCAATCTCTCCAATATTTTCTTTTTTTGATTATCAATAAAATTGTCTACATTGTCTCGTTTAGCTCGCCATCTATATACAAACCAGCCCTTCTTTTCATCCTTTACTCTTATTCCAGTGATCAATGCTTTGCCAAATAAATCGTATAATACCTTGCGGATAATATTTATTCTAAGCCCTGTTGCAATGGCTATCTCCTCATCGGTGGAATCTTCTGATTTCAGTAATGCCTTTGCAACCTGCTGGTACTCTTCTCCTCCGATTAATGATGAAATTTTTATAAAAGGATCTTCTGTATCAACGTTTCGCATAAAGGTATTATATATTAGGCCGATTAAAAGATATATAGTTTCCTAATTCCTATTCAAATAAACAAAATGGGGAATGGTAATAAAAAAGATATTAGATAATGCTATTTTATATTTGATTTGCTTGCTTTCATTTCTTTGAAACACAAAGCTATCTCTGTCTTTGTAGGTTCATTATTGAAGAATTTTGGTAAGTGTGAAGAACCGTCCATTTTAGCAGATTTACTTATACAATTGTAAAAATGAGTCATATCTGCATTTAGTTTCGGATTTGCAGAATTTAATGGTAATAGTGTAGCTTTTTTGACTGCAAAAGATTCTCCAATATTGATGTTTGATATAAGAATACTCATAACCAATAACATTGAACACATACCAAGAACATAGAATGATATTTTTGTATTTTTTATAACATTATTAATAGGAAACACATTGATACATTCAATATTTTACTTTTATACACTACGTTATATAGCATAACAACATTTGTGATAAACACTTTTCTAATCAATTTCTTTATAAAATTAAGTGATATGATATCTAAAATACAGGTATGGGAAATAATTAGAAAAAGATTTGTTATTTAAAAATAACCGCACAAAATATCCCGTGAAAGTTCACTTACAACTTTGCATTAATACCTGTGGTCTATTTAGATTAGATATCTTGTCCATTTGTGTGTTATTGTTATCTATTTTGCTTGGACTGGTACTACAATTGGTTTTATTATGTGAAATAAAATTTTATAGTGATTATATCTTAATTTATTGGTGGAATATTGGTAAAAAATACTATTTGAAACACTTGATCATTATAAAAAAAATTTATAATTAGATTAGGTTGTATTTTTTATTTATTTGTAAAACTGTTTTGGTCCTCGATTCGAAAAACAGTTAGTTAAAACATGCTCTATCTATTACAATGATAACCTATTTTCACTGTTTACATAATAATTCTATCAACAAAAAGTTACAAATAATTATTTACTGAATAATAATGCAGCAGAGTATATAATGACTCTAAAAGGGTTTACTACCATTAATTTTTCCTTAAATTTTGGAATCATTTAATTCATCTAAAAATTGAAATATAGCTGAATAATCTTTATTTTTTAGATCCGCGCAATTATTAGCCGCATGGAATAATTTGTAAGATAATCTAGTAATAGGCAAAGATATTTGTAATGATTGAGAAATTTCCATAACCAAATTCAAGTCTTTGAGCATATTTTTTAAAAAAAATGATGGAGTATAATCATCTTTTAATATTTTTTGACCTTTATTTTCGCTAATACCTGTCTTAAGTTTTGAAAGATTGAATATCTTTAGATAAACTTCTGGATCTATGCCAGAATGCTTTGCTAAAATAATTCCTTCAGATAATGCTAAGGAAATTATGGCTATGTTAAGATTTAATGCTAACTTTATAGAATTTGCGATGCCATTGTTCTCACCCAAATAAAATACATGCTTTGATATTTTATCAAAAATATTGTGCATTTCATTAAATGATTTTTTGTCTCCTGATATCATTGTAATTAATTGACCATTTTTCGCATCAGATGGGCCGCCCATTACAGGCGCACTTAGCATTGTTATATCTTTTTTTTTCTTTAATAATTTTGAACAATATGCAGATTGATCCGGTCTAATGGTTGTACAATCTGCAATAATTAACTGCTTATTATTACTGTGTATTACACCATTTTTATTAAAAAAAACATCTTTTAGTGCTTCAAAATTAGTAACACATGTTATAATATAATTGCTTTCGTTAGCCAAAGAATATACATTTTCAAATGATTTTGCTTCCGTGTTTTCAAAAACTTTTAATTTTGTTTTATCTCTATTATATATATTGATTTTTATGCCTTGACTTAATAATCTTTCAGCAATACCAGTACCCAGCATACCTAGTCCCACAATCCCAACCGTTTTATTATAACTCCAAGTCATTATTTTTCAAATTATAAAACATTCTTAAAGGTATATTTTATTATTATGATAGAATAAAAAAGAAAAATAAAATAGATACACCAAATAAAATAAAATAATGACCTATACTCTTCTGATTGGGAATAATTTTATTTCAAACAGTCCTAAAAAAATAAAGTTTTATGATAAGCTATTGTTTTCGTTGAATGAAAAAAATGAAAATAATATACCACAAATTTCAGTAAATATTATCAATAGTGCTAATAAAAGTATTATAGAAATAAATGAAAATAACTGTAAATATTGTGATAATTCATTAATAAAAAAAAGAGATGATGCTGACCACATTCTAATAACTGAAGAAACCGGTGAAATAATGTTTGAATCTCGGGTTTTAGACAAAAATACTATACTTGTAAGTGGAATATTTCCTATTGATGAACAACAGAAACTAATAGCCACACAAAACTATATAATACTTCCATCAGGGAAGTGGATTATGCATGACCGAATTGATTCAAATAATAAAGATATTGTAATTACTAATGATGGAATCAAGCTATCTAATTAAATATAATATTTGTATATGTATATATATATTTTAAAAATAATTACATATGATACTATTGTTTACCCTCTTTTTTCTTTTTCAGCAATCCATTTTCCCGATTTTTTAGCAAAAATTATATTACCTATAAATTTACCGCCACTATACACTTTGCCATATTCTTTGCTCATTCCAAAAAAGGCTGCTATCACATTGCCTTTTTGATGATAACCTGATTCAATAACCTTGATATTTAATTTTGAACTGACCTTTTTAAAAATATTTCTTGCAATGGACCAATCTCCTTCCCATTCAACAAAATCAAAATTTCCAAAATTCAAAGTAGTTAATGAATGTTTTGAAATTGATATTTTAAAAGATTTATTATTTTTATTATTATATTCATTTATCCATTCAATGGCAATTACGCTTTTTCCTTTTTCTATTGCAAAATTATTAGAAGTAGCCAATAATGTTAAACGTCGATAGTATGCTTTTAAATCATATAAAATTATTACTTTCAAAAAACCTATCGGTTTTATAATATGTACCGTTGGAAAAATGTGAATTTTCTAAAATCCAATACCTTGTTATATGATCTAACCTGTTTAGAGGGAGATCGGACAATTAATATCTTGGGATAGAATAACCTTTTTATGATGAGCTTATGCTGAAATAGATGCGTTTTTGTTTTGATTTTATATACTAAATGACAATTTCAAAATAATGACGATTCAAAATTGAGTATTGTCAAAAGAGAAGATCTTATAGGAATCAATTTAGGAAAAAGTCTGTCATATTATATAAAAACAACAATGAAAGATACAAAAAAGTAATAATGGGAATTTTCATTATTTTCTGTTCTATGTTCTTATTGATTAAATTTTGGTGTAACTTCATGAAAATCTGTCAATGGCACTATTTTTACTGCATTAAACGGTAAAATGCCTGAATCTAATGCAAATTTGCTCTATATATTATGACGCTATTGCCTCTGCTATGATAAACCATTCATGTTCTAAAACTGAAATATAAAATCAGATGATTTTTTTCAATACCATGCTTTGAACTATTTATACCTCAATCCTTGTAAATTTGTTTAAAAACTTCTATTTGCCAAGTTGTTTAATGGACAGGATTCAGGGATATGAGTTGCTAAAATGCCTAATAATTTCTAGGTTAAACTCAATTTTATATCATTGATACCTATCTATATTATACAAAATAAAAAATGGAATATCCAGTAATAAAGGATCAGAGGTTGTACAGCATTATATCACGAAAATAGGTGAATTGGTAGATTGAAAAGAATAGTTCGAATAACATTGTATTTATTAAACCCCGTCATCACAACAAAAAAAACTAACGTGAAAACATGGTAAGGAGTTTTAATTTTATTTGATATATTTCTGAAATTATAATAGGTGTGATTTTTATTAAATTATATATTGATGTATTATTTCCTTTCAAATATACAATACAAAAATTATCATGATCCGTTAGTATGGAAGAATTAAAGTGCTTTTAATATTAGTTTCAAAATTTTTTATCTTTTGGTGTTTTATTTGCTGGTCCTATTATTTATGAATAAATTGCAATTAATTTTACACTCCTTCACAATAAGGAAGTAATTTTGTTAATTATTAAATCATAATTATATCCATATTAATATGAGATTCTACTTTTTCTAGATTACATTTAACTTGCTTGTTGCGTGAGATTATCTTAATTTATTAATAAATTAATCATACAAGAGATTTGTTCTTGTAACTGTTATTAATAGGTGTGATAATTGGTATCTATTATATAAATAATATTTTTTATCTTTTAATGTAATATTATTATAACTGCATCTGTATCAGGCAACATAATCTGACTATTTCGTTCGTTGCACCCATGACATCCCCTGTCACTCCTCCAAAACTTTTTTTAGATATAAACAATATTATAAAGCAACAAATGATGCCTGTAATAAATACTTGCATTAATGTCAATGGGATCATTTGTCCTATTGATATTATTAGAATCAGTGTTATAATTGTAGACATAATGATTTTTCTGCTGGATTTCATATTTTTTGTAAAAAGAGAGCTGTAGCCTTCCCATGCTGACTGGGAAAAATAAGCTTGTAATACCATTGCATATTTTGCAATAATCTCTGAAATTAAAAGCGAAACGATTAATCTTTCTATCCCATTATAGGATGAAATTGTTACTGTCATTCCTATAAAATATGAGATTATTGCTAATACTCCTGCAGCGCCTATAGCTGGATCGTGGATTACTTTATATTTTCTTTCCTTGTTACCTTTTACCATTATGCCGTCTGCAAAATCTGCAAGTGCATCTGTATGGTGCAATCCTGTTATAATTAGAAAAAAATTTGTTATGATGAATCCTGAAATCAAATGATTAAAAAAATAAAAAGAAATAATTGCTATTGGGATAGTTAATACTCCTATAACTAATCCTATGATAGGGAAAAGATACATGTTTTTAGATATATTTTCTAAATCATTATTTTTGGAGATCTTATCTACTGGTATTATTGTTAAAAATGATATTATTTCTAATATGGATTTAACGACCAAAGAATATTGACCACCACCCCAAACTATTTAAAAAGATGATGAGTGGAACTAAAAAACAAGTTATAAATATAAAAGTAGCAACCTTGGTTAATTTCAGTGCATTTTTGCATTTTCCTATAGTTATGCATTCATGCATATCTCCAAGTTTATAATAGTTTATTTTTTCTAGCTGGATTTTTAATGCTCCGGCAATAGTCGACATTGGTATTCCTGCATTCAAACTCTCCGTTTTCATTCTATCTCTCTTCAAAATCGAAATGGCATTTTTCCAATCTTGATTAAGAAGCCATGATGATGGCACTAAGAAAACTACTGATATTCTTGCGGGTATTATATTCATTATGGTATCCATTTTAGCAGACATCCATCCTATGTCTTTATAATAATTATCTTTGTATCCTATCATTGAATCGAGAGTATTTACTATTCTAAACATTACTGCTCCTGGAATGTTAAATAATCCATAATATAGCAATGGGGATAAAATTCCATCTACAAAACTTTCAGCTATGCATTCTATACATGCTGATAGTATGTTCACTTCTGATAATGTTTTTGTATCTCTGCTTACAATCTTTGATAGATCAATTCGTGCTTTTTCAATATCATTTTTTTCAATATCATTTAATATATCTTTAACGTGTTTATCCATTGATTTTATCGAAAACATGGACTTTAGAATAAAAGTAGATAAAAAAATAAATGTTATTGTTCCTATTATGGGGAGTGATGGTATTATTATTATTATTATATATGCAAAGATTCCTATCGTGGATGTTAATGATAGTGCTAAAACCGATCCCCCGATTTTTTCATATGATTTATGTTTTCTATATCCTTTTTTCACTTGGAGAGTAAAAAAGTTAATTGTTTTACCAATCCAAACAACGGGGTGAATGCTGTTTGGTGGCTCTCCAATTAAATAATCAAAAGATATAGAAAAACAAATTGCTAAAAAAATTTCTTGTACTATTTGCATCATGGGATATTTATTTATCTATTTTACAATTTTCTTTAAAATATAATCTATGTCTATTGTAGATTCTATGATTTTAGAAACTTTATTTATTTCTTTATTTATCCATTCTAAATTTTCAATATGATTTATATTTTTATTTTTTTGACCGTCTAGGGAATCTTCTGCCGGAATACTATGTTCTATTTTGGGTATGATGCCTAAAAACGGCTTCTGTATCTTTGCCTCGATTTTTTTTATCGCTGGTGTTAAAATATGTTCATCACCAAGAAATTTGTTAATTAAAATACCTTTTATTAAATTTCTGTATTTTGGTTTTAGTAATGTAATCGTTCCCATTATGCTTGCAAAACATCCGCCTCTTTCGATATCTGAAACCAAAACTACTGGTGATTTTACTTTCTTAGCTAAAAGCATGTTTGCTATGTCGTATTTTAAAATGTTAATCTCAGCCGGGGACCCGGCACCTTCCATTACGATTATGTCATTTTCTTTTCTTAAACTTTTAAATGTGTTTAAAACCAATTCAAATCCTGGGTCTAGAACGAAATTTGTATAATATTGCAGAGCTGTCATTTTTGAATAGAAATTTCCACATAAATAAACTTCGCTTTCATAGTTGCCTATAGGTTTTAATAAAATGGGATTCATTCTAACATCTGGATGTTTTCTGGCTCCGATTGCTTGTATCGCTTGGGCTTGTGCGATTATTTTGCCTGTTTTATCGATATTAAATATTATTGAAGACATGTTTTGTGACTTAAACGGTGACACCTTGTAACCCTTGTTAGATATTATTCTACATAGTGCTGTCACCATCAGACTTTTTCCAGCTCCTGATGATGTACCCTGAATCATTAATAGTTTTGATTTCATAATGCTTTCTTTAGAGCTTTGAATAATTCGTTATTTTCTTTTGCTGTTTTTATTGCTACTCTTATAAATTTGTCATTCATTCCTGTAAATGTCTTACAGTCCCTTACAAGTAAATTGTTTTCATTTAATAGGGTATGTTTTAATTCTGTCGAGTTTTTATTATTTAAAATTTCTATTAAATAAAAGTTAGCATCTGTATTTATAGTTTTGATTTCATGATTTTTATTTAGCCTCTCAAAACTTCTTTTCTTTTCTGTTTCGATTAATTTTTTTGCAGAATTTAAATATTTTTTATCTTTTAATGCCTCTCTTGCTGCCAGTTGTGCTAATCCATTTACATTCCATGCAATTACTTTATTTCTCATTTTATCGATTATTTTTGTATTTGATATCGCATATCCTATTCTAAGACCAGCTAATCCGAATGTTTTAGTTAGTGATCGTAGAATTATTACATTTTTGTATTCTTTGGTTAAATTAATAAAATAATTATATCTTTTTTCGTCTTTATCATTTACAAATTCAACATACGATTCATCTAATAATATTGTAATTTTATCATTAATTTTTTCAATAATCTCAATTATTTGTTTTTTTGAGTCTTTTCCAGTAGGATTATTGGGATTGCATAAAAAAATTGTGGTTATCTCGTTGGTTGGATTATTGCTATTTTTTACTATGAATTCTGGATCTATATGAAAATCTTTTTTAACTTGAGAATATGTAATTTTGGCGTTACTCCTTCTTGCTGCAAGTTCGTATTCACAAAATGTTGGAGAGGGAATCATTACTTTTCTTTTTACAAAAGTGGATGAAAAATAGTGAATTAATTCTGTTGCACCGTTACCAGTAATAATATTTTCTATTTCCTCAATATCACAATCTAGATATTTTAGAATACTTTTTTTTAATTCTATACAGTTAGGATCTGGATAGATATATGATAAATTGATATTGTTTATTAAAGCTTTTATTATTTTTTTTGATATGCCCAATGGATTGATATTGGAACTAAAATCGATTTTTACTAGATTGCTATTTTTTGCAGAATGAATTCCTCCATGATCGCAGTTGAAAAAATTGGATTTATTTTTTTTCATTCTATTATATTACTTGTATTTCATTTATTCTGAATTTATTTTAGTTTTAACTTATTTAAAAAGGATTATTAAATGATTTAGATTTGCTTATGTTGTGTTAAAGGTTGCATTAATTGGATCTACTGGAGCTGTTGGACAGGAATTTGTTGTTGCACTCGATAAGCATCCTTGGTTTGAATTGACCCATGTTGTCTCCTCCGAACGATCTGTTGGAAAAAAATACATTGATGCTATACGAGATTCACAATCGGGTATTCTAAAATGGCATAATAGAGAACCTGTTCCTGATTATATTCGTAATACTGTTATATCAAAATTAGATGATATCAATCCCAAAGATTTTGATCTTATTTTTACTGCTATAGAATCTGATGCTGCTCAAACAATTGAGCCTAAATTGGCTATTGATGTACCTGTTATTAGCACTGCTGCTGCATTTAGATATGAAAATGATGTTCCTATTCTTATACCTGGAATAAACGATGATCACGTTGAATTATTAAAAAAACAAAAAAAGACTCGAGGGTGGGATGGATTTATTGCTCCATTGCCAAATTGTACTACCACTGGATTAGCAATAACTCTTAAACCTATAATAACTAATTTTGGTATAAAGGGTGTTTTTATGACTTCAATGCAGGCATTATCTGGTGCAGGACGTTCTCCAGGTGTCATAGCTTTGGATATTTTAGATAATGTGATTCCATATATTCCTAAGGAGGAAGAAAAAGTTCAGATAGAGACTAAAAAGATTCTCGGAAAATATGATTATCAATCTGGGAGCATCATATCAGATGATCTCAAAGTTAGTTGTACATGTACAAGAGTACCTGTATCTGATGGCCATACCGAGATAGTTTTTGTTGAAACAACTAAAAATACCGATCCTGCATCTGTTGCAAAACATATGATGCAGTTTTCAGAAAATATTTCTATCAAATCTCTTCCTTCTGCTCCTAAAGAGTATATTTTGGTGAATGATGATCCTACTCGACCTCAACCTCGTATTGATAGAGAAATTAATAATGGTATGACTACTGTTGTGGGTAGGTTAAGAAAGGATACTGTATTTGAGAATGGAATAAAATATGTTCTTTTAACTCATAATGAAAAAATGGGTTCTGCAAAAGGAGCTATATTATTAGCCGAACTATTGAAAACAAAAAAAATTATATAATATTTTTTTTGTTTTCAATAAACTTTATAAAAAAAATAAAAAAAATGAAAATAATACATTTATTAACCACCAAAATTTAGTATATCTTGCAATTTATGGGAAGAATTGATGATCTAGATCTAAAGATATTGCGGGAATTATCAAAAGACGCAAGTATCTCTGTTCCCAGACTTTCAAAAAAAATTAATATTAATTCATCTGTGGTATACAGCAGAATTAAACGTCTAGTTAAAAGGGGATTAATTAAAAAATTTACTATTATAATAAACGATGAAGCTCTGGGTTTTAATGTTAAAGCTCTTACTGGAATAACTATGGATTCTAAACTCAGGGATAATGTTCTAAAAGAACTATTTAAAATACCTGAAGTTAGAGAGGTGGCCGAAGTTACGGGACGGTTTGATATATTAGTTACGATGACTGCTCGTTCTCTTGATGAGATGCATCAAATTATCTCAGAAAAAGTTGGACGCGTTGAAGGGGTACAAAAAACTGAGACTTTTATTGAAATGAGAAAAACTTCTCGAGAGATAATTTCCAATAATGTTTCAAAATAAAAAAGATCTATCAAGATATAAATAACTATTTTAATTAACATATTGTGGAAGGTTAATAGAATTTTTGGTTTTAGAGATGAAAACATTTGGTAGCCAAATTAAAAATTATTATGAACTTACAAAGCCTAAAATTTGGTATTTACTAGTTTTCACAGCTTTTGGAGCAGCTATTTCAGCATCATGGTTATTTCATATCTCAGTTAGTCTTACAACGTGGATTTTATTATTATTTGGGGTAGCTGCTGGCTCTGCAGCTGCAGATACTCTTACAGGGTATAATGATAGAGATATAGACGCTATCATGGATAGGACAAAAGATCGTCCTATACCGTCAGGAAGAATATCTCCAAAAAATGCACTAGTATTTGGACTTGTGTTGGCTGGTATTTCACTTGTTTTTTCATATTTTATTAACATTTGGGCTTGTTTTCTAATGGCTTTTGGTCTATTTGATAATATTATAGTTTATAGCAAATGGCTTAAGAGAAGCAGTCAATACAATATCATTTTAGGCGGATTTTCCGGAGCCACTCCTGCTCTTATAGGATATGTTGCTGTAACTTTTCAGCATATTGAAATAGGATTGGTAATGTCCGGTTTGGTATTTTTTTGGATACCTACTCATATTTGGAGTTTGGCTTTACATGTAAAAGAAGACTATAAAAAAGCCAAAGTTCCTATGTTGCCTGTCATCTCTAGCGAAATAATATCTGTAAGAATAATTGCTATTACCACATTGATGATGGTAATATTTAGCATCCTACCTTTCTTATTTAATCAATTTGGTTTAATCTATTTGGTAACTGCTACTATTTTTGGCATTGTTATGATGGCTTTGTCATTGTGGTTATTATTTAAGCCTAGCGAAAAAACTTCCTGGATTGTCTTTAAATTCAGTAGCCCTTATCTTACTGCTTTGTTTATTGCTTTTATGGTGGATTCTTTTTTCCATTAGATTAAAATATTTATATTTAAAAAGGTTTTTTGATATTATTCATTTAATTTTTTAACTTTATTAATAAATTTTTCTTTAAAACGAGGAATATTAATAATAAATCTTTCATGCTTTCCCTCACCTATAACTTCTATTTTATCTTTTGCTGATACTTTGAATAATATTCTTCTTTCATCTATGTTAATAATTTCTGCATTTAATGTAATTTTTGCCCCTACTGGTGTAGATGCTAGGTGCTTTATATTAACTAAAGTTCCAACAGAATCCCATTCTTTATTGTTAAGAAATTGCTCTTTTAATAATAGCCTACACGTTTCTTCCATTTCTGAAATCATAGATGGAGTCGAAAAAACGTTTTCTCCTTCCCACAAAAAACTTGTTGTTTGATTGTGCTTAACTGTTATTGTTCTTTCTTTTTTTGCTTGTAGGGTAATTTTAAAATCCATATCAATTATTTTGTTTTACTCTGTTAAATTTTTTTAGAAAACTTTTATTTATTATTTAAACGTTTTTACTATAATTGTGAAAACTATAAAAGAGGCAATTTAAAAATTATACTATTCTAATAGGTGATATGGTTGGCTTCAATTCAACAAACTGCTGGCGGTATGCCAGTTTTAATACTAAAAGAAGGTGCTAAAGAAAATAAAGGTCGAGAGGCACAGAAAAATAATTTCAATGCAGCAAAACTAGTGTCTGAAATAATAAGATCAAGTCTGGGGCCACGTGGTATGGATAAAATGCTTGTAGATTCGTTAGGTGATGTAACCATTACTAATGATGGTGCTACTATTCTAAAGGAGATCGATGTCCAACATCCTGCAGCAAAAATGATGGTGGAAGTTGCAAAATCTGTTGACAATGAAGTAGGGGACGGCACTTCATCCTCTGTAATCTTTGCAGGCTCACTTTTAGAAAAAGCAGAACAATTAATCAGTAAAGATGTCCATCCATCTGCAATAGTGGATGGATATACTGCAGCTGCAGAACAATCTTTGACTATTCTTAATAAAATAGCAATAAAAGTTGATGTTAGTGATAGAGATACTTTGATTAAAATTGCAAAAACAAGCATGGATTCAAAATTAGTATCTGATGAAAGTCCTATTTTAAGTGAAATAGTTGTGGATGCTACTACACAGGTATCTGAGAAGAATCCAAATATTGATGGTTTAAAAGTTGATCTTGATAATATTAAAGTCGAAAAAAAAGCTGGAGGTTCTATGCGCGATACTTCATTAATTCGTGGCATTGTTTTGGATAAAGAAGTAGTTCATGCAGGGATGCCAAAGAGGATCGAAAATGCAAAGATTGCACTTCTTAATTCTCCTCTAGAAATCGAAAAAACTGAGATGAGCGCAGAAATTAGAATAAATGATCCTTCACAAATGCACATGTTTCTGGACGAAGAAAACAGGATGTTAAAAACTATGGTTGATAAAATTCAATCAATCGGTGCAAATGTAGTGTTATGTCAAAAGGGTATGGATGATATAGCACAGCATTATTTATCTAAATCTGGGATTCTTGCTGTAAGACGTGTTAAAGAAAGTGATATGTTCAAGTTATCAAAGGCTACTGATGCAAGATTAGTTAACAATCTGGATGATTTAAGCGAAAGCGATCTTGGAACTGCTACTTTAGTTGAAGAGCGAAAGGTGGAAACAGACAAATGGGTATTCATTGAAGGATGTAAAAATCCAAAAGCTGTGACCATCTTAATTCGTGGAGGTTCTCAAAGGGTA
This sequence comes from Candidatus Nitrosocosmicus sp., assembly GCA_025934495.1. Lineage (GTDB taxonomy): Archaea > Thermoproteota > Nitrososphaeria > Nitrososphaerales > Nitrososphaeraceae > Nitrosocosmicus. The sequence continues at coordinate 44,461 of JAICXY010000009.1, forward strand.
GTAGATGAGGCTGATAGGTCATTACATGATGCATTAATGGTTATGAAGGATGTATTGGAGAAACCATCTATAGTAGCCGGAGGTGGCTCACCAGAGTCCTATATTGCTAATGAGTTAAGGCAATGGTCAGGTAATTTAGAAGGCAGAGCACAATTGGCAGTAGAAAAATTTGCTGATGCTCTGGAAGTTATTCCACTAACCTTGGCAGAAAATGCAGGTATGGATCCAATCGATACTATGACCGAGCTAAGAACAAAACAAGGAAAGGGTGCAAAATGGACTGGTATCGATGTAAAGGCAACATCTGTTTCTGACATGTATGAAAGAAATGTGCTTGAACCTACTGCAATTAAAGAGCAAATTATTAAATCCGCTACAGAAACTGCTTGTATGCTATTGAGAATTGATGATGTCATTGCAGCAAACAAGTCCAAAATGCCACCCGGGCCACCAGGAGGCGGCATGGGCGGCATGGGCGGCATGGGCGGCATGGGCGGCATGGGCGGCATGGGCGGCATGGATATGGATTAACCTGGCCTATTCGCCCAAATCGCTTAAATAACCTTTTTATATTTTCTGTTTTACTAATCTAATCTAATTTTCTGTTTTCATTTATTCTATCAACAAAAAGTTACAAATAACGATTCTCTGAATATGCAATAAAGCATGAAAGACATTTCAAATTCTTTATTAAGACAATCTAAAAAAGATTCAACTAATTCTTGCATATTTTAGTTTGCACTTTCTCTTTTTACATGGAAAGTAACCGTCTTCTTACATTTAGTTATCGACGAACTGTCTAGTTCTAGTTCTACTTGTATTGTTTTATTATAGAAAATATGAGAATATATCCTCTAGTTTAAAAATAAACTATCGAGTTTGATATTTGTAATTGGTACTTTTGCAACTTATTTCCAATAGAAATGTGATTTATTTTAATATAAAATATTGCTTTTATCTACTTTGTTGTATGATTATTAAAATCTTTGATTCTGTGTCATATATTCTCTAAATAGATAGCGGCATCTTGTTATACAATGATGCTTTCAACATCATTTTCTGTATCAGGTTTTCAGTCTAACCTCCGAGTATACATCTTTATCGAACGTTCTTTTTATTGAGGCAAATTCCGTTTCTATCGCCAATCTATCGTTGTCCATAGATTTTGCTATCCTCCAACCTTTTCAAATCTTTTTCTGGAATACAACTGATAGATTTCGAAGCCTGTGTCCCTTTTTCAATCGAACTTGAGCATTCTTTCGTATTTTAATAAGGTAAAACTCTATTGTCCGATACATATCTAAAGATGCCATTACCTTCATAAGCACCATAGTAGCAAATAATTTGCCTATTGCTACTGTTACATTGTCTAATTTTATAATATTATCAACCATCCTTGGTAACGGCTTGCTATCATGAACATGCTTGTCCGTGACCTTTATCATTGAAAAAATTTTCTTGGTCTCTACATTAACTTCTACTATTATGTGGATTTTCAAATATTTTTTCTTTCTTCCATTCCACTTCTCCTTTTTCCATCCACTTGCCTCTATTTGTTATTTAATATCGGCACTATATATCGCAATGATACAATATTTGTCTTTGTCTTTGTCTTTGGATTCCTTTACTTTGCTATCTTCTTTTATTTTTATGTCTAACCTGTTTATTCTTCTTATGCTTATTGTAGTATAATCGGGAATGGAAGGTACTACTTCTCCTTTAGCATGCCATTGTGCAATTCCCTCTCCGGTTTGTATATACGGAAGATGAAAGTATCCTCTGACACATCCAAGCAACAGATGAAGAAATGTATTAGAATAGTGAAATGGTTCCCAATTTAACCTGGTCTTATTCATCTATTTTAGTTCTTTATTCTAGTCATCAGTCATCAAAACCGATTATAATTTCAATACGTCTAACAAGAGATTGGTTGTAAACAGGCCATTTCATACGATTTGTTGGTATCTGTTAGCTAAGTGTATTTAGGATGCAGAATCCTGCAACAAAGCAGCTTTTATCTGTATTATAAAGAGCGGTCTGAAAAATAATATTACAATTATGTAGAGAATATTCCCTTTTTGGGAAATATACAATTGGAAATAAGATGATTGTATGTTGTATCTATTATTATGAGATCTGCCTTTGTATTATGTATGCACATTTTAAATTAACTGTGGGTAAAAGAAGAAAGTACTTTATATATCAATATAGAGTCCCTTTAAATTTATAATTTGAACACTTTTTATTATGATCTTTCTAAATCTCTTGATAACTATTTTATTTATTTTGGTGATAAATTTGTAAATGAAGACGAAGATAAGGTAGATGAAAATCCTTTTTTTTCTCCTAAACACGATACTACATCAGTTTTTAAAAATATTTATTTTAAATTATGCGATATTCTAAAGTTTGATATAGATGTTAAAATCACTGTTCTACCTGATTTTTTTATTGATAGGATTATCCAAATTTCTAATATGAACAATTTAATTGAAATTATTGAAAATAAAATTAGGGTTGGCGGGGGTAGTATACGTGGTTTAAATAGCATTGATATAAAAGGGGGCAATGCTGTTAATGTGGCATATTGTCTTGCGAGACTTGGTGCAAAAGTTGATCTTTTTACTGTGGCGGATAAAATTGGTTATTCCGTTTTAAATTCTACATTTAAAAAATTTAATTCCCAAGTAAATTTGCATATTAAAAATGGAAAACATGGTTTAACGACTATTTTTGAATTTACTAATCCTTCTTTTTCTGTTTCAAATGTTATGTTAAGTGACGTTGGCGATAACAGTAACTTTGGTCCTGAATCAATTGAATCTATTGCTGATATATTGCAAATTTTGTATTCCTCCTCTGCAGTAGTTTTAACAAACTGGGCATCAAATTTAAGGGGAACCGATCTATTGAAATATGTATTCGCAAATTCTCCAAATTCATTTCATTTTTTAGATCCTGCTGATATAAGTGAAAGAAGGTTGGAATTTGTTCAAGATTTAAGTGCTAATTCAAAATTAATTGATTTATTGAGCATCAATGAAAACGAATACCTTCAAATAATTTCAGCTCTTTTAGTTAATGGAGGTACGTCTATTCCGGATAAAAAGAATGCTCTTTCGATATTACCAACGAATCTTTGCAAATCTGCCTTGTTTCTCTCAAACTTTTTTAATATGGATATTTGTATACATACTACAATAGGTTCTGTTTTGTCTGATGGATTTAATACTATATTTGTCCATGCACTTTCTCCATCTAAAATTAATATTGTTAGTGGAGCTGGGGATGCATGGGATGCTGCTTTTTTGTTTGCTCATTTGTTAAAATTTACAATTGAAGAAAAATTATGCTTTGCAAATTTATTTGCATTTTTATATTTAGAAAATTTTTATAACGATCCTCCGTCACTACAAAACATTATTGATTATATCGGTAATTATGATTTCTAAACTACTTTTCTTTTACGACACTTCTTACTTTTAATTGTGCTTATAATGTTCAGGAAATATTATTGGAGAACTTTCGAATAAAACTATGTTATATGTCTTAATAAATAACCAAAATGGTTTAGATGAATGAATGAATGAACGGCACCTTCTACCAAGTTAATTTAATATTTGAATTAAAAAATGAGGAGTTATAGAGAAGAAGTATTGCTGATACCGTTTTGCAATCTTTAATATGTCCATTAAAACAATAGCGAATTGCATCGTCTATCCTTACAATCATATTTGAAATATTTTCATCATCATCCATCTTTGATGTTGAATTATCTGTTCGTAAGATGTTTTTTGCAATAAATAGATGCATTAGTTCTGTATCATAACTTGGTGCTAGATAACATTTAGTCAATGGTATCAGATCTCCGGTGAATCCTGTTTCTTCTTCTAATTCTCTTTTTGCTGCTTCTATGGGGCTTTCTTTGTTCTCTATTTTGCCTGCAGGTATCTCAATTAAATATTCATTTACTGCATATCTATATTGTTTTATTAATATGATTTCATCATTGCTTAATATTGGGATGATGCCTACAGATGCATTATGTTCTACTACTTCTTTTCTAAAAATTTTTCCATTTATTCTAAAAGTATCTAATTTTAACTTTATTGGGCCATTGTAAATTAGTTTACTATCTATAACTGAATGATCTTTTTCAATCATTATAATAGAAAATATTGATTTTTATTAATATTATAAATTAATATCATTTTCTTTCTTTTATTATAATTATTATTATTTTGCTTAATATTCAAATCTCTATATGTTAAAATCGTATACTCTTCGATACTCAAAAGATTTTTTAATTTGTCGGTTTTAATGGTATAAATGCTCCAATAGGTTCACTGTATGAAATCTTTATTTCTGCCAAGGCGCCAATAATCGGCCTAGAATCTATGAACATACTCTATAAGATTTTGAGGCTCTGACCGAATCAACATCCTAAACAACTGTACAACTGCCACTAGTGGATAGATGGATGTTTCCGTTAAATATTGTATAAAAAGATAAGAATAAGAAATAAGACTGATTTGTATATGAGAATATTACTATAAAGATAACGTTTGATGTAATAATTTAGTGTATAAAATTAAATCTAATACAATAATAGAATAGATGGCCTGTTATGGTATGATTTTTATGGATGTTTACCCTAACGAAAACTCGATGGGTTAAAAATGTTCTATTTTTACTGCGATTTGTGGAAATAAGACACCTTCACAGTTTTTATTGTATATTTGATAAAATACTTACAAATTTTTAATGAAACGAAATGTAAAATTAAACTCGATTTTGTTAGTCTATTATATGTTGGTTTATTAAAATCCATTCCTAATCTTAAAAGTAATTTCAAAATACTTATTAAAAAGGCTGTTAAAAATAACAAAAAGCCTATATAGTACATGAAGTATCTGAGAACATGATATTGGAACAAACCATATCAAATAAACACAAATATATTGATTTGGTGAGGAAATCTAGTAGAAATTTTAAATTTGTAAAGATGGTTGTTATAATGTTAATAACTGGCGTGGGATTAATATCTACCGTACCGATTTTGGCTTATGCACAACAACAACAACAACAAGCAACGAATTTTATTGCAAATCTTTCAGGCAAGGATGTTCAACCAACACCGGTAAATACTCCTGCAACAGGAACAGCTAAATTTCAGTTAAATCAGAACGGAACCATGTCTTATGAAGTGGATGCCAAGAATTTAGATAAAGTTATTGATGCTAGCATTGATTACAAGAATACCACAGAAGTAGTACCATTAGTCAATCCATATGCAACAGTACCTGCTGGGTTTAACCATTTTAAATCTATCTATCCTACTGGACCGATTAATGGAAAATTAACCGATGGTGTTATTACTTCAGACAAACTAATGGCTAGCCTAACTGGAAAAAATGTTACAGATCTAGCAAATACTATGAAGGGTGGATCACTTTACGTGGTTATTCGTACACAACCCCATCAAGATGGTGAAATTGCAGGGCAAATAGTGCAATCCAAATAATTTTTTGTAATGTAATATTTCTTTTATCCATCTCTTTTTTTTAAATTAAGAATTTATTCTGATTGTATTCCTACTATTTTTGAACACCGCAGGGAAGTGAAATCACCTGCTTTCTATATGGATAGGCTCCATAGGTTGACACAAAGTTATAAACCTGGTATACCCTAAATTATTTCTCTTTACAATCGTTTATATTTTTGTAATTGTATTTTGATTTTGGTTCTCTTACATTTTTTCTATGTCGTATTTTTATACATATTACTATTTTCTCTTTTACATTATTTTTCTCTAACCGTCTTAAAAAAACTTTAATCTGGTGATTTTTCAAATTATTATCTGTTATGACTGCATCCTATATTGAAACAGAAAATAATCAAAACTCTGCTAATTCTAGATATATTATGACTTTAGGATCACATTGTTCCTTACAGGTTTTAAAAGGGGCTAAAGATGAAGGATTTGAAACACTATTAATTTGTGAAGAAAAAAGACTTTCTCTGTACAAAAGGTTTAAATTTATTGATAAACTTATTGTATTAGATAATTTCCAAAATCTCTTGGATGGTGATTTTCAAAAAAAATTAGTTGATGAATATAACCCTATATTGATACCTCATGGAACATTAATTTCTTCTATACCTATGGATGACCTTGAAAAAATTAAAATACCAATTTTTGGTAACAAATGGATCTTACGATGGGAATCTGATAGATCGTTAAAACAACGTCTAATGAATGAATCTTTATTACCAGCTCCACAACAAATATTGTCTAAAAATGATATTGACGGATTATGTATTGTTAAATTACATGGAGCAGCTGGTGGTAAAGGTTATTTTTTAGTTACCGATAAAAAAAGTTTTGAAGAACAATCTCAAAAACTTGTAGAAGATGGTATTATTGATTCAGAAAATCAACTTTTTATACAAAAATATGCTAATGGTGTTCCTGTTTATTTGCAATTTTTTTATTCTCCTATTGAAAATGAATTGGAGTTATTGGGTATTGATAGACGCTATGAAACGGATATTGATGCAATAGGTAGAATTCCAGCAAAAATTCAAATGTCTTCTGATTTACAACCCTCTTATACTGTAATAGGGAACATCCCTATAGTATTGAGAGAATCACTATTACCCGAAGTTTATTCTATGGGTGAAAGGTTTGTTAGTGCTGCCAGCAAACTTGTACCTCCTGGTATACCTGGGCCTTTTTGTATAGAGGGTGTTTATGATAACAACGCTAACTTTATTTCATTTGAATTCTCTGCCAGGATTGTAGCAGGCACCAATCTATATGTTTCTGGTTCACCGTATTCAGACTTGCTATATAATACTCCTGTAAGTATGGGTCGGAGAATCGCCATGGAGGTAAAGAAGGCTATAAACTTGTCTAAACTTGGATTAATTTTAACATGATTATATTGTTAATAATATAACTGCTTTATTGCATTTACAAAAGCAGTTATATTTATACAGAATTTTTATATCTGGTAGATTACGATGATTTTCATGAGGATTTAATACTGAAACATTAATTAAAATGATTTACAATAATCATACAAAAATGCAGATGTGATAAATTAGTTTATTAGTAAATCAAAATATTTCTTGTTATCCTGATGTTTCTTTCTTGGTTGTGGAATCAATCGTATGTTGACTTAAAGTAAGTATATTAAATTATAGTTTTTTTAACTTGGCTTTGGTTGAATTTTGTTCACTCAAAGACATAAATTCAAAAAAGAGATCACTTTTTCTTTCTGATGACAGTTTTGCCTTTATCTGATGGAATGATTTTCATCTTTCCGCCCGAAAATCTTCTATCAAACTGTTTTCCCTCAAATAATCTGTCAAGGAAAATGGCTAATGCTGCTATTTCTGAGTGGGGCTGATTTCCTATGGATATATTGTAGTCAGATAAAAAATAAATCTCCTTTGGGACCTTTTCAGCTCCTATTATCACTAGTATTTTTTGTCCTATTATTTTAATTTCATCAATTACTTCATTAATTTGAAGTCCATACATAGTCAAATGGATTATTTTACCTTGTTTTTCTTTCCATTCTTTAATTAGCTTTTTCCAATTATCGATTATCTCTAGTTTAAACTCATTTAATCCCCCCCATGAATCATTAACCTTATTGATTGTATTTTTTATTTCCTCATCTACATCGGTCATGTACATAGTATTACATCCAAAAGCTCTGGATACAAGTATTGCATGGGTTGTTGTTCTATCGTCTCTCACGAGCCTATGGCCTATTCTAAGGACAGCAACCTCTCTGTTTAACAATTTTTAATATATTCAAGTAGAAGATATCGACATATCTTTTACTGTTCTGTAGATTCTTCGTTTGGATTTATATATAATTTTATTCCCAAAAAATTTTCCAGTTTTTTTGATAAAATTTCATCAGGTTTTATTGTACCTGTTTCAACTTTTTTTAACAGAGTTACCTTTTCATTTATTTTCTGTCCCAGTTGATCATGTGTTATGCCTTTTTTATTTCTAGCATCTCTAATAACTTTTGGAAATTCTGGATCCAAAATCATTTCATCAGTTAAATTTATTTTTTTAAGTGGTGGGGGTTTATTTCTTGGCATTGGTTTTATTCTAGTAGAAAATGGACTTTGTTTTGTTGATGTTGATGTTGATGAAGTAGAATAGTGTGAAGCTGGTTTTCCAATAATTCTTGTATTTTTCCCATGAATGGTTCTAAAGTTACTATTGGATTCTATTGGTTTACCCCTTTTTGAGCATGATATACAAACATTAAAAACCGAATTTTCTATCATTACTTTTTTTTTATCATCTGTTTGCTTTCCACATAATTCACAAAAAGAAACCATGTTTCTTTAATTAAATAGTAATTTATTAGTATTTATTATTTTTAATAATTATTTAATTATCTCAAAGTAAAAGAGTGTATTTATAATACTTATAACTTTTATAATTGCTTTTATAATTAAATGATCTTTGAAGAAACTGTTAGTAGATCCATACCTAAAAATATCTTCGCATATTAATTTTCTTTTTGGTAAAGAAATAAGCTCTGTTTTGCCGAAAGATGTAGAAATTGAATATTCTAGAAAAACTGGACGAATAAAGAATTTTGGTTTAAATGGAAATTTGATTGGAACTTTTAGGACCGATGGTGGAATTGCATTGACAATTTATGGAGCTGAGCTTTTCTTGAAAAATGAAAATTTCATTTTCAATTGCATAACGCCTATTGAGGATGCTATTCCATTTGTTTCCGAAGGTCGATCTTTATTTGTTAAACATGTATTAACCTGTGGAACTAATGTTAAAACTGGATCAGATGTAGCAATTATAGACGCAAAGCAGAATATTTTGGCGGTGGGGCGGTCATTATTACCTTTTTCATATTATCAAGATAAAATCGATGAGATCTCTGCTAGATCTCTTCTAAGAGGCGTTGGAGTTAAAATTAGAGAAGGAATAAAAAGTAGAAGTACATAGAGAATTCTATGATGCGATCAGGCAATAGAGATATGCGAAGAATGCTCGACCGAATGGGTCTGGACATGAAAGATTTAAGCTCGGTCGAAGAAGTTATTATAAGAACTGATACTAAAGAAATATTTTTGAAAAAACCACAAGTTGTTGAAATGAAAGGAAAGGATAGCACTATATTTCAAGTTGTTGCTACCGAAATTGAAGAAAGTAATAGATCTGTACCATCATTTAAAGATGAGGATGTTATTTTGGTCATGCAACAGGCTAATGTATCTAAAGAAAAAGCTATTGTTGCATTAACAGAAACCAAAGGTGATATAGCACAGGCTATATTGAATTTGACGGTCTAATAATGTTCGATGAATATCTACCTTGGAAAAGATGGATACAAAAATTTTATTTATACTAAAGGGGCATTAAATATTTTCATTTGACTCCATGGAAAAATCATGAACTAGGCTTAAATTTAATTAAATGATAAAAACTATGATTGATATATTTTCTTATATTTACTCTGATAGTATAAAGATATTTTGTATTTTTCCATAATATTTAAATGTCTTGCATTGCTGCTTTAATTCAGATTTAACAATAAATATGCTCAACCTAGTAAGTTGTCCACCCGTTATTGTTGCAACACTTTCAGGGCGCTCGTATTATAAAATCACAAGTGCTCTAAAAGCCCTTGATTTAAGTTTTCTATCTCTTTCTCCTGAGGAAGCAGCGTTATGTAATGCAAAAATAATAATTACTACCTTAAATGAATCAAAAATTGTAAAAAGAAATGATGTTTTCCTAGATACAGAATTGGAAAAATCTCCGCTTTCTGTTAAGGCAAAAATATTGCAAAATTTTATGAGTTCTTGTTGCTATTCTAACGATCAGTTGATTGTAGGCATTGATCCTGGAAAAAGAATTGGCATATCTATTTTATATTATAATTTCGAATTGGATAAAATAATTGTATTATCTGTACAATCTGCTATTGAAAAAATATCTGTAATTTTATCTGCCATTGACTCTCAAAAAAAAATTGTTAGAATAGGTGATGGTAGTTTAACTTTATCCTATCATATTGCTAATGTTTTAAAAAAATATTTTAAAGATGAAGTGATAGTTGAAATTGTTGATGAATCTGGTACATCTATTAGACAAGGAACTGAGATAAATCGACGAGGAATACGGGATATAAGCTCGGCAAGAAAAATAGCATTTAGAAATGGCCGTATATATGAAAGATAGTTTATATGATGTTATTTAATTTTTATTTTTGAATAAAAGATAAAATTATATTAATTGATGATGGATTAATTTTTTATTCTTATGCGAAGTTGGCCCAGCCTGGTTAAGGTACGAGCTTCCCAAGCTCGGGATCGCGGGTTCAAATCCCGCACTTCGCATTTTAATATATTTGAGTTGTACAATAAGAATAAACTTGTAGATAAGAGAAATACATTTTGTCTATTGTTGCAACTATCACAAAATGGCCATATTAAAGTTGGAAATGGATAAAAAAATCATTTTATTTTAATATTATCGCCTTAATACTATTGTCTTTAATTATATAATTCAAATTATATGTTATATCCAAAAGACTGTACACCATATCTATATAGTACTGGAATCGGGACCCAAATATCCAGTTGTAGATCAACATGCAAAGATATAGTTATGATTTAGATGACCCTGATATGTGCATAATTTAGTATGCCAAAGATGGAAGAAAAGGTATCAATGGTTCTTGGTAAGGACCAATAGTCATAAGATTTGCAGGCCAGCCGATTTGAAAGCCATTTTCGAGCAACCAATTGATTATCTCGCGGTTCCGAGCAGGTACAAAGAAACCAGGACCAGGGATTACAGACGCATTAGCAATCAGTGCCTTCAGATCCTCATTTGATTTTGCAACTGCGTGACCAAATATACCTATTCCTGCTGAGTAACCTGTAATAATGCCTTCTCTTTCTATCAATGCAGCTACGCCTTGGTCCTTGGCCAGACGCAATTCCATTTCCCTTGAAAAACCGTAGGTTAATTTACAAAGATCGTTGCATCTACTAACATCACTATCATCGTGAAGCATGTGAACATCGTCACTGCTTGTATTAATCCTATCTTTTAGTGGTTGACCTTGCATCAAAAATAAAGGTTCTCGAAGGGTGAAGCCAGACTTTGTATATAATACGAATGAACGAATGTGACTTGGCGATTGCACTAATCTAATCTGGTCATGGTTTTGTTTTCTAGCCTGAGATAGAACAGCATCCATCAATATTCTGCCCACACCTCTTCCTTCTGCTGAAGGATGGACTGTAAGTGGACCTATCACTGCTACAGGCGAAGGCGGAAATTTATGAAGGAATACGCTTCCTAATGTCTTGCCTTGTCGCTCTGCTAGAATACCCCATGAATTTGGATTTCCAAGAAGCCTTCTAATAAGATCTATGCCAAATTCTTCAGAAGGTTGTTCGGGAGGATAACCGTGAGCGGAAGAAATGGTTTTGTGTGCCTCGTATCCAATCTTACCACAGATCTCTATATCATTCTGCTCAATGGGTCGAATTATTGCACTCATTTATAAATTGCAGAGTTATTTCTGTAAAAAGTTTACTATTAAATTAAATTAGTATGGTATAATTGTAGTATTTACCCAATTAATTTACACAATTATTTATGGATATCTTTGTAACTGTAAGATATATTAAAATACTTATCCTCCTCCTTGTTTTCTTTTATTATCCTCGCCTGGTAATAGTATCCATTACTGTATAAAATATGATGTTTATTGATTCTATAATATTGTAGCAGAGAAATAATGCAATAACCTTGTCAAGTTCTATGATTATTGTTATATGGGCGGATAGTCTTATTTGTTCCATGGACTCTGAATACTTTACATTTGGAGACAGGTGATTGCAAAATATATAAATTTATTCTATTGTATACCATAAGCCGACTTGTCTAATCGTGAGGATGCAATCCTATTCACAGTATAACTCTCCCTAAGGTTTGCAGGTTCAAATCCCATACCTCGCATTTGTTCTCTTAAATGATTGTTCTAGTTATTTGTTATTATGTATACCATGGAATGCATTAAGACCCTGTTAACTTGGAAAAATCTATATCTTTAAAACAACCATATATTATATGAAATTAGAAATAGAACACCTTCACAAATTATAGGTTATGGGATGTATTTGTACTTTTTAGGTTTATCATTTGGAAATGCTGCAAAGCATTATCTTTCTTAAAAATAGTAAAAATAAGCCAGTTAGTCTGGAACTGAATACAAAAGTACAGGCCAAAGAGATTTCAAAAGAAAAGGAAAATCAAAGAATACATAATTGATGAAACTATGATAAAAGTAGGTTCTGAACTAACATGGCTTTGGGTTATTATCGAATCATTAAATAAACATATCCTTTTCTTTCACATATTCAAAGAGTGAAACATGTTTGTAGTCGAACTATTTTTGTCAATGGCAGTACAAAAATATGGCCAGTATCCAGTTTCACAGATGTTGTACTTGGGATCCACAAGCGTGTAGATTCTTGAAACTAACGTATCACCTTCATTCTCATTATGAGAAAAGTATTATTGAAATAACAATGCAATATATAAAAGATAGAACTGAAATCTTTGATGATTATTTTCCTTGTAAAAAGAACAAGTGTAAATTAAACCATGTTAAACAATGGCTCAAGTTGTTTGTTTATCCACATAGTAAAGAAATAATTTCTTAAGTTAACAGTTATGTAAACACATGGATGCTTTCTCTTGTAAACTAATACTGCTTGTTTTGCCTCCATGTTTTTTGTTATAGTTGTATGCCCAATCTAATATGGCTTTACCAATATCTTGTTCATTTAAAAATATGGGATTGTTTATAGCTGCATGTGCCTGCATCCAATATAACCATCTGACTTCAATCAGGTTTAGTTCCGGTGATCTGGTTGTTGGAAGAAATACTAACTGTATTCTTGGATGATGCCTGGCTAGAGTTTCTTTTACCTTATTTGATATGTGTATCGATACGTTATCAACTATCAAAAATATCTGTTTTACACTGAAATCATATTTTGATCTACTCCTTTTATGAAATCAAGGAGCTGCTGCTGTCCTGTCTTTTGTTTATAGGAGTGTATCAATATCTGTGATTATCAGTATGATCATAAACACCATCAAATACATTTAGAATGCCTTTTATCTTTTGTTGAGCCTTGGATACCTTTGACTGTACAAGGACCATGAGGTCCCACCATATGTTTTTACTACTACATCTCCCTCCTTCTCATCTTCGTAAAGAAGGACTGAATCAACAGGTAACTTATTGTATCTTAGTTCTTCAATACGTTTTTTTTTCAAATGGTATTCTGGATCTGTGCTGTTTCCAGGAGTAATCTTTGATTGCCTTGTCTGTACCTTATTCCATGTTTTAAAAATATATTTCTAATCTCTGTATGACTTATGGACTACAAGATTCAGTTCCTTATTGGAGATATATGTATCCTCAAGCAAGAACACGAGGTAATGACCATGTTGAGAAGGGTAGTTCATATTGGTTGGTCTCTTGGGTTTTTGGTGGCGATCTCCGCTCTATCTTTTTCTCAATCTTGTCTGTTATCCTGAGTGGTTTGTGTGCAGGTGTTTTCTGGATATGATACCTTCAATGCCTTTCTCATTGTATCAATGTATCCACTTTCTTATGTTAACATCATATGGTGATTGGTTGCCATCATCCTTATTTCGGGAACTGTATATCCTTTATCTTTAATCAGGAGAATCTTTGCCCTATAACTGGATTCTTCATCATCCTGTTCTATCATATCATAAAATGTTTCTTTGATCATCATCGGTAATCTGCTTGAGGAAAGTATTATCCTCATAATGATGGTAATATTTTAAGGGTTAGCTAAAGATGTTGTAATGGTGTATCTAAACAAGCAGTATTAGTTTACAAGAGAAAGCATCCATGTGTTTACACAACTATTAACAGAAAGCATTAATAACAGCGTCTTTCAAAGCCAGATCTATATAGACAATAAATCCAGGTGCAAATTCACCAAGTCAAAAACTCTGCCAGCCAAACTGCATCAGCTTCCATTACAAACAACGGTGGCAACTCAGAATTTTTATAAAAAGCCTGGAAATACATCAATTAATAACAACAATATATAATGAAAAAAAGATTCAATTTTTTTATAACTTTTTGAACCTTTTTAATTGTTCTTGTTCTTGTTATCGTACAATATTCATCTTTAAAGGAAAAGACTTCTATTTTAAGAAACCATATAATCCATTTGTTGTCTCTATAGGTACAGAAAAATGTATTCAAAATACATATGTATGTGGTGTATGTTCTGAATTTTGTTTTTCTCTTTCCAAAAGAACCTCATACTCTTTCTTATACCTAATTCTTTATAAATAAAATTCTATAACTTGATGTTTCTTTGTCCAAATGAAGGTTTATCATGTAAATACATGTGCTTAACCCTTTACCTTTAACATCTATTACTAATGAATGAAAGCCATCCTCATTATATGATTGATGATTTACAATGTTATACAGCCTTGGATAATCAATTTCAAATTGAGAATTATTGTTTTTGGTATTCACACCTTTGTAATTATTAGGCAATAAAGAATAATCATCATCATCATAAACTATTCCCTGCTCACTACCGCCTGCTACCAGGTTTACAGATTTTTCAGAATAGTAAGATATTAGACCGGTATCACTTTAATTTAAGGTTATCATATTATTTTTCCATTTCCCTTTCAGATAAATTGGAATGTAACTTTATACCTGCCATAGATATT